>DESS01000085.1:0-7870 GCA_002361335.1 Richelia sp. UBA3308
ATGCCCAATGCCCCATGCCCTTCGGCCCAATGCCCAATTCAAAATCTAAAATATAAAATCGAAAATTGTTATGAGTGAAGTTAAAACAGTTTCCGGAAAGGGTATTCCTTTAGTAGGTAATGATATCGATACCGATAGAATTATTCCAGCGCGATTTTTACGTTGTGTTACTTTTGATGGTTTGGGAGAACATGCTTTTGAAGACGATCGCAAATCACTTGCAGGTAAACACGCCTTCGACCAACCGCAGTATCAAAATGCAAGTATATTAGTAGTTAATCGTAACTTTGGTTGTGGTTCTTCGAGAGAACACGCACCTCAAGCCCTTGCAAAATGGGGAATTAAAGCTTTAATTGGTGAAAGTTTTGCAGAAATATTTTTCGGTAATTGTGTCGCAATGGGCGTTCCTTGTGTTACTCCCGATGCTGACACCGTTCAAAAATTACAACTGATGTTAACAGATAATCCTCAAGTAAATGTAACGGTAAACTTGGAAGTCATGAAAGTACAGTGTGGTGATTTTTCAGCTGCTGTAGAAATGGGTGAAGCTGCGAAAAATATGTTTATCTCCGGTACTTGGGATGCTTGTGGACAATTGGTAAATAATGCCCAGAAAATTAAACAGACTGCCGCAAAATTGCCTTATGTGAGTTGGAGTCAATTGGCTGCGAGTTAGATCAATTCTTAAGTGAGAATTAAGAAATCTGGTTTTTTGAATAAATCAGATTTTTCTACACAAATTTTTGAATTTATAGTTTTTTTAATTTATAGTTTTTTAATTTTAGAACTTACGCAACTGGCATATTTTTCTTGTAGGATGCTTGTACACAGACAGCTTTTCAAGGTAGTAATAAGGCAATGAGTGTACGGCACCATCCGAGTCTTGTGACAATTGCGTAAGTCCTGAATTTATAGCACTTTGCTTTTATTTGGATACAGTACTATATTTTAAAACTTTTAAAACTCTTGTGGTACGGGCATCCCTGCCCGTCCAAATGTACCGATCGCTCATATGAAATATGCTGTATACTTTTTGAAATAATATTTTTTTGAATTAATAGTTTTTTTGATTTATAGTTTTTTTAATTCAGGGTGCTAAAGGGCGAATATTAAAATCATGGAAGATTACACTCCCCAAAGATTATTAGAAAAATTACCACACTTAAGTGATGATGAGTTGCAATGGGATTATTTAAATGATTTGCAATGGAAGGAATCCCTAAGATTAATGATGGGATTGTTGGATGATAAAGATTTGGCGTTAAGGGTGGTAAACTTGGCTTTGCAGGTAGATTGGCATAATGGTGCTTATTTAGCTGGAGCAGTGAAAGAAGAATGGCTTGAGGAGAGTATTAGTTTAATTGATAATTTGGAAATTCCGGCATTATTAAAAATACGTCTTCTGATGAAAACACAATCGGAGGCGGTAATTTCCTCTTTGATGAAATTTATCGAACATAAAAATGAGCAAGTAGCTGCTAGCGCCATATATAGCATAGGAAAAATCGAATCCGATGCCGCAATTTATCAATTGAGATCCCTTGTTGAACATGAAGACTCATTTGTATGCTCTTGTGCGACATCTGCCTTGGGAAACATCGAATCTCAGACAACGGTTTCCAAATTAAGAAAACTTCTCGAATCTGAAGATGATAGTAATGGTACTACTGCTGCATCTACTGTAGAAAATCTTAAATTTGAGCAGGTAATTTCTAAATTGATCGGATTTCTCGAATCTGAAGGTTATCAGCTGCCTGAGTGTGCTGAATTCACCTTGGGAAAAATTAAATCTGAGACAATTATTCCCAAATTAATAGAACTTCTCGAACATGAAAGCGATCGAGTTCGTTCGAGTGCCGTATCTTTACTAGGAGAAATGCAATGGGAATCAGCAGTTCCTAGATTAATTGAGATTATCGAACAAGGAGAATATGAATATCAAGATGTACGGGAAGATGCCATAATTGCTTTGGGAAAAATTAAGTCAGAAGCAGCTATTTCTAAATTAATTGAACTTAGGGAAGATGAAGATAGCGATATATCATTTCGTGCGATATATGTTTTAAGAAAAATTAAACCCGAAGCTGTTATTCCCCAATTCATTAAACTTCTCAAACATGAAGATATGGATGTACACGATCATGCCATAAGTATTCTTGAAGAAATTCAAACCGAAGCCACAATTCCCCAATTAACTAGACTTCTCAAACAAAAAAATAGTCAGGTATGTGCTGGAGCTGCAAAACTTTTAGGAAAACTCAAAGCCGAAAAGACAATTCCCCAATTAATTAAACTTTTAGAACATCAAGATTCATATTTACGTGAAAGTGTCACAGAGGCTTTAGGAAATATGAAATCAGAAGAGGCGACGGCTATATTAATGTCCCTTTTAGAAGATGAAAATAAGTGGGTACGTGAGAAAGCAGCAGAAGCCCTGGTAGAAATCCACCCAGAAACTGCGATTCCAGTATTAATTCAACTGCTTGAAGATGACAGTATATTGATGCGTGAAACAGCAGCAGAAGCTTTAGGTAAAATCAAATCTGAACAAGCAATTCCTGGATTAATTAAACTTCTCAAAGATGAATATTTTGAGGTACGTGTTAAAGCCGCAGAAGCTTTGGGAGAAATTAAATCAGAAGCGGCTGTTCCTCAATTAGTTAAACTTTTCAAAGATAAATTTGAACCTGTACTTTATAGTACAGCAGAAGCTTTAGGTAAAATCAAATCTGAAAAAGCAATTCCTGGATTAATTAAACTTTTGCAACATAATGATATGTTTATACGCGGTATAGCAGCAGAAGCCTTAACAGAAATTAAATCTGAGAAAACAATGATTCATTTAATTAAAATTTTGCAGAATAAAAAATTTATCCAAAAACAGAATGGTGAATATTTATTAGATGCTTTAGATGTCCTTTGTGTAATTCAACAACATCTTGGATATTATAAACCCGTACCTATTTCTGTTAAATGAAAGTTACAATTTTAGATTTCAAGTTAATGAAAAATAAATTCTAAGAGGCTGCACTTAATCGCCCGCAGCCGGCTAAGGCTGGGGCTAATAATACAAAGCCCGTCTGCACGGGCTTTCATAAGGGCGCATCTTTATAAAGAAACGGTATAAGTATTGTTTTTTACTATTATCTGGGATTATCCGGTAAAGTCCCCCTTTTTTAAGGGGAGCCACTGCGTTGCGGAGGAACACGCACCGTTGTCGCAAGTGGCGTGGATAATGGGGGATCTAAAAGTTTACGAGTTTTATTTATGACTTTTCCACCCATCCTCTAAACGGTTCGCTCAAAATCCCTAATATTTGATTCAATTGTGTGATAAAGTATTCTGTGAGGTCAATTTTTACTAAATTTTCCTCTAGTACCAAGAACTTCCAGTTGGTACCTGTAGAAACCGCGCCATAAATATGTAGCTTCTCAAAGCCCCTACGATTGTTTAAAATTTGAGCAGCAAACATCTGAGCTACGCATTGTCCTAAGCCAATACGCATATCATTATCTTTAGCTTCCACCAATGTTAAAACCGGAGCAGCTATTAATGATTGATTGCTCGATGCACTCAAAAGGAAGTCACAAGCACCGCATCATCTACATTACCTTGTTGATTGTAATAACTCCCAAGGTAGATTTGCGATATTTTCCGACGTGCTGAACGCTAAAATAATCCCTTGACGGCGATGTTTATTCAGTAATTGTTCAAGAAACCTGTCATCTCCATCCAACCAATTAAATAACTTTATACCGATGTTTTTATAGTCTTCCGGTAAAATATTGTAATTGCGTTTCGCCAATTGACTTGGATTGTTAATCTGTTCAAACAACCTTGTTTCAGTCTTTGTACGATCTTTCGGTAAAATATCATAGTAATCCCGTTCGGCTAATTTAATTAAATCGCCAATATCTTGTAAAGGAAGAGAACGACTTTGATACTGATTAGGATTATTTTCAAAGTAACGTAATTCTACGTAATTATCCTGAATCAATTTGAATTCAAAGTGAAGGATTTGCATAAATCCGGAAAATTGAGGATGCCAACAATTATTTACAATGGTAGCGAATTCGATTTCGGATTTTTTTTAATATTAGTTAATAGAAGGTTAACCTCACCCCCTTCTCCTCTCCAATGCTTTGCATACTGTTGGTCATTCAGGGGTAAAACCCCTTACCCAAAGATTTTTGGTTATTCCGGTAAATGTCCCAGACGCGATATATCGCGTCTCTACACGCCAATTTGTGGGCAAACAAGTATCCTTGCTAAGGAGAGGGGTGATGTTCGTGTATTCGACTCAACCGAAAACCGCCATATATTCCTTATCACCATCTCCTCAACAACCAACATTGCATAACCTCTCTTCACCCACCCCTATATAGCAATAGAAGACGATCAAAATTGCTATATAGATAATTAATTAACATGAGTGTCTTAAATTTCCCTCGTCTACATTTTCAAGGTTCTGCCCGTATCCACGCCCCTACTGGATATAAAAATGGTTTAGTAGATTTAAGTGATAATACATCTTATATGAATGGTTCACCTTACAAAGAACACCATTCAGCTTCCGAGTATCACGAATACCTTTATAATAAAGGACCAAAATTTAACGAGTACGGGAAATTAGATGAAAATGGTCCTTTTAGTATGGCCATGGGATGGAATTTTGGCGGTAATGGGCATTTTTCCATTGATGCGAAAATTATTAGTACTCAGCAAGAATTCGGCAAAATTGATGAAAATGACCCTGTAATCGGACGCAGTGTTGATTTTTGGGGACATTACAACGAATACGTTAAAACTAGTTTCAATCGCGCTCGATTCTTTGAATGCGATCCCGCTTCTAATTGGACGAATACGATTATGTTGGGGCAGTTGGCTTTTGGTAGATTGGGTGATTCCAATCAAGTTCCTTATATGGTGACTGCTCCGATTGAAGGTTTATTATTAGCTCGCTGGCAAGATTTTAATTATATTCGGGAATTACCGGAGCATATTTTAAATCATGAATTTGGCAAAGCTGCTGTTTATCAGTTTGCGATTCCTAAAGATGCTGAAGATTTTCTTTGGAATGATGAGCTAAATATATCGCCAACGGTTTCGATGTTGAAATCAGCCATGGAGCGAGATGATGTTTTGGGTTTGGTGGTGCAATTTAGTATTAGTAATATGTCGGCACCTGTTAAACCTGATGCACCAAGTTTTTGGGAATTACATGGAACTATCGGTTTATGGTGTCAGGATGAATTAAAAACTTATCCTCATGGAAGGTTATTGACTCCTCGAATAGTACCTGAGTTAAATTCAACTGAAATGGGGAATCTTTCCTTAAATTTAACTCCCCAAGGTATTAGTTTAAATATGATTACAGCCATTCCTTGTGTAGGGCGATCGCAAAATGCTGAAGGTTTACTTCACAAGATTTTTTCTAAGTTGGATTTGGGTGATTTAGAATTACGCACTGTTGATAGTTATAGATTAGTAGGGAAGATTCCCAAGGAAGCATATCAAAAAGAAGTTCATGAATTAACTAGTGGATTGATTGATATTCCTTTTTGTGATGATTGGCAAGATTTACGAGAAGAAGTTGAAAATCAAGGTTTATGTATTATTGGCAGGGTTGATAATCAAAGAATTATTTTAGTACAAGAGCAAGAAATTAATCTTCAGGTAGATGATGCTTGTTTATTTATAGAATTTCCTAATTTTAAGCAGGGGGAAGATAACGCTGTTGAATTAGAAATACGCTCTTTTTTTAGAGGTTGTCCTCAAGCTGTAGAGCCAATTTATTTAAATCAATTTTATAATCCTAGAGCGTTTCCTCAATTGCGTTATCAATTTGAAAAGGATAGTCAAAATAAAGGTAAAACTTTTCACTATCCCCGTAATGATGAAATGCAAATTATCGAATTTAAACCTGGAAAAATTTTAGATCGGGGAGAATTTACAGCTAGTTGTGAAATTTATACTAATCAACAAGGGCGGGGTTGGATAACTTTAAGAGGTGTAAAACCTGGAACTTGTAAAATATTAATTTCTAGTTTTCCTTACGAACATCCTTGTAATCCAAATTATATACAAGAACCCGAAATTGCTTACGATAATGATAATAAACTGGGATTTTGGAGCGGTGCTGGCTTCTTCGCCGTCAGAGTCATGGGTGATGATTGGCACTTAGATGAAATTCCCCAAAAAGATGTAGATTTCAACTTAATTTACGAACATATTTTAGCTTTCTACGAAGCCAATTTTTCCTTTATGAAAGCCGAAGTTTTTAGTTTAGCTGATAAATGCAAAGTCGCCACTTATGCCCGTTTAATGTGGCAAATGTCAGATCCCAAAAATAAAAATAAAACTTATTATATGCCCCCCACAAGAGATATGTCAGAAGCTAAATCAAAACTTTTACTCAAATTCCTGCAAAATCAACAACAAATTGGTTATATTCCCACACCACAACAGAAAACGAAACCCCAACAACCACAATCTAAAATTCAAACTCGCGAACTTTTAATAAAGGCATTAAAACAAGCAGCAGAATTAGAAATTGCTGTCATGCTGCAATATATTTATGCCGGATATTCCGTTCCTAACTACGTCACTGGAGAAGAATATGTCCGTCGTGGTTTATGGACTCCCGAACAACTGCATTTAGCTTGTGGTGATGGCAAAGAACTAGATAATTATGGAATGCGGGGAGTATTAATAGAAATTGCCCGCGAAGAAATGATTCATTTTCTTTTAGTGAATAATATATTGATGGCGATCGGCGAACCATTTTATGCAGCAATTCCCGATTTTAAACAACTTAACGCCAAATTCCCCATAGATATCGACTTTGCTCTGGAACCATTAAATGCTTTATCTCTACAGTATTTTATGCGTTTAGAGATGCCCGACTTCTTAAACGAAAAAGTTGAAAACGAAACTATTCCGACAACGGAACAGTTTTATTCATACGGTTCCTTAAGCGAATTGTATGGACAAATCCGCAGGGGATTACAAAACATTCCCGACTTATTCCTAGTTAACAAAAATCAAGTTGGTGGCGAACATCGTTTATTTATGCGGGATAATTTGAATAAAGCACATCCAGATTATCAAATGCAGGTTTATGATCTTAAAAGTGCTTTATTTGCAGTTGATTTAATCGTCGAACATGGAGAAGGAAGCGAAATCGAAAGCGAAACCTTTGCGCGATCGCACTATCAAAAATTCCGCAATTTAGCAGATGCCCTTTCTCTGGAACAAATGAATCATGCCAAAAAAGGAATTAAAAAAACCTGGAATCCTTCTTACCCATCATTAAGAAATCCCAGTTTAAATTATCAAGATTGTCATAGTAATGTTGTTACCGTTCCCCAAACCAGAACAGTCATGGAAATATTCAACGAAAGTTATTTTCTGATGATGCAATTGATGGTACAGCACTTCGGTTCAAACCCCCAAGGCAGCTTAAGACGTTCCAAATTAATGAATGCCAGCATCGATATTATGACAGGAATGATGCGTCCTTTGGGAGAATTGTTGATGACTATGCCTTCTGGAAAGCGCGGTAAAACAGCAGGGCCATCTTTTGAAATAGCGACACCAGAATATATTCCCAATTCTAAAATAGCCTATCAAACAATATCTGATAAATTCGAGGTTTTAGCCAAACGTTCTCATCAATGCCAAGTTATTCCCAGTGCTGTTTCTGAAATGTTTGATTTTTACAACAACTTTTTTGAGGAATTAAGGAATAAGGAGGTGTGAGGAGTTATATGTTTTTGAAACGCAAAGGAACGCAAAGGTAAACGCAGAGGAACGCAGAGTTTTTTCATGTTACTAATACCACACCCTACAACTAACAACTATCGAGTAA
>DESS01000085.1:7946-10093 GCA_002361335.1 Richelia sp. UBA3308
AGTAACGAGTAACGAGTAATGAGTAAAGAGTAAAGAGTAACGAGTAATGAGTAACAACTAACAACTAACAACTATCAACTATCAACTAACAACTAACAACTAACAACTATCAACTAAAAAATGAAAAACACATTCAAAACAGATGTATTAATAGTAGGTGGCGGCCCCGTCGGTATGTCTATGGCAGCCGAGTTACGCTACCAAGGTATCGATTGCATTCTCATCGAAAAAACAGATGGAGTTGTTCGCGATCCCAAAGTCAGTACTGTCGGATATCGTTCTATGGAATTCTGCCGTCGCTGGGGTATTTCCGAACAAATACGCAATGCCGGTTGGGATGAAAACCATACCTTAGATGTTGCTTGGGTTACTACCGTGGGAGGACATGAAATCTTCCGGGTTAAGCTCCCATCCTATGCCGATCGCACTCAACCTGATTATGCTCCTGAAACGGAACAGGTATGTCCTCAAAATTGGTTTGCTCCTGAATTTCTCAAGTTTTTAGGACAATATCCCCAAGGCTGTGTTAAACTACTTTCCGAATTACAAGATTTTGAACTATTTGATGACGGAATAGTTGCGAAAATTAACAATTTAGATAGTGGAAATACTGAAATAATCCACGCAAAATATATGGTCGCTAGTGATGGCGCTCGGGCTAATATTCGCAAACAATGCGGCATTGATGCCATTCAATATCACGACACCCAAACATTTCAAAGTGTTGTTTTCCAAGCTCCCCAATTAGCATCTCAACTTGGCGATCGCAATGCTGTGGTTTTCTTTTTAGTGAATCCAACTATACAAGAACCTTTACGCGCAGTTGATGGCAGAGGAGAATATCGTTTAATTTTAAAACCTCAAGCAAATGGTGAAATTTATGATGCCTATGAAGCAATTAAAGCTGCTATTTCGATAGATACCCCTGTAGAAATTATTTCTAACCTTCCCTGGCGTTTAACTCATCGAGTCGCGGAAAAATTCCGGAAAGGACGTATCTTTTTTATCGGAGACTGCGCTCATACACTTTCACCATCCGGTGGTTTCGGTATGAATACCGGCATCGGCGATGCAGTAGATTTAGGTTGGAAACTCGCCGCTACTATCAAAGGTTGGGGAGGTAAAAATTTACTAGATACCTACGAAATCGAACGTCGTCCCATCGCCGTAAGAAACCTTGAAGCTGCAAACGCCAATTTGCAACGGACTCAAAAACGTAGTATACCTCCAGAAATTGCTCGGGATTCTGAACAAGGAGAAGCAATTAGGAAACAAATGGCACAAGGTATGGAACGTAGTGGAGTCAAAAAGGAATTTGATGCTCCTGGAGTTCACCTTGGTTTTCGTTATGAATCACCCATTGTAATTTCCGATGGATTACCTCCCCAAGATCACACAGATGAATGGAATCAAAGTAGTTATCCCGGTTGCCGCGCACCCCATGCTTGGTTAAAACCTGGATTATCAACCTTAGATTTATTCGGTGATGGATTTGTATTAATGTGCTTCAATTCAAAATCTGGAATTGAACCTTTAACGAAAATTTTTCAGCAAAAACAAGTTCCTTTGACAATCCATTACATTAATAATCCAGATATTGCTAAACTTTATGAACGTGCTTTTGTATTAGTGAGATCTGATGGACACGTTGCTTGGAGGGGTGATGAAATACCCCAAGATGTCGAAATGATGGTTGATAAAGTGCGGGGAGAATTTTAAAGTTCTGCTTATCTTGAGGGCCCAACCTCACCCCTTCCCCTCGACCATGCTTTGGAGAGGGGAGCACTACGGCGGGGTGAGGTTAGTTATTAGTGATTAGTTTTTAGTTTTTAGTTTTTAGTTTTTAGTTTTTAGTTATTAATTCTTAATTCTTACTCAGATCAAATATGATAACTGTTTAACCGGACATGATATTAATACCATTTATATTTATCAAAAACTGCAATTCAATTTAAAACCATATTCAAATCATACAAACTGTTTTTTTTCAATACACATTAAATTAGTCTTTTGTCAATCACTGAGAATAAAATATTATGCTTAGTAGTTTTTATAACTAGCTTTTTTACTAAAATTAACATTTTCAGTTTTTAAAAACTTGCTTTATCAAAGGTTGTAATACGTTTTTGGCTTATTTTTATGCTTTA
>DESS01000003.1:0-1793 GCA_002361335.1 Richelia sp. UBA3308
ACAGCAGTACCACCATTAGGTCCTTCGTAAACTGTTGGTTCGGCATTCGCAGTGGCAGGAAATATTGCAGTACCAAGGGTAAGAGTAGTAGCCAAGATTAAGGATGTACGTTTGAAATTCAACATGATATTTGTGTTTAGACCGAATGTCTTTCATATCTACGTTTTCATCTTATAAATTCAGAATCGAAAATACATGAAGAGAAAGTCATGAGTCTTGTCTATAAAAATTCATGTATGAATGCATGACTAAAGTTATATGGCTATTCCAAGTATTTTCACTTGTTCCCATGGAGATAATATGCATAGTTTTGTTTACTACACTCTGAATTGCAGAATGTGAATTTTATAAAATCCAGAATATTTCTTCTCTCTTGTTTGTTGTTAAAAGTGAGAGGGAAAACGATAAACGCTTTGCCCTCGTCACAACAATAAATATCAATTGATATTGAAGTTGCCGATCGAGATATCATAATCAAAGGTCGCATCGATATTTTAGTTTTATGTGATAAACTCTGGATAATGATTATTGAATCCAAAAAAACATCATTTTCAATTTAATCAGGACTAGCACAAATACTTGCCTATATGCTTGGTAATCCTAATGAAAATAAGTCCAATTTTGGCATGATTGCTACTGGTAGCGAATTTATTTTTATCAAATTAGTTAAAGGTGGCACGCCAAAGTATGGAACATCAAAAGTTTTCTCAATGTGTAACCCCGGTAATGATTTATATGATGTTTTAAAGATTTTAAAAAAACTAATTCAAATTGCTAGTGTCTAAATTGTCGAAATTTATTTAATATTTGTATTTGAATAATATTTGTATTTTAAAATTAATATTTCAAGATTTTATTTTGAGGATATTGGGGAAAATCGTTAATAATGTTTTATACAATACGCAAAACAAATACTAATACAATTATCTTATTTCCTTCCTCTCCACAAATTAAAGTAGCAATCGAGTGGTTGTTAGAACATCGTCCCTCAAACCCAGATTTAGCATATGCTCTAAATCTTGTTTTAACAGGTAAAGTTATTCCTGATGAGACTGGAGAACTTGTCGCTATTTCCTACAATCCATCTACAACAGAAAGGTTAACTCTGAATAACATTCAAGGAGTGATAATGGTAAATTCCAATAACACTCAAATGTCTCTAGAAAGTTGTAACCATATTATTACTAAATCCCTATTTTCCCTTGTAAAACCACGGAATTGTCTCCTCAGAGTAATCACTTCTAGTCAGGTAAAAAATTGGATACGTCCGCTTTTACTCAAAGATTACCAACTCAAAAACGAATATGACCAACTAGTAATGACTTGTACTAAATTACCATGTAAAGCTGAAGGTCGTTGGGCATTACCTAAAGATAAGTCTAGATTACAAGACTACGAACAAGCATACATTACAGAGCGCGGTAGTGGTAATCCCAATCGTAACTGGGATGATTTAATTAATAAGCGTCAGATAGCGGTTTTAGAATACTCCGGACAAATTGTTTCAGTTGTTCGATACAATCCAATCAATAACGAGGCTAATCTTGTTGCACCATTTACATTCCCAGAGTTTCGCAGACAGGGATTTGCTAGGAAACTGCTGGGATTTCTAATTCGAGAATTACTCAAAGAATATAGAGCAGTAAAGTTGTGGGTGGATGATGATAATTTGATGGCGATCGCACTTTACCACTCCTTAGGTTTTAAACAAATTGGACTTTGCTACACCAGTTATTTTTCTACTTAGTAGTTGTTAGTTGTTAGTTGTTAGTTGTTGGTTGGAGCGTGCTTTG
>DESS01000003.1:1852-18724 GCA_002361335.1 Richelia sp. UBA3308
TAGTTGTTAGTTGTTAGTTATTAATCATTACTCATTACTTGTTAATTATTTATAAATTGCGATTCTATATCCGAAGACTTCAAATCTTTACCGATAAAAACCAAACGAGTTTGTCTTGTTTCTTCTGGTTTCCAAGGGCGATCGTAAAATTGTTCAAATCGATTTCCTACACCTTGCATTACTAAACGCATGGGTTTATTGGGTACCGACACAAAACCTTTTACACGAAAAATTTCCTGCTGTTGTACCAAATTTTGTAACCGCTGCTTCAACTTTTGCGGGTCAAAACTTTGGTCTAAAATTAAGTGATGAGAAGTAATTTCATCGTCGTGTTCGTGTTCTTCTTCCGTATCATGATGGGAAGGACGTTGATCTAAATTATCTTCAACAGCGGCTTGTAAACCTAATAATATAGACGAGTCAATTTGACTTTGATGACTTTCAACAATCTTCACTACCCGAGGTAATTCTTGCTTAACTAAATTCTTGACTTCCCCTAAGGTTTCCTCATCCACTAAATCTGTTTTATTTAACACCACTAAATCAGCACAAGCAAGTTGATCTTCAAACAGTTCTTGCAATGGTGTTTCATGCTCTAAACTTTCATCTGCTTGCCGTTGTGCCTCTACCGCTTCCACATCTCCAGCAAAAGTACCCGCAGCTACCGCCTCGCTATCCACCACAGTAATTACGGAATCCACGGTAGCAGCATTACGAATTTCTTGCCAGCGAAAAGCTTTTACTAAGGGTTTTGGTAAAGCTAAACCAGAAGTTTCAATTAAAATACAGTCGATGCTGTCTCGTCGTTTAATTAACTGCTGCATCGTTGGTAAAAACTCTTCTTGAACCGTGCAGCAGAGACAACCGTTAGTTAACTCGTAGATATTATCGCCGCTTTCGTCTTCCAGGCAAATTTGACAAGATTGTAATAACTCGCCATCAATACCAAGTTCCCCAAATTCGTTGACTAAAACAGCGATGCGTCTTCCTTGATTATTTTGCAGTAAATGACGAACTAAAGTAGTTTTACCACTACCTAAAAAGCCTGTAATAACGGTAACGGGAATTTTTCCAGCCATATATAAATGCTTTGTGTGCCAGTATTTTGACTATTTACATTGAAAATCAGCTTTGTTATTTTACGATCAAAAATGACAAGTGATCTCAAATAGCAAAAAACTTCAATTCTGAGGTTCGGTAACCTGACATGGTAGCCTCATTATTGTCAGAGTTATTCAATGGTGCGTGACGCTCAAATATAATTACCGTTTTCCTTCAAAATTAACGTGAGCGTCACACACCCTACAATTACTGATTATTGTCACAGTTCAATGGTGGGTGAAGCTTAATTACAATTAACTATTTTTCCTCACAATTTAGGTGAGCCTCACACACCCTACAATGCCCTTTCGGCCCCATGCCCCATGCCCTATTAATATGATTGAAGCAGTAATTTTCGATATGGATGGCTTGTTGATTGATTCGGAACCTTTATGGCAACAAGCTGAAATAACTATATTCAAACAGGTAAATATAATTCTGACTCATTCCATGTGTACCCAAACCAAAGGACTGAGAATTGATGAAGTTGTAGAATATTGGTACAAAAAATATCCTTGGGATAAATTATCTCAGTTGCAAGTTCAAGAAGCGATTGTCAACAAATTAATTGAATTAATTCATACTCAAGGTGAGGCATTACCTGGGGTTAACCACGGGATTAATTATGTCAAAAGCAAAAATATCAAAATTGCCTTAGCTTCTTCTTCTGCATATAAAATTATCCACGCCGCACTAGAAAAACTAAATATAGCTGATACCTTTGAAATCATTCATTCGGCTGAATCCGAACCTTTGGGTAAACCTCATCCCGGCGTTTATCTTACCACCGCCGAAAAACTAGGCCTATCTCCTCAAAATTGCTTGGCTATAGAAGATTCCCTCAATGGAGTTTTAGCCGCAAAAGCCGCTCGAATGAAATGTATCGCTATCCCAGAAATGTCAGAACTTCATAACCCAAAATTTGCGATCGCTGATATGGTTTTAGAATCTTTACAGCAATTAGATGACCAAATTTGGGATTTCCTGAATTCGTAATTACATAGTAGCTTGGGTTGAAAATTATTGTGGTACGGGCTTCTAGCCCGTATTTAGGAAACCATAACCAAATTAGGGACAATCTCCTTATAATTACCAATGCATGGCATAAGCAATCACAAAGACACTGCCCCTAAAATTTAATTTTTATGACTTTAACTTAATAAATCTTAATCAGCAGTGGCTAATCCGGCTTCAGTACTACCACGAGTGCGACGGCGAGTAAGGGAGTTGAACAACATTAATCCAATGGCTTTAATTAAATTACCTTCCAACTCTTGGAACATCTTCATGTTCATACCAAAAGCTGCATTGGCTTCATCAACGATGCCCTCTGCAGTCGCATCATCTATAGGCATTTCATCTAAAGATAGACGATATTTGGCTTTAAATGCTTTTTCGTCATCAATGTCATCAAATTCGTAGAAAGCAGTACCGTTTGCATCAGTGAGATTCATTGCTGTTTGAGCAATGTTTTTCAAAATTTGTCCGCCAGATAAATCGCCCAAGTAACGAGTGTAGGAATGGGCTACTAATAATTCAGGTTCATTTTGGGATACTTCGCGGATGCGCTGTACATATGCTTCACCTGCTGGCGATAGCTGGATTTGTTCGCGCCAGTTAGCACCGTAGTAATAACTAAGGTCTTTTTCTAAGCTACGCTGTCTGTAGAGTTCCTTAAAATCAATTTTGGAAACAACTGGATGATTTGGGTGTTTTTCCAGTTCCTCTTCCATTGCAGTGTAGACGAAGTACAAGTTGCCAACTAACTTACGATAAGAATTTTTTTCAACGACTCCTTTTAAAAAGCACTTAACAAAACCAACGTTTTCTGCCATTGTGTGGGCTTTTTTGGTACCTACACGTAATTTGGTTGCTAAATTGCTGCTCATGCTAAATTTCTCAACAATAAAAAGGTTAACTAAAGGCAAAAGTTCAAAGTAGGAAGTCTCTAGTGGGTGAAACCTCGTAGAAGATAGTTAGCAGCCCCGAATTTATGGTGATAGACAATTGTCTGTCATTTAATCATTCGTCCCAATAGCTACTTTTATTTAATTATTTCTTCCAGGTCCTTACTCAATAAAAACAACCACTAAAAAGTTACATTAGAGCTTATTGATGATTATTTCTATTAAAATTTCTTAAGCAAATTCAACAAGTCTGTCTTAAGTTATGCCTCTGGTAACCATTTTTTGTTTGAATTAGGCTTTATTGTTGCGATACTCCGTTGCTTGGACATTTTATAACCGCTTCTATAGCTCAGATTTTAGCCGAACAAGAATCCAGGTGCTAGTTTCATTAGTTGGCAGGGAAGTTTCTTATTACCTTGATACTTTTGACTTCCCCGCCTGGGGCGCTCACAATTAAAATTTTTGATTACACTTTTTTTCTTCTAGCTTTTTGTAGCTTTTATAACATACATGCATAAGTAAATATATTTATATTTTTTTAGATTGCATTTGCGTTTAAATACTTAATTGACAGTAATTTTGTCTGTTTTACCTAAATTTTAATCCCTATTAATTACTCGGCAATTTTTACATCCTTGTTGACATTTTTTCAACAGTTATTTCCGGAGAGCCAAAGGCAACTTTTCTAACAAGGTATCAATTCTAGATACACTTCTCGTACAAATCAAATATAGCGCTTTATAGTTACACCCAACAGAAAACCGCTATATTGATTGCCTGCTTTTAGGGAGGGACAGATTAAGCCTGTGTTGGAGTAGGTAAATTAATCTTTTGACACAAAAATATATATTTAATAGTTTTTTCTTTGATTATTATTTTGTCGTTTATGCAACGCCGGAGTTAATTATTCATCCTTTAAAACTTCAACTGCTACAGAATCTTCCCTTGAGTGTAAATATTTAATAAGTTGAAGATAAACTAGAAAATTATTTCAAATTTTACCCACTTCACACACCGCAACAAATTCACAATTATAATAAGCCTATATATATTTGTAATCACATCCCCTCAATTCATTGGTAATCTTACAGAGGGTTTAAATCAACTTTAAGAAATCTTTAAACAACGTTTTCGATACCATCAGGGATAATACTGGCTTGACAAAATCTTCATATTTGCTTGATAGGATTTATCAGTAACTTTGCTTAAAACCACCGAAAATTATAATAAATTTATAGAAAGAAAAATAACATTCATTTTATTAAATAGTCCTGATTAAAAGGTATTCAAAGGGAATTGTTGAATTCAGTATAAAGTGTTATCCTCCTGTGTGAGTGTGTGGAGTGTATGAAGTTATGGTATCATTTAAAACTAATGTCCCCACTGGTATTAGTAGAGATTCTGCTTCAGAAACTAATGAATGGAAAAAAGCTTCTGCAAGTGGTTTCGCGCTAAATTCCTTAGTACTGCCGAAAACTCCTTTATTTGGTACGGATGGCATTCGGGGAAAAGTTGGGGGATTGTTGAGTGCGCCTTTGGCATTGCAAGTTGGTTTTTGGACGGGTATTGTATTGCGTAGCCGTGTCGAAAAACTTGGTCCGGTGATTCTGGGACAGGATTCTCGGAACTCTAGCGATATGCTGGCAATGGCTTTGAGTGCAGGTTTGACAGCAGCAGGGTTGCAGGTGTGGTACCTAGGTTTATGTCCTACTCCTTGTGTTGCTTATCTGACTAGTATTACAGATGCTGTGGGTGGAGTGATGATTTCTGCAAGCCATAATCCACCAGAAGATAACGGCATTAAAATTTTTGGTGCTGATGGTATCAAATTATCCAATGGGTTGCAGCAAGAAATTGAAGCGGGATTGCGTGGTGAAGCATCACCTGCAGTTAGTATTAGCAATTGTGGACGGCATTACTCACGTCCGGAATTGATAGGAGAATATGCCCAGATATTAAAACAGCCCCTAGATGGTAATGTGAATCTTCAAGGAATGAAGGTTGTTTTAGATTTAGCATGGGGAGCTGCAGTTGGTTTAGCACCATCTGTATTTCAAGAATTGGGTGCAGAAGTGATCTCCCTTCACAATCGTGCAGATGGCGATCGCATTAATGTGGGTTGCGGTTCGACTCATTTAGAAATTTTGCAAGCAGCAGTAAAAGAAAACAATGCTGACTTAGGTTTTGCATTTGATGGAGATGCAGACAGAGTATTAGCGGTAGACAATACCGGAAGAGCAATTAACGGCGATTATATTCTTTATCTGTGGGGGAATTCTTTACAGCAAAAGCAAGAATTACCAGATAATTTGATTGTTTCCACAGTTATGGCAAATTTAGGCTTTGAAAGAGCCTGGAAACAAATCGGCGGTAAATTTACACGTACCGCAGTTGGAGATCGTCATGTACAAGCAGAAATGCTGCGGGTTGGTGGAATGTTAGGAGGGGAACAATCTGGTCATATTCTTTGCCGTCACTATGGCATAACTGGAGATGGTTTGTTAACAGCTTTGCACATAGCAGCTTTGGTACGTCAGGCAAATGTACCTTTATCTGAAATGGTAAATCAAAGCTTTACAACTTATCCCCAACTATTGCATAACGTGAGAGTAGAAGATAGAGAAAAGCGCCAAAATTGGAAAGAATGTCAGCCTTTACAACAAGCAATTTCTCTTGCCCAAACAGCAATGGGTGATGCTGGTAGAGTATTAGTTCGCGCCTCTGGTACCGAACCGGTGATCCGAGTCATGGTGGAAGCCGAAGCAGCCCAACTAGCTAACCATTGGACAAAAGAATTGGTTGGTGTTGTAGAGCAACATTTGGCAGCTTAAAGGATTTTTGAGACTTAGATTAGTAAATGTTAGTTGTTAGTAGTTAGTTGTTAGTAGTCAGCGATTAGTTATTTTTATCAATTATCGACTAACTACTGTCCACTAACTAGTGTAGTATTTGTAAATTTTTAGTTATTATCGACTAACTACTATCTACTATCTAGTAATAATTTTTAATTTACTAATCTAAAATCTCAGTAATGCCGAAAGTTAAAAAAAACAAGAATAAAAAAAAGCAATCGAAAAAAGAACAGCCGACTTCACTAACTCTCAAAGAAAAATTAGCACAGAAACGCAAGGCAGCTAAAGCCCGTCAAGAACTTACCAGCCTACTCTCCAAAGCCGGGGGAGTAGGTATTGTTTTAGGAATTATAGTATTTTTTGTTGGAGGAATTAAATTAGCAGTTCCTGCAGTCATGGCGGTGATAGTCATGGCGCTTTCTTATAAATACCCCCGCCAAGCATTATTTGGATTTATTTTCTACGTACCATTTGCAGGTACTGTAACCTATCTACTGGGTGGAAATACTATACTGCAATTAGCCAAAGATGGCTTTTACGTTCCTGCCGTGATTGCACTGTGGCAAAAATGCCGCCAGCAGAATTTAGCTTTTATCATTCCTAAAAGTATTAAAACACCATTACTTATTTTATTAACTTTATGTATTTGTACGCTGTTATTTGTAAATGCAGTGCAACAGTTTAATCCACCTCCCGTACCCCTATTTAAAAAACCACCCAAGGAAATACCCATCGGTATGGGGCTTTTAGGGCTGAAAGTATTTATCGGTTATATACCCTTAATTACCTGTGCTTATTATTTAATTCGCAATAAAAAAGATTTTCTGTTGATATCCCGCCTCCAAGTAGTCTTGATACTTGTGTGTTGTATTTTAGGAATTATTCAATATGGGTTACTACTTGTAGGTATCTGTGAAGGAACACGTAATGCTGTAGGAGAAGATTTATTTAAAGCAACACTAAAAGCAAGATGTTTTATAGGTGGTGCCTTAGTTTACAGTCCCAGTCAAGGGATGATTCGGCTACCGGGTACCTTTGTCGCACCTTGGCAATGGGCGTGGTTTTTAATTTCTAGTACCTTCTTTACCTTTGGTATTGGCTTTAGCGATCCTTCTTTTGTTTGGAGGATGGTTGGTTTGGGTTCTTTAGCGACAGTATTTGTCAATGCTGTGATTTCTGGACAAAGAATTGCCTTAGCCTTAGTTCCGACTTGTTTAGTATTATTACTTATACTTACAGGTCAACTTGCTAACCTCAAACGGTTCATTCCCATCTTCGGCGGACTAATCTTGATTTTGACAATTGCGATCGCCAGCAATCCTGCAGTAGTTCAAGAAAGGCTTGATAGTTTCGTCAGTCGTTGGAATGCTTCGCCACCTTATGAATTTATTACCCAGCAGTTTGAGGAAGTTTCTCACAATACCAA
This sequence comes from Richelia sp. UBA3308, assembly GCA_002361335.1. GTDB lineage: Bacteria > Cyanobacteriota > Cyanobacteriia > Cyanobacteriales > Nostocaceae > Rivularia. The sequence goes on from DESS01000003.1 coordinate 9,139, forward strand.
AAACCCCTTAGGAAACGGTTTAGGAAGGGCTACCAACTCAGCGAGGATAATGGGACCAACTAAATTGGTAGAAACATACTATCCTAAAGTCATGTATGAAGTGGGTATTCTAGGAGTATTAGGGTTTTTAGGTTTAGTCACCACTATAACAATTTGCGCCTTCAACACTTACCGTAAAATAAAAAACCGTAATTTCCGTGGTTACGGAGCAGCTTTATGGGTGTTTATATTATTTATAAGTTACAACACCTATTATTATCCTTTAGATGTCGATCCGGTTGCTGTTTACTACTGGTTTTTCATAGGAGTACTTTTCAAATTACCACAAATAGACAAGCTAGAGAGACTCAAGGAGGAACAAAATCAAGAGGTGCAGAAAATTTCTACCTCAAAGAAACGTAAGCAAAAGATAGCACAAAATCCGCTTTAAACAGGATGGGGAGACAAGGAGACAAGGGGACAAGGAAGGGGATATCTCTAACTACTAATAACTAACTACCAACAACTAACAACTAACAACTAACTACCAACAAATAATATATGACAGATCCTTTAATTTCAGTAATTATACCAACCTACGGTCGTGAGGACGCGTTGCGAGATAGCATCGTGGATGTACTTAAACAAGATTATTCCAATTACGAGGTTTTAGTAATAGATCAAACCTTAAAACATCAACCTGAAATTGAAGCTTATTTAGAAGAACAATACTTCTCAGGTAAAATTCAATGGTATCGCTTGAATTGGGCAAGTTTACCGGGGGCGCGAAATTATGGGGTACGGCGCTCTAAGGGTGAGATAATTCTATTTATCGATGATGATGTATTGTTAGAGCCGGGATTTTTAGCAGCTCATGCCAAAAATTACGAAAACCCAGAAATAGGCGCTGTTGGGGGAAGGGTGTTCGATCGAATGAAAATGGCTGATTCTGCTAAAGGTTTTACTCAAGGAGATGGTAATTATACGGAAATTGAATATTTACCTCCTCAAGCAATGGATCCCGGAGTTGCTTGGTATTACATTGATTTAGTGCATACTACAAAACCCCAGGAAGTTTTAACAGCCAGGGGCTGTAATATGTCTTTTCGTCGGGAATTATTTACTAAATACGGACTGCATTTTGATGAAAGATTTCGCGGTAGTGCGGTGCGGGAAGAATCAGATTTTTGCCTACACATTCGCCAAACAGGATATAAAATTTGGTACGATCCTCAAGCCCATCTAGTGCATTTAGGAGAAGAAACTGGTGGTTGTCATGATATCAGTACTCGTTCTACTAAATATCAGTTTACTTTTTACCACAATCATTTTTTACTAGGGTTAAATAATTTAACTGTTAATCAAGCTTTGCGTTTTTACGCTCGTTTGTTTGACTGTCATGTGTTAGGAAGACCACCATGTCATAAAAGTGGTTCTCCTATTAAAATTTTAACTCGTGGCGTTTTTTATAGTTTAGGTTTTTTGAAAGCTTTAGGAACTGTGATTCAATCATTATGGAATGACGGTCAAATTTATACAAGGCAAGATAAAGAAGTTGAGTTTATAGAAGCAAGTTCTAAAAAACCTGTGGGAAGTTTCTGAAATAGGGATGTTTGAGAAACAGTTTTTTAGAGGATTGGGGTGATTTTAATATCTGGAAGAATAGAGCATATTTGTCTTACGGGCCTTCTCTGCCCGTACCACAAGAGTTTTAGAAAATTTTTGCGGTACCTTCTGCAACTTGCAAAATGCTGTAATTTTTCGGAATCATTTCAATAAAAAAAATATTCTTTTATAAAACGCAAAGGGGCGTGGAGGAAACCCAGAGGAACACAGAGGGAGATACATTTTAATTTGAAGGTATGTTGATAATTTTTACATTATTGTGATGTAGTTAGTAAAAAATAAATTTGATATCTACCTTTAGGTTAAAAAGGTTTTAATATTATTAACTTAATGTTAATAATTTATCAAATAATTTGGGAAAATATTTTCCAAAATATTCTCTAAGATATTATCTAAAATTATGAAAATATTAGTAGCTAGTCATACATATATAGTAGATTTAAATTGTGAGAAGTTACGGGCTTTATCTAGATTAGAATCGGATATTGAAGTAACAGTTGTTGTACCGAAACGCTGGCGACCTGGAGGGGTTCAAAATAAAATTATCGAAACTCAATATCGGGATGAAGGTAATTTTCGTATAGTACCAGTTTCTAACTTTAGTCAAAATCATCAAGGTTTACTTACTTTTGGTGCTGATTTGGTGCCTTTATTACAAAAATTTCGTCCTGATATTATTCATGTAGAACAAGGTTCGAGAGGATTAGCTTATGCGGAAATGATTACTTTAAATGGATTATTAGGACTGAAGGCAAAAAATGTTTTCTTTACTTGGTGGAATTTACCATATAATTTAAAGTTCCCGATTTCTGTATTAGAAAATTATAATTTGGATAATAGTCATGGAATAATTTGTGGAAATCAAGATGGAGCAGAAATTTTACGGGATCGAGGATATAAAGGACCAATTAAAGTAATGCCGCAATTAGGTGTAGATGAAAGTTTATTTACACCGAAATCACAACCAGAGTTAGAAAGTAAAGTGGGTATTGAACCTGGTGAATTTGTAGTTGGTTTTGTCGGTAGGTTTGTACCTGAAAAAGGTATAATGACACTTTTAGATGCTTTAGTTTGTATTAAGGATAAACCTTGGAAATTCTTACTTCTGGGAAGAGGGGATTTAAAAGACGAAATTTTGCAAAAAGCAGAAGATAAAGGAATTAAAAATAGAATCAAATTAGTTGAAAGTGTTCCTCATCACGAAGTTGCAGACTATATTAATTTGATGAGTACTTTGGTGCTGCCATCAGAAACAACTTATAAATTTAAAACCTTAACTTCTGTAGGTTGGAAAGAACAATTTGGTCATGTAATTATTGAAGCGATGGCTTGTAAAGTGCCGGTAATTGGTTCAGATTCTGGCGAAATTCCTCACGTCATCGGCGATGCTGGATTGGTATTTCCAGAGGGTAATGTTGGCGAATTGGCTAATTGCTTACAAAAGTTGATCGAAAACTCCGATTTAACAGAAAATCTCGGTCAAATGGGTTACACAAAAGCAATGGCGCAATATACTAATACTGCTTTAGCAAAACAGCAGTTAGAGTTTTATCAAGAATTGGTTAGTGGATAGTGGATAGTTGTTAGTGGATAGTGGTTAGTTGATAGTGGATAGTGGATAGTTGTTAATTTTAGAAGATGCCTTGCTCCTGAAAATACATCCTACAACTAACAACTAATAACTAATAACTAATAACTAAAAAATAAAATAATTGTAGGCTGTGTTAGATGCACGACAATCCATCTGTTAAAACATATAATATTAATACATCTAACCCACCAATAACGCTTGGTGCGTTACGGCAAATCTTCACCTATTATTTTTCCCATCTAATCCTAATTCCGTACTACACCATACTAATAAATTAGTTATAAAAAGTCTTTAAGTGTCACGTGGCCGAGAATAAAAATGTGCCAGTTGCGTAAGTACTAAATTAACAACTAACAACTAAAAACTAAAAACTAAAAACTAATAAATATGAAAATATTACAAATAGTTCCTTCAATTTCTCTTATTTATGGTGGCCCCAGTCAGATGGTATTGGGACTTTCACCTGCTTTAGCACGGCAAGGTTTAAAAGTTACCGTTCTTACAACTGATAGTAATGGTGATACAGGACAAAAACCTTTGGATGTACCGCTAAATTCTCCAATCGAACAAGATGGTTATGAAATCATTTATTTTAAATGTTCACCCTTTCGTCGCTATAAGTTTTCGATTGATTTATTAAAATGGTTAAATAATCATGCTAGCGAATATGATTTAGCTCATATTCATGCTTTATTTTCTCCAGTAAGTAGTACCGCTGCTGCTGTTTGTCGTAATAAAAAATTACCTTATATTTTACGTCCTTTAGGAACCCTTGATCCCACAGATTTACATAAAAAAAAGCAATTAAAAAAACTTTATGCAGCAATTTTAGAACGTTCTAATATAGAATCAGCAACTGCAATTCATTTTACCAGCGAACAAGAAGCAAAAGTTTCTCACAGATTTGGTGCGAGTACCCGAGATTTAGTAATTCCTCTCGGGGTTAAGGATGGGGAGATAAAATCTAAAGACACAAAATTTTGCGTCTACAGCCAATTTAATATTCCCGACAATGTTCCTTTAATATTATTTATGTCGCGGATTGATCCTAAAAAGGGATTAGATTTATTAATTCCAGCTTTAGAAAAACTTTTGAGTGAAGGATTGAATTTCCATTTTGTTTTAGCTGGAAGCAATCCTCAAGACTCTGGTTACGAACAAAAAATCAAGTCACAAATTCAAACTTCAGATTTAAATAAATATACTACTATTACTGGCTTCGTCACCGGCGAGTTCAAATCAGCTTTACTCCAAGTAGCCGATTTATTCGTTTTACCTTCCTATTACGAAAACTTTGGTATTGCTGTAGCTGAAGCCATGGTAGCAGGAATTCCGGTAATCATTTCAGACCAAGTGCATATTTGTCAAGAAGTTCGCAATAGTGAATCAGGGTGGGTAGGTACAACCAATGTCGAATCAATTGCGGAATTACTTCGAGAAGCATTGAAATACCCAGAAGAAAGACAGCGTAGGGGATTGCAGGCAAGGAAATATGCATTATTCAATTATAGTTGGGATGCGATCGCACAAAAAATAGTTGAAGCATATCAAGATATTATTCAGGTTAAAGTTTCAAGCACCAGATAGAAGATACAGCACTTTGCAGAAGTTGGGTACAGAACAATTTTCTAAAACTCTTGTGGTACGGGGATCCCTGCCCGTAAGAATGTACCAAATTATTAACCTCACCCCGCCCTCCGGGCACCCCTCTCCTTAGTAAAGAGAGGGGAAGGGGGTATTTTCGTGCATTGTATTGCACTTAACTGAAAACCGCTATATAAGTTTAAGTTCATGCATACTATATTACTTTCATTACCATAGTTATATGTTTAAATTAATTATCGGAAACTGTTAGAAAATACTTGTATATCACAAAGTAAGCTAAGTATCAAAAACGCGATTTTAACACAGGGAATTATTAGTTATGAGGAATGAATATAAAGCGCAGCAAGTCAACTCAAATAGCCGACGCTGGCTTTTAGAAGCTTTATTCCCAGATAAAAAGTATGAGGGGCAGTTGCAAAATCCGAGTACAGAAGAGATTTTTGATTTTGACAAGGTGATGGCAACCCAAAATCCAATTGTGTTTATTGCTCAAGATATAGCTTACTATCCAGAAGGTGACGATCGCGATTTTTTTGCAGTATTTATTTCTGGATTGGGACAACCTGAAGAAATTTCTTCAAAGAGGAGTCGCAGATACGCTGAGACTTTGAGAACTGGGGTTGCTAATATGAATAATTCTTCTTTCCTTAAAAAAAATCCCCTTTTTGCTTTTCTGAATAAATATTTGGATTGGATAGATGCTGCAATACATCGTATTGGTTTAACTGGAAGTCCTGCAATTAATAATACAGCAAATTTAATTATTTACGCTATAGAAAACGATCAACTTCTTAATTTATCGGGGGATAGTCACGGAACAATTTTGTTAGCTCGCGCTATTAATCGTGCAAAAAGAAAGTTTATTCGTAAGCATACAAATTTCTGGAATTTCAAAGCAAGAAAAGTTCAAGAAAATAAGTGGGAAAATCGTACAGATCAACTGATTAATGTGTTTGCTTTTGGTAACAGTTATAAAACATGGGCAAGAGGTCCAAAATATATAATGGTTTCAATTCAAGGCGATGTAGTGCCTAAAAATTTTGGTATTACTCCTAAAAGAGCTAATCAAAGAGGAAGAGATGATATAAAATTTATTATATTTGAGCGAATTTTTTCTGAAGGTAGTTTTGAAGCTCATAACATGATGTTTACAACTGAATTATTGCGTCAAACTTTTATTAAAAATGATATTACAATTGGTAATTTTGCTGGTTTATATTATCAACTCAAAGCAGGAACTTTAAAACTTGCTACAGCAGAAGAAGTATTTTGGCCAAATGATATGGATAAATATGTGTGGAATCAACAAAGTATTCAGGCAATTCAAAGTTAGTTATTAGTGGTTAGTTGTTAGTTGTTGGTTGTTGGTTGTTGGTTGTTAGTGCTTTCAGTGTAATCAGTGAAATCCATATAATCCGTGATAGTTGTTACTTCTTACTTATTACTTATTACTTTGCCCCCACAGATATGATAACTGTTTAACCGGACATGATATTACCTATCTTTATTTTATTAATTCGCTCTTTCCCATAATCTTTGAATTTCACCAAAAATTTTCGTATCTGGTGGTGGTGTTTTTTTGACTGAGAGATTAACTTCTGCTCCGGGAATATTTTGATTCCAAGGGCTATTGGGAACGGTTTTTAAATCTACGGAATTATTTGCAGGGCGAAAGCCATATTGTACAAATACCGCTTGCTGTTGTTTTTCAGTTAAAAATTCAAGGAATTTTCTGGCAGCATTTGCAGTTCCTTGATTTACATTTCTCCGCACTATTCCTGCTGTAGAAATTGTTTCTATAGTTGGATTCAGATAATAAATTTGATAGGGTTTACTTTGAGTGCTGCGAGCTTGTTGCCAGCGATGTAATGCTATGCTTTCATAAACTGTTGCGATATCAGCATCATTAGGCCCTTTAGCGATAAATTCTTCTAATAAGATATCGGTAGAACGTGGTGGTTGATAAACGGAACGTTTTACTAAAGCAAATAATGATTCTACAGCGCTATTATTGAATGTTGAACTGTTAAGATTACCACCAGTTTTAGATTGTGCCCACAAACTCATGGTTAATTGTCCGCTATTTGAACGAGTAGGGTTAGTAGTAACAAAATCAAAACTTCCCCAATCCCTTTCACCTCCAATTCCATCCCAGTTAACAGCTTCCATGGCTTTTTCTACTCTATCCCAACGAAAGTTTCCGTCGGGAAAAAGTACTTTACCTCTTTCTGGCCAAGCTATTCCTACTAATATTGTTTTGGCAATTGGTAAAGGTTGATCGTAAAAAGGATTTTCTGAATTGGTAGCTTGATAACGAGTATTTAATTCTTTTAATTTCTCTCCGTTAGCAGGAATTAAGATTGTCGGTGTAAAATCGTTACGATTATCAATAAATTTATTTATAATTTCTTGCGAACCTTGGAATTTTAACTCTAATTTGATATTTGGATTTTCTTTTTCAAATTGAGTTTCTAACTGTTTGAGTGGTTCTTGTAATTCCGAACCGCTGACAATTATTACCGTTTGTTGTAAACCGGGAACGGGAGCATAAGCTAATCCTAATGAGGCTAAGATTATGCTTATGGAAGTAATTACACGGTTTTGTTGTTGAGATTGATTTCTTTTTGCGTTCATAGGAATATTCTATAATCCTAATTGTTCAAGTTATTTTTAGTCAGGAATGCGCCTTATTATATGTAAATAAAGATGAGGAATAAAGTCTTGCCTATGAATCTTCTTGATAATTTTATTCCTAAAATTCCAACTGCAAATTCGACATTAACTTAGAAATAGTTTCCGGGTCACCTTTAGAATAATAACCGCCATTTAATTCAGCAATTTTCTTGAGTACTTCTGGATTAAATTCTCGTTCGTTTCCATAACCAATTGTAAAAAATGCAATCCTTTGGTCGCTATTAAAACCACTTTTTTCTAATTCTTGTTTCAACGCCCCTAAAGATATTTCGGAAGTTGTATCGTCTCCATCTGTTAATATTAAAACGGCATTTATCGCATCTTGACGAAGATTTCCTGCCAACCAGTTACGAGCTGCGATCGCTGCATCATAAAGACTAGTTCCACCACCAGCTTGTAAACTATTAATAAACTCCATTCCCTTATTCCTTCCTTCAGGAGTTCCGTTTACCAATACTGGGGGACGAATATCATCGTCAAAATCAATCAAGGCAATTTGCTCTTTTGGTCCCAAACTATTAATGTATGTCTGTAAGGTTCTCTGTACAGCAGGTAACTTTTGTCCCAACATTGAACCCGAAGAATCAACTACTACAACTACTAATGACGGCTTCTTCGCTACTTCCTGCCAGGATTTTAGCATCGCTTCTACAACTTCCGGTTTAGGAGGTCGTAGTGAATCATACTTCGCTTGAGAATTTACACCAAACTCCGGCGAAAACTTTGCTCCTAAAGGAATTCCCGGAACTCCCGGACGTAATCCTAACTCAGTGGCGATTTTTTGAACTTGTGGCGATCGCAAATAATTGATGAATTTCTCTGCTGCTGCTTTCTCCGAGGCACTTACCCAAGGAGCATTGGGTAAAATTGCCCTCATATTTGAAGTAAATGTCGCTTTGGGATACACTGCTTGATAGCGTTGTTGTCCTGGTTGTAAATCACTATTGGCAGCTATTACGCTTGATTCGTACACAGAACCCACACTTGCCCAAAATGGCCCATTTTTAACCATCGACTTCGCCAAAGAACTTGTAGAAGTACCGTAACGCGTTATCTTGCTTTGAATTTGTTGAACTTGGGACTGATACTTTTGTACGTCAGCAATTGTCATGGTTTCCGGACGTTTCCCCGATACACTAGCAAACTGCGTTACTAAAGTTTGTAATCCGGAATTGGAACGAGTCGGGGCAGTATGGAGGTAATTAACATTTAACGAAGGTGCATTTGGGTCGATATCGCGGTGATTTTTAGCGTCAACCAAAGCCTTATAAGGATTATCAATCTTTTGCAGTCCTTTAGCAATATCCGTTTGCGCCATCAAAACCATTGGTGAATTAGTCAGCAATGGGGATTCGGTTATTTCCGGAATGTAATTTTGTCCCGGAAACAATTGATTTATTTGATAAATCAAGCGACTTTGATAAATCTCGCCATCCACAGAAAGAATTGTCGGAAATTCTGGCGATGATTCTTGTAAAGTACCATTTTTAAACTCAGTCGCAAGATTTACCAATTTACTGACAACATCACCACTTCCCACAGCTTCGCACTGTACCCGAAAAGCCTTACCATCATCTAATTTGGGTTTTGTAGCATTGAAATCTTGCGCCCCTTGTTCGCAAAATTTTCCTAAAGCGCTACCAACCAATAACTTTATTTTTAAACCGTTAAAATTATTTAAATTATTAGTAGAATTATTTCCCGTACCGCCGCAAGCAGTCAATAACAAGATGCTGACGGCTGTTGCAACATAAGCAACCAAGCGACGACATTTAACAATCATGAATTTCTCCCAATAAAAAGTTTAATTGATTCCGGACTACGGATGAGAAATCGGGCAAATTAGCAATAAACAATTGATTATCAGAGGAATTCAACTAATTTACGAAAATTGTCAAACCTATCTTTCCTCCCCAATTCCCCTAAATATCAGTTTTATCCATCAACCCAGACAGTTCAAGTCGATACCATTACAAGTTGCAACATATAGCTACAAGTCGGATAAATATGATTTCGGAGTGGAAGGATGAGGAGACAAGGTGATGGATCAATGCCCCATGCCCCATGCCCAATTCCCAATGCCCCATGCCC
>DESS01000003.1:18865-43246 GCA_002361335.1 Richelia sp. UBA3308
TATGGCTCTCCGTTTAGGTGATACAGTACCAAACTTTACGCAAGCTTCTAGTGAAGGGGAAATTGATTTTTACAAATGGGCTGGGGATAGCTGGGTAGTGCTGTTCTCACACCCTGCTGACTATACACCGGTTTGTACCACTGAATTGGGTACCGTTGCCAAGTTAAAACCGGAATTTGATCAGCGCAATGTTAAGACGATCGCTCTTAGCATTGATGATAATGAATCTCACAAAGGTTGGATCGTAGATATTGAGGAAACTCAAAGCACTAAACTCAATTATCCGATTTTGGCAGACGATGATAAAAAGGTTTCTGACCTTTATGATATGATTCATCCCAACGCTAACGCCAAAGTTACAGTGCGGACAGTGTTTATCATTGATCCTGACAAGAAATTACGTCTTTCTTTAACTTATCCTCCTAGTACTGGACGTAATTTTGATGAAATTCTGCGAGTAATTGATTCTTTGCAGTTGACTGACAATTATAGTGTGGCGACTCCTGCTGACTGGAAAGATGGCGATGATTGTGTTATTGTCCCCACTCTCAAAGATCCAGATGTTCTTAAGGAGAAGTTTCCTAAAGGATATCAGGAAATTAAGCCTTATCTACGGATGACTCCTCAGCCTAATAAATAGTTATCTTGTTAGTTTTCTTGTTGAATAAAATTTTCAACATCAACTGTAATCTATTTAATTTAGAGACGCGATATATCGCGTCTCTACAACTATGTGGCGTTATCAAGGAAATATTTTTTTTATAAATTTTTTTTATAAATTTTTTTATAAATTTAGCAACAGAAAAAGGATTTAAAAAATTCCACTTCCACCCTTGATTGTCGTTCAAAATAGGAAATATAAGTCTAAGTAAGTAAACATGATGCTTTCATCTCCTTTAGTTTTGCAATTTCCTTTATCAATGACAGATGAGCAGTTTTTTGAATTTTGTCGAATGAACCGCGATTTACGCATTGAACGAAATAAATTTGGAGAAATATCTATTATGCCACCTACAGGTTCAGAAACAGGTAATCGTAATTTTAATATAGCTGGACAGTTATGGGTATGGTCGGAACAGGATGGTACTGGTATTTGCTTTGATTCGAGTACGGGATTTAAGCTTTCCACTGGTGCACAACGTTCTCCCGATGTTTCTTGGATAAAATTATCACGTTGGAATAGTTTATCACCAGAAGAACAACAAAAATTTGCTCCTATCTGTCCAGATTTTGTGATTGAATTAAGATCAAAAAGCGATGATCTCAAACCCTTACAGGAAAAAATGCAAGAATATATGCAGGAGCCTGGAATTGTCTTAGGGTGGTTAATTGACCGTAAGAATAAAAGGGTTTATATTTATCGTCCACAAATGTCGGTAGAATGTTTGGAAAATCCCGACTCTGTTAGCGGTGAGGAGGTATTACCGGGTTTTGTGTTGAATATGAGCAAAGTTTGGTAACACAGCAAATCGCTATTGTTCCTTATCACAAAAGAGCGGATTTACCCATAGGAACTTTACGAAACATAATGATTAGTGCAGACATTCCGGAACCTGAATGGAAAACTTGAACCATTAACCATTAAACTGCCAAAATAATTTAATAAAAATACCGCGTTCTGCCAAAATTTTTATACTAGAAAACAACTGGTAAATTCAACATGGATATAAAAAACGGTTTTGTCGGTACCGTTGGGAACACACCCCTAATTAAATTAAAAAGCTTTAGCGAAGAAACTGGATGCGAAATTTTAGCAAAAGCAGAATTTCTCAATCCTGGTGGTTCTGTAAAGGATAGAGCTGCATTATATATCATTCAAGATGCCGAAGCAAAAGGTTTACTTAAACCAGGGGGTACTGTTGTAGAAGGAACTGCGGGAAATACTGGTATAGGTTTAGCACATATCTGCAATGCCAAAGGTTACAAATGTTTAATTATTATTCCCGAAACCCAATCACAAGAAAAAATGGATGCCCTTAGAGCATTGGGTGCCGAAGTTCGTCCAGTTCCAGCAGTACCTTACAAAGACCCCAATAATTATGTAAAATTGTCTGGTAGAATTGCCTCTGAAATGGAAAATGCCATTTGGGCAAATCAATTTGATAATTTAGCAAACCGTCAAGCTCATTACGAAACTACCGGACTAGAAATTTGGACCCAAACAGATGGTAAAGTTGATGGTTGGGTAGCTGCAACTGGCACTGGTGGAACTTTCGCTGGTGTATCAATGTTGCTCAAGGAAAAGAATCCCGATATAAAATGTGTAGTTGCAGATCCAATGGGCAGCGGACTTTACAGTTATATCAAAACAGGGGAAATTAAAATAGAAGGCAGTTCCATTAGCGAAGGCATTGGAAACAGTCGGATTACAGCTAATATGGAAGGCGTACCCATTGATGATGCTATTCGGATTGATGATAAAGAAGCTTTACGGGTAGTCTACCAATTGTTACGAAAAGAAGGTTTATTAATGGGTGGTTCCACTGGAATTAATGTTGGTGCAGCGATCGCACTCGCCAAACAAATGGGACCAGGACATACCATTGTAACTATATTATGTGATAGCGGCGCTCGTTATCAATCCCGTATATTCAACCCCGAATGGTTAAAATCAAAAGGATTGGAAATTAATTAGTAGTTAGTAGTTAGTGGTTAGTGGTTAGTGGTTAGTAGTTAGTAGTTAGCACCACCGGAGTTAAGAGTTAGGAGTTATTGAAATGTCACAGTTTATATTCATGCTCGTATCAGTGTTAAATGTCAACTTTATAATGAACAACTAAAAACTAACAACTAACAACTAAGAACTAATAACTAATAACTAAGATGAAATTCGTTCGAGTTTGCCAAAATCGTACTTGTAAAAAACAAGGTTCTGTTAAAGTTTTAGCAGCTTTTAAAGCTAATCTTGTTCCTGAAGTAACGGTTACAGGTAGCAGTTGTTTGGGAAAATGTGGTAAGGGTCCAATAGTACTAATATTACCAGAAATGGTTTGGTATAGTAAAGTTCATCCCTCGGAAGTTAATCAGGTGGTAGAACAGCATTTGTTGGGTGGAAAAAGAGTCGAACAGATGCTTTATCATCGATTTGATTCCTAGATTAATGGTTAATTTTTGACTGATAAAAGTCTGCATATAGAAATGAATATTCAGCAGCTAAGAGAATCTTTGAAAATGAAGTGGCTGAAATATTACCATCAAAATCGTTCCTGGTTAGCAAAAATGCGAATTTGGGGGACTTATGATGGTTTTCGTCGCCCTTCTAGCGGTTTTATTTTGGCAACTTTATCTGTTTTAGAACCCAAACTAGATGAAGTTTTTCCTTTTATACTTCAATTAAATAATAATCCCGATAAAATTATTACTGCATTAGGTCTTAATTTTAATCCCGAGGAAAATTTACATTTAATTAAGGATTTCGAGCGGCCGATAAATCACGGTCAAGTTAATTGTAATACTATCAAAAATAATGTTGATGCTGATAGATTTAATTCAAAAAACATCGAAAATCAAGAAATCAACAAACCCGCTTCATCAGTGAAAACGGCTATTACTAAAATAGAAAACTTTCCTTCTCCACAAAATATAAATTCATCATCAGATACATTAGAAACAGAATGGAAAGCTTTTTCTGAAAAAAGTATGGTAGCCCAATTAGAAATTGAAGATGAAATTTTATCTTTATTTACTATGTGTAATGAAACTGAATCCGGAGGAAAAATTGTAACAGTATCTTCAGAAACACAAACCGAACAAGTTAAATCAACATCAAATAAAAAAGCTTCAAATCTTGCCTCTTGGATAGATGAATTTTGTCAAGGTGTTGATTGGGATCGGGAAGAAGCTATTTTTATTCCATTTTAGTTATAGCTAAAGTTTAAAAATTATATCATGTCCTGTTAAACAGTTATCATATTTGTGGGGCAAAGTAAGAAGTAAGAAGTAAGAAGTAATGAGTAAAAGAATTAGTAGAATACGCGCTCTTTTCAATCGGGTTATATAGTAATTAATTAGCCGGACATGATATAAAAGGCAATAGGCAGTCCCCATGCCCTATGCCCATTGCCCCACTTAGAAGTCAAGAGGGTTTAAATATAATTTACATTTCTTAATATAGTGATATTTTTTTGTGGCAACTTACTTAACTTGGATATTCGTGAGAAACAAATGGAATTGATACAACTTCTCCTTCAATCTCTGCTACTTTTACTTTTAAACCGACTCCACCGGCTTTTGTGCGAATGTAACCCAATCCAAAATAATTATCGCCTTCCTGGGTACAACTAGTAAGTTTTCCGACTTTTTCACCACCTACTGTAATTAGCGTTCCCTCTTCCACAGCAGCCTTTAAACGAATTCCCCAAAGGTTTTGTTTTACACCTTTATAAGTATTTAATCTTGCAATGGTTTCTTGTCCGATATAACAACCTTTGTTAAAAGAAACTGTTTGCCATAAACCCACTTCTAAAGGATTGTAATCATCCGTAAGTTCCCTTTCTGGTTGCGGTCTTCCTTGTAAAATTCGCAACATCTCCCAGTCGCGATCGCTAATTTCTATCCCACCAGCTTCAATAATTTTTTGCCAAATTATTTCTTTTTGATTTGCATTCAAAATTAAGGTATATCCCTGAGTTGCTAAACCGCTACCAACAGCGATAATATTTTCTGTATCTTCAGTTGTTCCGGGGATGGGGATGTGATTACCGTAAGGTTTACCGATAATTTCTGAAGCGCCTAATTTTTCGATAATAGCATCACTTTGAGGACCTATAAGGCTTAAAGATACAGTTGTCTCAGTTAAATCGGTTAATTGTACCTTATCGGCGAAGAAAATATATTTATCTAACCATTGCATGAGAAACTCCCGACGATTGGGAGAAACTAACAATAAAACTGCATCTTCTGTAACATAAGCACTTGCTAAATCAATAGTGCGAGCCGTAGAAGTTACGAAAACTGTATCGCATCCTTGTCCCGGTTTGAGGCTTTCAAAATCATTTGTACTTTGATTGTGCAAAAAACGCAAGCGATCGCCATCTGAAACTTTAATACGTCCCCAATGAGAGCGATTGTAGACAGCAACTCCTGTTTGTACTGCTTGGATAGCTGATACGGACATGATAATTTTGGATTTTTGCTAAGAGAATTTTGGATTTTGGATTTATTTTAAGATAATTTCTTTAAATTTGATTCAAAATTTAACTTTTATTTGAATTTGAATTTGAATTTGAATTTTATTTGATTTTATTTGATTTTATTTGATTTTTTGTTGAAATTTTAATTTTTAAGCACTAGATATACATGTTTGTTTTAATTGTTGATTTTATTTTAAATAAATCTTTGATTAATAATCAGATTTTTCAAGTAAATTTACTCAAACTAAGTAAGTCGGCATAAAATTTCCCCGAACTTACTTACAGCTTGGGTAAATTGGCTCCAAAGCCTTGTTGTTACTCACTGTTCACTATTCACTACTCACTTGTCCGGCATTACTATTTTCAACATCAACCTACTTACTACTATATAAGAACAAAGTAAAAACTTGTTACGAGATGTTCTAGAATTAGCAAAAAATAACCTGCATAATTATTGTAATTGGTAGTTTTAATAAATACTTACTGAATAATAATTGAGCAGCATTATGATACACTTTTGGCGTGCTGTAGTGATTGTTATAATTTGGTTTTTTTTCAATTGGTTTGGTTTTACAAGCGTAAGTGCAATACCAAAATATAATCCTGGGAATATAGTATGGCGGAGTGCTTACTATGCATCAATTGCAGGTGTATATAATCCCAAGAGAAAAAAAATAGAATGGAAAAAAGTCCGTCATGCCGGAGTTGCAGGAGTATACAATCCAATTAAACAAAAAGTAGAGTGGAAAACAGTCTATCACGCCGGAGTTGCAGGAGTATACAATCCAATTAAACAAAAAGTAGAGTGGAAACAAGTTCTTAAATCTGGTGTTGCAGGTGTATATAACCCAGTCACACAAAAAGTGGAATGGAAAAAAGTACCTTTTTCAGGTGTTATGGGCGTATATAATCCATTTAAAAAAGAAGTGGAATGGAAACAAGCTTACAAATCTGGGGTTGGAGGTGTATATAACCCAATTACACAAAAAGTAGAGTGGAAACAAATTTTTGATTCTGGGGTTACAGGGGTTTCCACATTTAAAGACTACTATACATTACATAGTTATTCTTTTTATGGAGTTATAGCCGACTTTAATGAGAGTTGAAAAATATACATAATTTCTAACCTTTTTTTTATCAAAAGGGTGAAAAAATACCTCTGGTGCTTTTTCAAATGTAACACCATGTTTTTTTATATTACTTTGCGGTTTATTTTTATCCCACTCAAATTCAATCCCCCCGAGTCGATAAACGATATTCATCCATCAGTTATTTTTCTTTGTTTGTTTGTGTGTTTGTTTATTTCTTTCAAAACCTCAAAATTTTACAAAAATTTATATTTATTTAATATTTTTACTACAATTATTAATAATTCTATAATTTCACTAACCCAGGACTTACGATATTGTCCCAGTAACTGGTTGGTGCGTGACGTTCTTATGTGTTATTACTACGATCAAATTTCTTCAGAGTACACACCCTACAAGAAAAAATGTGCCATTTGCGTAAGTTCTATAACCATAACCAACCTTAAAACAACTATTCATAACTTCCCCTTGTCCCCTTGTCCCCTTGTCCCCTTGTCTCCCCTTCCCAGCTACTCAGGTAAATTAGCAAACATCTCCTCAACAACACGTTTTGCCTTATTATCTAATAAATTCCATTCCACATCACCAGTTTCATCTAGTAAACTAGTATCAATATCAACTGTGTCATCACTGAGGGTGTATTCAACAAAACATACCTGATAGCATAACTCCCATAAATCCACATTTACTTGCTGCCCTTGACGCTGCAAGCACAGATGATATCCTGGATGGGGCATAGGCAATAATCGTAATGCTTCCCTGATTTGCTCGGCTACCTCAGGTGTTGCAGTTTCGAGTTCTTGCCTCAATTGAGTTACTCTTGCTTTAGTTTCATCAGTTGTGCCAGCAGCCCAAATCAGTACATCATGATAAGTTCCTTTCCAGGAAGATTTCTCAAGTAGCTTGCGAACGTTATCAACAATGCGAATAAATGCTGGTTGCATCAGTAGTTCCGCCTGCTGCCATGCTGTTGAGTTTGTGATTTTAGGTGGCATTGTTAGTAAACAGAAATCTTGAAATAGATATTATTCTTTGTGTATTTGTAAAATACTGGGTTTGTAATTTCCGCTCAAATATTGTTTGGGCAGAGCGGATATCGCCACAGTATAGATGGAAATATGAACGTACGTCTCGCATAAGTTGGGTGTTAACACTGGGGAGTGAATATGATAGGCAAGCTACTAGACTATCGTTATCAAATTATTAAAGTCCTCGCAATAGGTGGGTTCGGGGAAAATTATATAGCACAGGATACCAAAAGACCGGGTAATCCTATCTGTGTTGTCAAACATCTTAAACCTACCACCACCGATCGAAAACTTTTTGACACTGCAAAACGTTTATTTCAAAGTGAAGCTGAAACTTTAGAAAAATTGGGTAATCACGATCAAATACCCAGATTATTAGCTTATTTTGACGAAAATCAAGAATTTTATTTAGTACAAGAATTTATCGAAGGACATTCTCTGACTGATGAATTAATTGTTGGGGAATCTTGGAGCGAAGCAAAAGTTATAGAATTGTTAATTTCTCTTCTCTCCATCCTGGAATTTGTTCACAGCCAAGGTGTAATTCACCGCGATATTAAACCCGATAATATCATTCGTCGCCACAGTGACGGAAAATTAGTTTTAGTCGATTTTGGTGCTGTAAAGCAATTACGAGCTTCTTATGGTTTAGGTTCGTTTCAGGGCATGGTTAATCCTTCTGCTACAGTAGCAATTGGAACTCCTGGTTATATGCCTACAGAACAAGGACAAGGTAGGCCACGACACAATAGCGATATTTATTCCTTAGGAATAATTGCAATTCAGGCGCTTACCGGAGTTGAGCCAATGGATTTACAAGAAGACCCCTATACGGGAGAATTAATCTGGGAGCATTTAGTACCTGTAAGTCTGGAATTAGCCGAGGTATTGAATAAAATGGTGCGCTATCACTTTAAAGAGCGTTACCAAAGTGCTAGGGAGGCAAATGAGGCGATAAATTCTTTTTCTCACGATTTTGTACCCCAACAATACCCGCAACTGCTGACTCAATCAAGTCCTTCCCAACATTCTCGGGTAGTAACTGTTGCTGTTGCTCCGACTCATCCTCGTCAACCAGTGCAACAACTTCCTCGTACCGTTCCTCGGGCTTCCCATGGTCCCGACTTTTTGCAAATATTAATTTTATTAGGTTTAGCTGGGGGTGCTGCTTTTGCAACTCCCACTATAGTTCAAAATGTAAATAACTTTGCAAATACTTTTACTGGTACTAGGGCATCCGCAAATTGTTCGGCAATAATTGCGGCTAATTCTAACATTCGTTCTGAGCCTACTATTAATACTAGAAATATTATTAGAAAAGTTCCAAAAGATACAGCTTTTCCCGTGACAGGCAAACGGACAAAACAGGGTTGGGTAGAACTTAAGTATAATTCTGATAATTCCGCTTGGGCACACTCCGATGTGATCAAAAATGGAGAACAATGGATAAATTGTTTGCGAGACAAAAGTATTGCTGTTAAAACCGTTGATGGAAGCGGATTGATTGCAACTCCACAGCCAAAGCCAGTAATTAAAAACGAAGGCAAGATCAAACCAACTGACAACGCCCAGGGAAATGATAAAGCTGTAGAAAAAGCCAGAGATAAATATGAATCTGGAGATTTAGATGGTGCGATCGCCATTTTAGAATCTCTTGCTCCCAATCAAAAAGGTGTCAAAGAAGCCCGAGAAATGATTGATCAATGGCAAAAAGATTGGGCAAAAGCGGAAGATTTCTTCAACGATGTCAATACGGCGATTTCTCAAGGAAAATGGGATAAAGTCCAGGAATATCAAAAAAATCCCGATAAGTTGCCAGATACCGATTATTGGCGACAAAAAGTTGCACCTTTATTTCAACAAGCTGCTGAAAATACTCAAAAAAGTTTTACCCAATTGAGGAAAGTCGGTGAAGGGGAGGAAGTAAAGGAAGCAAATGTTGTCAATCAAAAAAGCAATTAGAGGTGTATTTGTATCGAATCCGTTACCATTTGAATAATTTTTTTACGCAAAGTGACGCGTAATGCGATCGCAGAGGGACACAGAGTTTTGTGGATTTGTATGTTGAGTTGTTTTTTGTTTAATAATTGTTAATGGTGTTAAATTTCAGGTTGTTTTGGGGGCGGTTTTCGCTCTCGAAACCATCGGCGATCGAGATATTCTTCTGTGTTCCCCGTTTGCCGTTCCTTGTTACATCAATTCCGGCTAATTACTTACTATATAACCCACATTATCTTGATGGCGGTTATTATCAACATAACCTGCATACTCATTACTCATTACTCATTACTTCTTACTTCTTACTTCTTACTTCTTACTTCTTACTTTACCCCCACAGATATGATAGCTGTTTAACCGCACATAATATTAGCTTTGTTGAGAAAAAATAATAGATAATGAGTAATTATTTCTTATAATACCTATTACCCATTACCTATTATCCATTAATATTAGTTATTATTAGGCGCTTGCAAAATCTGTTCTTGTGTGGAATTACTGTTTACTGTAGGAGGATTCCTCCGTTGTAAATCAGCATCGTAAAAGTAAACGCGACTGCAATATTGAGTGGAACTAGAACAAGTTGCTTCAATCGCAACGTTACTGACATTATTTACATCAACTGCTAAATTAGCGACTTGTGTAGGTCCAACCATAACACTTTCATGGGGTTGTCCGTCCAAATAAACTTGAACCTGTACGCTAGGACTATTGGGATTATTATCACGCATTCCAAAGCCTAAATTTAAGGTTTGAAATACATTTTGAGGACGATTATTCGGTTTAATTTTACAAGTGAGAGCAGCCGAACGATAACCAGGACCTAAATAAAATTTACTGCTGTAGACTGCTTTACCAATAGAAACATTAAGGTCCTGTCTACGAGCGCTACCAATACCACTTTTAACACATTTTGCTCTTAACAAAGAAATCGAACGTATATTTTCTTGGTTTTGAGCTGTTGCTTCACCCAAAGGAAAAAGAGTGGGTAATATTACTGTAATTGGTAGAAGAACCGAACTAATTAATTTATTTTTTTGCATCGACATTCAAAAATTAATTTCAATTTAAGTAGGTGAAAGTCAAGATAATAATAGCTAATCGTAATCGTTTTTTTTGTATTAAGGAATTGGGAATTGGGCTATGCCCCCACCCTCTGTGTGAATGGAAATTATAAATAGTGAGATACTAATTAATTTACCAGTGATGTGCGACAGTATACCAAATAAAAATTAGTTTTATTTCCCCATCCCCTCATGCCCCCATCTCCCCATCAAAAAAAGGGCACGGTAACCCGCACCCCTATTTTGTAAAGGAAGACTATGTAAAGGAAGACTATTCCCGATTGAAATTAATTAACTCTGACGCGGAAGCGAACAAATCCAAATTGTCCGCCAGCGGGTAAAGTACCCAAATTGCTTATTACTGCACCATTGGTGGGGGTACCGTTACTACAAATATTTTGGAAATCTGCTGGTACTAGCGATAAAGGTGATAGGAATGTACCGTTATCCGCACCATTACCGGCTCCATTGATAACTATACTACCATCTACAAAGGTTGTATTGTCGGGAATCAAATCGCAGAACTTAACATTTTCTAAGGCTTCTCCACCTTCGCTTAAGAAATAGATGGTATATTCTACTACGTCACCACTTTGTACGGGTGTTTCTGAGCCAGTAATACCTACGGGTGAAGATTGTGGCGAGGAGTTGAGTATATTATCATCTTCATCGTTGGGATCTTCTTCAAACTGGTTGAAGGCAATGCCGCTAATAGGTTGATTTCCTCTTAATATGTTGGTAATCCGTTTGACTAAGCGTAAGTTTATCGGTCCGGATGCTCCCACAGCACCAACACGGAAACCAAAGTCAATGTCGTCTCGATTGGGATTGGCTTCGGTTAACTCAGCGGATAATACAGTTTCCGTAGTTGGACTAAAATCAGTAGGTCTTGCTGATTCTACGGTGTATGTACCAAGAGGTACATTGTCAAAGGTATAGTTACCGTTTTCGTTGGTGGTTGTGGTGTCAACAGTATTACCTTCGGAATCTCTCAAGGTTAGTTGAACGCCGTCGATTCCGGATTCGCCTTCGTCCTGTACGCCGTCACCGTCTCTGTCGTTGAAAACGGTATCGCCGATGCTACCCTGCGCCAATGGTGTGAAACCGAAATCAACAGTATCTAAATTCTCACCAGCTGCTAAAACAACCGTTTCCGGTGGCGTTTGAGTGGGATTTAAATCTTCTGGAGGATTATTAACTGTAACTCGGTAATTATCCCCAGGAAGATCGACGAAACCGTAAATACCATTTTCATCTGTTGTAGTGGTTTCCGTGGTGTCGTCGGCAGTCCCAAATTGACCGTCGGGACCTGGAATTGTCAAAGTTAGCTCAATTTCACCAATCCCCTCTTCACCATTATTTTGAATACCGTCACCATTAGTATCTCGATAAACCGTATCGCCGATACTACCTAGTTCTAAGGGGGCACAGATAGTGAATGGTGCTAAACCGATACTTTGGTCTTGCCCTGGTTGACCGAATTCCGTTCCCGGTTCGTAAAGAAGGCGGATTTGGTCAACAGCACCCGCGGGTGTTACGGTAACGTTACCATCTGGATCGCCAGAAAATGAGTTTCCAATTTGACCACTAGCTGTATTTCCGGTAATTCTGGTAAATGGACCGAGAGCTTCTAGTTCAACAGGAACATTGGCATTACTATTAGATGCAGTTACCGTAACCTGATCTTGGAAAGTCCGACCAAAATCTCGATCGCCATCCCGGTCAATATCTAATAAAGTTAAAGGTGATGCTAAGGTTACGGGTTGAGCAAAGGTAATAGTAACAGTAGCACTACCTGGTGAAATGCTACCCGTTTCTGGAGGTTTTCCCTGACCAATATTTAAACGAAAATGGGGTCCTGGAATACCACCGTAAACACGACTATCAACTCTTGATTCGGTTTGATCGATAACTTCACCGGGGACTTCCTCGCTAAAGGTAAATACGGTACGAATTCCACCAATATTAAATTCTTGTCTTAAATCTTCTAGGCTATCGCTAGGGTTATACTGTATCGTTTCTGGTGCGGTACCCGCAGGGCAACTTGCCGTAGTTTGAGCCATTGCCTTTCCACCCCCGATTATTGGTAGTTGGGGTGTGCCCAACAACACCGCTAATAATGTTGTAGAGACTGCATGAGATGCAATATATCTCTTGGGAGGTGAACTATGATTTACCACCGCACCCGGTTTCCCTTGGCTAATTGCCGATAAATGCTTAAATAAAGCTTTCATTTTTTGCTTCCTAAACAACGAAAAATATTGGGCATTGGGCATTGGGATGGGGGGATGGGAAGACAAGTAGAAATTTGAACTATTTACTCGTGGCGTTGCCTACCTCGATATGAATTCTAAATGTAGAGACGTTATATATAACGTCTCTACATATAACGTCTCTACAACGATAATCCCCCCATGCAAAATCCAAAATTCTTAGTTTCTTCTTCTTTCGATTTGTAAATCGTCTTCTTGATCTTCAATAATCAGGTCTATACCCCTGATATCCTTGAAGATGATTTCAGTACGTCGATCGCGGGCGTAGTCCACAATATCTGTACCACCAGGAACTTTACGTTGGGATTCACCAAAGGAACGTATGGTCATTCTTTCTGGTGCAATTCCCGAACGCAATAGATAATTTCTCACCGATAACGCCCGTCGTTTACCTAATGCTTGGTTGTAAGCATCGCTAGCGCGGGGATCGGTATGACCTTGCAGTTCTATGACGATGAAAGGATATTGCTGCAGTACTTCCGCTACCCGATCTAGTACTTGTGCACTCTTATCGCTAATGAAAGATTTATCTAAGGCAAAGTGGACGTTGCGCGGTACTTGAATCCGAATTGGCTCCGGTGGCTCTTCTGGTGGTGGTGGTGGTGGTGGGGGTGGTGGTGTCGGTCTGGAAACGCACTGGGGCGGGTTTATCGGGTCCACTGGCCCTGTAGGATTGACGTTGGGTATAGTTTCAGGGGTACCAATAATCGCCGCGATCGCCGGTTCTGATGTTCCGTATTTGGGATCGGTGGCGATCGCACTGATTACGTCACCTGTTTCTACGTTTTCTAATTGGGCGCTAAATTTACCGTCTTCTGTGGCGCTAACTATGATCAAGGGTTCCGTTAACGCGCCGAATCCTGGTTGGTATATGGCTTCTCGTCCCCGCTGATAGTCGCTTAACCGATATATGGTGATTTCGCTGCCTTTATCGGCTTTCCCTGTAACTGTAGCGCTACTATTCCTTGGGGCAAAAGTTTTTTCGCTAAATTGCGGAGCATTAATTGCGCCGTTTCCAGTTTCTTTACGACGATTTGCCGAATTTCTTTTGGGGTTGGGGCCATCTCCCCGCTGAAAGTCCATTACCCCCAAGTTTCTCTGGCTATTGAGATCGATACTCAATCCTTCTAAAGCGGCAAATTTATTATTGCGGATGATGTTACGTACCCCAGGCCCTCTTTTACCAATGTCGTTTCTGGGAAATGCGGTAACTACTACCCCCGGTCCGGCTTGATGGTCAATTTCGTTACCAACTATCTGATGGTCGCTGCCCATCACAAAAACTGCCGGCCGTCGCATTCTTCTACCGTTATAAGTAATTTTATTATTCTCTACGAGAATGTTACCTTCTGGTTTAAATAAATACACTCCTGCCCCGTCGTTAGCACAAATTAAATTACCCAAAATTTGGGAATTATTTACAACGCCTTCAAACCGCAAGGCATCGGGCATTCCATCAATACCGTTACCAATAATGATGTTTTGCACTACTTGAGTATTTTCCGCTCTTACAGAAGTAATAATTGCACTACCGGCGTGATAAGAAATGCGATTTTTACGAATTGTTGTGCCTTTGCTGTTGAAAGCATAAACCCCAAAAGCAGAAATTTGCTCTGGTACTTGTTCGTCGGCAGTGATTCCCAACCAGTTATTTTCAATCAGAATATTTTTTGGAGGTACATCTCGTTCCCGAAACGGAAAGTTACTGGCGGGGCGTTTCTGCTGGCTGATGTCGGGAGGTGGTAAGCGGTGAGCAATAACAATATCCCCCGGTGGTGTTGTTAGGGTTGCCGGATCGGGTTTACCATCGTAAATCAACCCACTTCCTAAATGTTGCTTGATGGGTTTGGCGTTGAAACCGTAGATGTTCAAGCCGCGGATGGTAATGTCATCGGCAACTACAGTTAAACCCCGAAATACTTCTTGTCCCGTTGCCGGTTTAATTGACACTAAGGGAACTGGTATGGCAATTTCCGCAGTTGCGGAAGTATTGGGATCGTATCCCGGTTGGGTACTTCCATCAACTGTTAACCCCGGTACAGCCAAATCCGGTAACACCGTTTGTAATTCAATGGTTGTTGCACCACTGGGTAAATTAAACTCAATACTGCTTCCATCAGTGGTTGCAGGAGTGATTTGAGCTTGTTCGGCACTGCTAAGTTGTTCCGGAGCTAAAGTTCCATTTACAACTTCAATCGCTTCGCGCAAAGTTAATTGACTATCCGCCGTTACCGCTCCATCTAAGTTGCTATTTACCACCACCTTTACGGGAGTGGGGGATGGGGAAATAGGGGGAGAGGTTGTTTGTGCCAATACTGCATTGGGTAGAAAAAAGATTGAAGTTGGAATTACAAAAAATATTTTTTTATTCGGTAAAAATGAAATTAAGTACTTAGGCAAAATTAATTGTACATTTGTCATTGCGAGTTGGATTGCCGCGCTGCCCTCGCAACAGGCTCCGTGAAACGAAGCGAACGCAAGACTTTGGGATTGCTTCGCTGTCGCTCGCAATGACACAAATAATTTTGCATACCCACTTACCTTTAACTTTTCACCTTTAACTTTTAACCTTTGACGTTTTTCCTTTAACCTTTTTTTGAACATTGCTTACTTCCTGTGACACCACATTTGTCCTGTATTCAACAGTTACTTTTTCAGATTGTTTTTCAGCTTAATTTGAGAAAATATCTTTTGCCTTGGTGGTTGAAATGATAAAGAATTGTCAGTATTTCCTTCCTGATTTTGGGTTGCTTGTGGTTCCTTCAAACGATTAACTAGCTTTTTAGATTTATTCTTCTTCAAACGTTCAGTTAAATTTGTTTGAGCTTTTTTTGACTCTTCCGACTGATTTCTTACAAATGGTGAAATCTCAGACTCTTGCTGTTGTTTTGGTACTGGTTTCTGTAATCCAAATCCGCCGAATAACTCATTTAGTTTCAAGCTGACATTGAGATACAATCCACCTTCCGAGCGATACCCAGTAAAGTCGCGATCGTCTACACTACCAAAGGCGTATCCCACACCCAAACGCAAATCAGGAGTTAAATAATATCCGGTTTCTACGGCAACCCCAAATTCGTCAAAGCCTGGATTATTGTCAGAATCTTGCCCAATCCAACGCCCTTCTACTGCTAAGTCGTTACGGAAACCTAATTTATAGCTAACCCTCCCTTGGGCTAAATTTACTGTTCCGTCATAGCGATCGCCATCAAAATAAGTCACACCATTACGGAGGGCGTATTTACCGAAAAATTCCCATCGCCACGAAGGAGCATAAATTGCCTCTGCGGAAAATACATGTCCCGTGGCAGTAGAACTTCCATTAATTTGGTTTTCGGGTATGGAATCAAAGTTTTGTCGCCATTCGTATTTCAGCAAGGCGTTAAATTTATCGTTGGTTGGATCGCGATATGCTAAACCAATTTTGAGATTGGCAGTGTCTCCCAAGTCATCAAATCTCACTCCTTCAGTGTCACCAAAGTTATTCACCGAGGAAGGTAAAAAGACGTTGGCTTCTCCTGCTTGTTGATAACGTACCAATGCCGTTAATGCTGGAGAAACTTTACCCGCCGCACCCACGGAAATAAAAGTAGTGTCACCTTCATCTCCATCACGCAATTCAAAGCGAGCGCTGGCTTTTAAATCTGGATTGTCGGTGTAGTCTAAGCCGACACTGTAAACCGAGCCGGCAAATAATCCCAAAGAAGATGCTGTTTGTCCGACAGCGGTAAATTGGGGAAATCTTTCCCCTGCTGCGGTGGCATTAAAAATATTTTTAAATACGTATTGATAACCCAATCTCATCCGCAATCCCGGTGCGATGGGCATTCCGTGGTTAACTCCCAAGGCACCTTGTCCCTGCATACCGTTAACTCCCGATAGTACGGAATAACGTCCGTTGAAGGTAGTATCTTTAGCTAAATCGTAATCAACTAAAGTATCTAAAGTAGTCAGGGAATTTCCTTCTAATAAACTGGTATCGTCGAACCATTGATGGGCTAGTCTAAAGGTAACTCCATCAAATGCCCGCCAATCTAGGCCTAATGTCGTGCGATTGGGATAAAGAGGGTCAGAATCCCCTAAATTTGCTTCATTTTGAGCATTGAAAGTCAAAGATTGACTCAAAGGAACTTTTAACTTGGAGACTATTTGTTCGGCATCGCCATCAAAGGTATCATCTACCCTGTCTTCCCGGGAACGATTCACATATTCCACGCTGGCATCTGCAAAACCAAATTTTTGTAAAACTCCCGCACGAAAAGTTTTTAATTCGTTATTTATTGGTTCATTCGGACGGGCTTGGGGTTGGGGATCGTATAAATCAAAGAAGTTTACTAAACCAGTAGCGGCGCGACCAAAGTTTTCTTCCACATCGTAGGATATACCCAGAGTCGTGGTATCAGTTAATTTACCCAATAACGAAGCACCGTAACGAGTTTGTCCCGGAGCAAAGCTGAAAGTCGCATTATTATTAAAATTCTCTTCTACCGAACGGTAATAAGCATTTAAATTAACGCGATCGTTTAAATTACCAAATGCTTCTATGCGATAGGCATTAGATTCTTGGGTATCTCCACCAATCAGATCGCTTTCCGAACGAGCATATTCCCCGAGAATTCTACCCGCACGCCCGAAAGAAAGCAGAAAATCTGCTCCGTACAATTCAAAATCGCGATCGCCTTGGTTTTCCATGAGATAGGAACCTGCAATATAGGACTTCCTATCTTGTTCTTGAGAAAGATTAAACTGCACTCGTCCGCCAAAAAGATCTCCGCCGTCACCATCTTCCGGCTGATAAGTCACAACAACTCGTCTTTGCAAGGCCGTGCCAAAAGGATTAAGTTCTGTTGCAGCAATTGGACTCAAGAACCGAATTGTGCCTCGGTCGTAATCAATCTCATAATCTCGGCCAGCATATAACTGCTGTCGCTTGACAACTGTACCGGGGCGGTTAATTTCTTCCGCTTCTAAATAAACATTCTCGCTACCGGGAACCAACAACCGCCGCGACAGGAAGTAATCACCGCTAATACCTTGAGGAACAAAAGTATCCCGTTGAAAACCCTCCACGTTATTGGCATACAAACCAGTTATCTGCAACGGGCCAAAACTGTAATTACCCTTAAAACCATGTAATATCCGAGAAGTCGCACCATAAAGTTGAGAAGGGCGAGAAAATTCCTCAGTTCTGTAATCCCCCCACATTACATAATCAGGATCGGCACCAGGTGTCTTAGAACTACGTTCAAAACGAGCGTAAAAACTATCAATAGAAGGCGTAGTCGGAGTCACCGTAGAACTATCACCATAAACCGGATATTGCTGTTCGCAAAACTGAGTGCCGCCAAATAAACGATTTCGACCTTCACAATCCTGATTAATCGGGCGCTCGCTGTTAAAAGCACCAGTAAACAGCCATTCCCCAACCTTACCTGTGGCAAACACCTGAGAATCCACATCGAACTCGGTTCCATCATCCGCATCGGGATCGAGGAATTCCCGGCGACTGCCCCAGAAATTGGTACCTCTAGCACCAAGGCGGAAGTTGACAACACCTGTTACCAAGGAAGGACGCAAATAAGTAGTGAATTCTACTTGGGTGTAGGCTTCTATGGACTCGTCGATCAGTTCATTATTAAATAAAGTTGTATCTCTACCAGTTTGTAAAAGTATTTCTCCATCAATTGAACGCTCTCTCTGTCTCAGGGTAGATGTGGGTTTTTTTATTTTATGAACAGCCCCCCGGATACGGACAGATTGAGGTTTAATTCCCGACTGCAAAGTGGCAATAAACTCGCCATTAATAGCTCGTGCTTGGAACCCCGGCGCATCTTTGTTTTGATCCGAACCGATAAATTTACCTGCGCTGCTTGTGAGAGTTACCAACACATCCTTGGGAATAACTTTCCCTTCCTTGTCAACAATCTGTCCTCGTATTTGAATAGTCGAACGTCCATCAGCCTGTACTGCCGGGTTCCCAACTGGGGAAATTTCCAGTTGTACTTGGCGACGATTTGTTTTTCTTTTTACAGAAGTCGAATCATCTTCGAGAGGAACTGCTTGAGTTTGTTGCTCAAATAAAGAGTCTGTTTGGGAAAATCCAGTATCTCCCAATTCTGCAAGCTTAACCTCCTGTTTTGCAGGGGTGACAATCTTAGAAGACTCTAACAAAGAAAAAAATTTCGGGTCTTGACCTTTGTCCTCTTTTACTGTATTTTCATACAGCGAAACACTCTTATTCTTAAAGAGTGAAGAAGTTTTAGAGGCTTGACTTTTGACCTCTTTTAATGAATTCAAAGCCTTTTTTAATCTAATACCTTTCTCTAATTGAGTCTTTTCATCAGAGGAAGCAGCTAAAGCTACATTAGAGTAAATCGTAGAAAAACAGAGAATTGCCATAAATAATGGCAAAATACCAGCGCTACCCGGCTTCAATAAAGCGTATAAAATTGTGTGGAAAAATTGTTTTTGATTGTTATACTTGCTCAAGGCATTGGTAAATCGCACGCGAGATTGTCTCCTAATCATTGCTTACCCTCCGAAAACGCAGGCGTAACGGCAAAATTCACCCGCACCATACTTCCAGGCGCTAACTTCACCAAGCGTGAGGGGCTATTTGTCTCAATAAAATATTTATTCGGAGCCAGGGAGTAACCTGGTAAACTAGTCAAATCCAGTACCGCCGAGCGATAACCCGAAATTACGTTTGCTAAAGAATACAAACCATTGGCATCAGTAACAATGCGGTTACCATCATCCATGTAAATCACCGCATTCGGTACCCCAGGCTCATTGGGTTGCTGTTCGCCATCAAAGTTTTTATCAACGAACACCCGCCCAATCAAAGTACCGCAATCCGACAAAATTCCTCGTCTAATCCGCAATCTGTGGCTGGATTGGTTACTCCGCAAACCCGAAGGAGTTTCTGCTCGGGCTAGATTTCTTCCGTCTCCACGGATTGCATCTGGAGTCACCTCAACAGCATAATTAACAACTAAGCTTTCTCCAGCCTGTAAATCAGCCGTGGAATTTATAGTTACATTTCTTCCTCCATTAGAGTTATCCGGTGTACTTAAATCCACGCTTCCATCGCCAATGGAACCTCTTAGGGACTCAGAAATAAATCGCAATCCAACAGGTAATCTATCCCTAATGCTTACATCTTCAGCCGTTGATTGACCGACATTTTCAATCCGCAAGGTATAAATTACCGTATCTCCAGGTTCCGCAGCTGCGCGATCGCCAGTTTTAGTTAACCGTAAATCTGCTGGATTTGCCCTCAGAGTTACTGTATTGGAGTCAACTCTTTCAAAGTTATCTGCACCGCTGCTTGCGGTATTATTTATCACTGTTTGGGCAACAGTAGGTATAATTCCGTAAGTAACCACACTTAAGGAACCAATTGTTAAAAAGAGGCTTTTACGCCTTAGCCATGAAATAAAAGATGTCATCGGAAGGCATCAACGCAATCAATTGCAAAAGTTTTCAAAGTTTTCTCAGATATAGGCTTTAACTAAAAAGCCATGATTTTTCTAATTTAAAAATTCTTAACTAGTAGCCAAGAATCTTATCACCAAAGTTTACGCTTGTTATGGGTTGTATCAAGAAAAATTTATTTTTATTTCTCCTCTTATGCAAAATGTATATTTTTTTGCAATCAGAGCATATTATCAACTACTTGTCAAGATTCAAACCAGATGAAGATAGTTTTGAATTCCAAAGTTTGATGTTCTCAAATCAAAAAAATCAATGAATCACTGAATTAGGTATTTGAATCAAAAAATATTAGATTCCTATCTAAAGATTCAATTAAAACTAGTAGCTCACATGAATGCAGCAATCTTGTTAAACCCACTTTCCTGACTTGAAATTATCGATGGGGATCTGCATAAACAAAGTACATAAAAGGTAGCATTGACGCAGCGTCTGTGGCTTTCCACAAACCTTTACCCAGGTAAGATTTATCAGACTTTGATAGGTTAGCCTTGGAATTTATTCTAAGGCTAAGCATCGGCTTAGTAGGATTGATGAGTGCATATCAGGTAGGACAAATATTTTCACATAACCAGTACATAAAAAAATATTTGTTAACTAGCTTGAGTTCGATTTATTTATGTAAATGCACCCTCTAAGAATGAGAACAAATCACGATTACCATGAGACAGGAAATCACCTATCGGACGTTACTATAGTCAATAGGAAACTAAAATTACTATCTGGTTAAATCTTATTGCAGTTGTTTATTGCTCGGGGGATGCAACCCGTAAACTTTTCTATTAAGGGTATTTCGCCTAAATTTGCGTTAATTGAAATCAATTTAATTTTGTATTAAGACAGCAGTAGCTGTCTTCCCTTGAGGAAATTAATATACGCTGTTTCCTCTTGAGTATTAAATAAAAAATATTCATGCTCATCTCCATAACCTTCACACCACGTCATAAAATTCCTTAAACTTGAGTATCCCATGTATGGGTTCTTTTTGAGTCACTAATTAAGTGAGTACAAGAATTAAAAGCTTTCACGTTAATGATTTTTTTTACCGTGTTACCAAACTTTTAAACACCTGCCGAAATATATACAGTACTTTGCTTATATTTTGAGTACAGTACTATATTTTAAAACTCTTGTGGTAAGGGCATCCCTGCCCGTCCAAATGTACCGGCGGCTTTATCAAATATGCTGAATTTAGAAAACTGAACTTAACTATTGGTTAGTATTTCTACAGAACTGTTGTTTAGTTACGAGTTATATTCAAGATTTTCACCTGCTCAGTACCTAAGAAGTCCCCCATTGATTATATGTTTCCAATTTACAATCTGGAAGCTAATTAATACTTGACTTTGCGAAATCTTTATTTTTAGAACACACTTAAGTAATATTACCCAGATTTACCTTTAAAGAGATCGGGGATATGATATTTATGTAAGTATTTTTTACAACATATTTCATATAAGTGAAATTACGATTGTATAAAATACTCTTCTAAAAGTAAAATTGTTCAAATAATTACTAAATAAATCTAAGTAATGCTTTTGTTGTCTGCATGCAGGTGATGCAGGTAAATGGAAAGTCGCCTTCACCATTGATGCTATGCAAATACGATTGGATTTGAGAAAATAAATTAACTGATTTATAAACAGCCGTAACTAGATATAGATTTTTCTGTCTTGCAAAAGGGTTTCATCAAATTAAGGTTTACGCTCGTATTTTTCAATTTTCAATTACGATTCCTATAATTCTCAAATTTAAAACAGCAAGGGAAAAAATAATTATTTGTTAGTTATTATCTGCAGCGTAATAAACAGCTAATAGCTGCGAATAAGGCGACTTACCTGGGAACTTCAGAAAAAAGATGTTGGAATTTATCTGTTGCATATATTACATTTTTTCCATTTACTATCAGCTTTATTCTGTAAATTCGCCTCGAAAATAAGCAAAATTGTATACTTTTTGTAAGTTGTCACACGCATATTGGGGTGTAATTTGTTTATATAGACAATTTGTAAAGTGTCTACTATAATAATGGGATTTTGTGTTTTTTTTGCTTATTTTTAGCTGTTATTACTGAAGAGAATATGAAGCTGATGCTAAGATATTCAAATTTATTTACAACTCCACCAAGAAAACAATACCCCCTCCTGATCGATAATATAAATTTCTGATGCTCCCTTGATCCAGTAGTTGGTGTTAACGGTCAATAAACTGGGTTTTAAAGAAAGCAAAAAAACAAGGGAAGACAAGCCAACAGCTTAACTTCCCGTCTGTAATATAATCCCATAGTACGGTCGTGATAATTATTTTTAATTTTCGCAACAGAAAATAGCGAAATTTAACGCCCTTTAATTACTAATAATCAAAAACAATCATTTTAGTCTCTAAAAAACAGTTGGCGCACTCATCCTACAGACACAGCGCTGCTTGAAAAACTTTAATAAGTATCGTCGTATTCAGGGGCTTCCATATGTCTTTCCGAACGGGGAGGTAAAAATTCCGCACGACGTACAGTCGGAGATATCGTCTGACCTAAACTATTATAAGGATGAATTACCTGTACTGTTCTAGTAGGACGTTGTTTTTGAGAGAACAAAGCGGAAACTCCAGCCACTACAATACCACCACCAACTGTAAGTGCCATACCCCCTACAGCCCAAAGTATAGGTGATGACCACCAAGATTCTTGGGACTGCTGTAATGCAGCTTGTTGTGCCGCCGAATTTTGATGTTGTTGGGCGTTTAATTGCGATTGGTAGAAAGTTTGTATTTGAGACTGAAACTGTTGATTTTGATTCTTCAGTTGGTCATTTTCCCGTTGAAGAAAATCAAGTTGGTTTTTTTGACGCTCCAACTGTGTCCGCAACTCCGACGTTTCCGGAGCTGGGGGAAGTTGATTCGGATAAGCTGGTACCCCCGGATAAGTGCCTGGTTGAGTCATTATGTGTGGTGGAGGGGCTTGTACTTGTGGGGTAACAAAATTAGATGGTATGGAATTACCCGAACCCTTCAACAATAAAAGAGCCGCCAGCCCAGCAACTGCAACTCCACCGATAAATGCCATACTTTCACTCATTGCCTTTGCCCCTATAACGTGACAAAATTAAAAACATTAATTTACACTCTCTCACAATCATTATTTATACCTTACTCAATTTTAGTTGCACAAACTAAACATAAAACTTACTAGCAGCGACTTTTTTTACTGCTGACAATAGCCTTATATATTCAAGATCATATCGGTGAAATTGTCTACTACAGGGGGCTGAATTAAACATTGTTGTTATGCTTTTTTTATATAGTTTTTTATTGTTATCAATATAAGTAATCATACATATTTACTCCCTTACATCGACTACAATTGCTTTTGAGCCTTATTTACCTATGTGCTTGACTGGCTTTAGATATGGGCTTTAAATAAAAATTGAGCAATTTTAACAAAAATGCCTTTTTGCCAGGAATTATTTTTTCAGGTAATAATACTTATATGGGACGACTGTTTGATCGTTCAAAAAATCTACCTATTGTAGGATGTGTTAGAACAAGGGATAGTAAAGCACCTTTGTCAATTCATTATGGTGCCGTAGTAACATGCTACTAGCACCCTAGGTGTTTTTCAATTATCATGCCGGATTTCTATAGAATAAAAATAACAGCTACATACTTACGGTAACAAAATTAGTTTTTCTGAGGATTACGGAATAGATCGGCTTGCAGGATCGTACCGTAATCCCTAGTACCGCTGGGCGTTCGTCAAAACTATCAAGGTAATAAATCAAAAATCTCATAGAAATGACCGCAACTGGCACATTTTTTTAGTAGACTGCGTGAATATAATTCGTAATTCGTAATTCGTAATTAATGCCCCATAAATCAATTTAGGGGCTTCTTTTAAGCCTAAAATGACATCCACGGATAAATCCGGGGGCTTCAAACCATTAATGTTTTCTTGGTGACACAGAAGAGAAATTCTCAACTATATAGTAATAATTGTTAATATTTGAATAAATTTACGGCGAATTGTAATTATACGCAAATCTTAAAAAGAATACAACTGTTACAAAAACTTATATATTAGAGTGGATATTTTGATCGATAGGGAAAAATATTTTTCGTTTAAAAGTAAATTAAACTTTTTGTTATATTAAGCTTAGAAAGATCTAAAAAATAAAATACCCCAACCTCTTACAAATATTCTCGGCAAAACCAAGAAATATGGAGTTATCGCCCTACCTTAAAATACCTAGTACCGCTACCCTTCGGGAACCCCTACGGGGAACGCGGAAGTAAGAAGTAAGAAGTTTGAT
>DESS01000371.1 GCA_002361335.1 Richelia sp. UBA3308
AAATCCTCCTTGTTGGAAATATTAAAGTCTTCCTATCCTGTATTTTTATTTGGATTAGTTTATACTTCTTTCAATTTATTACTAACTAAAAATCCTCCAGAACAAAATCGTAATGCAGAACAAAAATTCATCGCGGGAATTTTAATAAGTTTCTGGGCAGGAATAACAGAGGAGATTGCTTTCCGCTGGATTCTTTTTTTATCCGCCATTGCAACAATACAAATTCTTGACTGGGTACTAGGAGGATTCCTGTTTGGTAATGGCTTAACTTATTTAATTTATACTAATGTTTTAATTCCAGTCGCTGACTGGGCAACCTTCCGTCAGCTAACAGAATATTTATATAATTCATCTGGGTGGGCAATTGGTGCTGCTATCCTTTCCACCAATGGAAAATTCCGTGATGGACATGCCTATCAAGGTTTAATCGGCTGGATTAATGCTTGGTTCTTTGGAATGTTTATGTATAAAGTCGTATGGGAGTGTGGTCTTCTATGTGGAATTATTGTCCACGTAGTCTACGATCTTATTATATTTACTTTACTATTTATAGACAGAAAAGTAGAGTATTTTAGAGGTAATAGGTAATTACCATAAATTCATAAATTAAATTCAATTCTATTCAATTCAATTCAATTCAATTCCGCTGGCAGGAGTCCCCCGTCTTACCCCGAAGGGGAAGCGGTGGGAGGAATGCCAGTAAAGTCTAGTAAACAACACAGAGTTTTGTACTTCTTCGTAATAGCCGTGTTTTCTTAGGACTAAACTGACCTATACGATTCCAGTTATGGTCATATACAGAGACGTTTTTAGTTTTTTCTGTATTTGTGTATCCTCCAATCCAACCGCGAATCGCTTGACCTTTTTTAGTAGCTTCTACTAAGTCTCCAGAACGAAACCCTTCATGTGTAATCGTACCCCCTAAACGTTTTAATTCTCCACCCTTTGAATAGTTTTCTTGATAGAGTTTTCTTCTAAATAGTTTTGGTCTTGTAACTATCACAAAAGGCGCAGGAGTTACTACACAAATCCCTTCCCATTTATGCCCATGAGTATTAGCTGTAGTGAATTCCTGATATTTAAGAAAACTTGTAGCTGCTATCGCAATACCATCATTTGCATGAGTTTCAGGATTTTGTTTAGATTTATCTTTTTTATTT
The DNA here is from genome assembly GCA_002361335.1 of Richelia sp. UBA3308. Lineage (GTDB taxonomy): Bacteria > Cyanobacteriota > Cyanobacteriia > Cyanobacteriales > Nostocaceae > Rivularia. The sequence continues at coordinate 1,161 of DESS01000371.1, forward strand.
TTTACTAACCCTAGAAAATTTCTGTATTTACCCGTGTCTAATGAATCTACTTCCTATACAGCGGCTAGCTTTGATGCTTTATTTCTAAACCATTTTTGACCTACAGTTACAGGTGATATACCAAAACCGTTTTTCTTAGAATTACCCCCGCAACTTTCGTCATTTATCTCACTGATAGGTAATATTGTGACCATTTCGTTTAATAATCGCAACTCCATTTCTCTATTAGCTTTCACACTAGGAGGTAACTTATTATTACGACGGTTAGAGAATCTTTTTTCTCGATGATTACGCAATTTAAAAGATATCTTACGATTTATTCTTTGACCTCTTCTTGTGCGCCGCAATTCCTGACGTTTAGCCATTTTCCCAATGACAGACTGTCTGTCTTTATTTGATTTTTTTGACTTATAAAAACCTGGTAGGCATAAGTGAAATAGAGCTAGTGTTGCTAATTTAGTTTGAAATGCAACACCCGTAAAACACTTGCCTCTATCGACACCCGCAACTATCGCTTGTAATTTATAGCTTGAAGGTTTTTGTGTTAACTGAACGTAAAACACGCCAACTTTATTTCTTTTAGGTATGGCCTTACCGTTTTTTATCCATTTTCTACATCTGGCTGGCGTTGTAGGCATTAAAGGATCGCCAAGTGGTGATATTACAGGTATTCTTGTTGTTTGTTTCATGGGGATAACCCAAATATAAAATTTGTATTAGAGTAAAAACTCGTCCCTTCGGGCAATCTAGCAAGCGTATCTCTGATTCACGACTCAGCCATACAGAGGTGCAAGAACTAGGGAAACATTCCGACGTGTAACCTTACTAAATCGGTACGGCCCTAACCAACTATTGCTATACATACCGTGAACTCAGTAAACTGAGGATTTTGTAAGCCTACGACTCACCCGAAGGGGAGCGTAGGTAGTTGACCTCTCTGCCTAAGAGTGTTTGTTCAGAAAAGCATATAACCCACCTTCTCTTGATGGACATTTTGATTAGAACCATGCATAATTATTCCTTGCTCTAAAAAAACTATTTTTTTAGTACAAGTTATGCTCCAGTTATTCTTAAGCATATTACGGAAAAACTCATTTTTCCTTATGATTTGCTCTAAAAAAATATAAAAGGTGGGATTAGCTATAAACCACAATTAAACAGGAAAGTTGCTAAGCATTAGTTGATTATAATGCCGATACATAAGCGCGATCGCCAGATGTAGAGACGCAAGGGTATCGCGTCTCTACAAGGCAATTCGTTGGTTACGAGGGATCTAACCTACCATTCGCCAGCAATATCCTTAATTAGGAGAGGGGGTTGGAGGTGAGGTTACTCAGAATATTCTTCCATGGAAGGACAAGAACAAATTAAATTCCTGTCACCAAAGGCAGCATCAATCCGCCCTACAGCAACCCAGAATTTATGTTCTTTTGTCCAAGGTGCCGGATAAGCAGCTTGTTCCCTACTATAAGAATGATTCCATTCACCGATAATTAAACTTTCAGCGGTATGGGGTGCATTTTTCAAAACATTATCTTCAGCATCCACTTTACCTGCTTCAATTTCAGCAACTTCCTCACGGATGGAAATCATGGTATCGCAGAATCGATCTAATTCCTCTAAAGATTCGCTTTCTGTTGGTTCTACCATGATGGTACCAGCTACCGGCCATGATACCGTCGGAGCGTGGAAACCATAATCCATCAACCGTTTGGCAATATCATCAATTTCGATATTCGCCGTTTTCTTCAAGGAGCGTAAATCCAAGATACATTCGTGAGCAACTAAGCCATTGTTGCCGGTATACAATACGGGATAGTGGTTTTCTAACCTTTTAGCAATGTAATTGGCATTAAGAATCGCCACCTCCGTTGCTTTAGTTAAACCATCTGCACCCATCATGGCAATATACATCCAAGAAATTACCAAAATACTAGCGCTACCCCAAGGTGCTGCCGAAACGGAATGGCTATGGGGCATGGGGCATTGGGCATTGGGCATTGGGGATGGGGCATTCGGAATTGATTCTTCGGTATTTCCAATTACGGGATTTCCGGGAAGAAACGGTATTAAATGAGATGCTACACCGATGGGTCCCATTCCCGGACCGCCGCCACCGTGGGGAATACAGAAAGTTTTGTGTAGATTCAAATGACACACATCTGCACCAAAATCACCAGGACGACAGATACCAACTTGGGCATTCATGTTCGCGCCATCCATGTAAACTTGTCCGCCATGGCTATGGACGATGGCACAAATTTCTTTAATTCCTTCTTCAAATACGCCATGAGTGGAAGGATATGTCACCATCAAAGCGGCAAGATCCTTTGCGTGTTTTTGCGCCTTTGCTTTCAAGTCGTTGATATCAATATTACCTTGGTCGTCGCAAGCTACACCAACAACTTTCATGCCGCACATCACCGCACTTGCCGGGTTTGTACCATGAGCAGAAGTCGGAATTAAACAAATATTGCGATCGGCTTCTCCACGACTCTCGTGATATCTCCGAATTGATAACAGCCCGGCATATTCACCTTGAGAACCGGCGTTTGGTTGTAAGGAAATTCCTGCAAAACCTGTTATTTCTCCCAACCATTTTTCCAGTTGTTCAAATAACTGTAAATAACCCCGCGCTTGTGACAAGGGAGCATAGGGATGAATTTTTCCAAACTCCGCCCAAGTTACGGGTATCATTTCGGCAGTAGCATTGAGCTTCATCGTACAGGAACCCAAAGGAATCATCGATGTAGTTAATGACAAATCCTTGGTTTCGAGTTTATGCAGATAGCGCAATAATTCCGTTTCTGAATGATAACGATTGAAAACTGGGTGAGTTAGAAATGGCGATTTACGAGGGAAGGGGAGATTGGAGGCTGGGAGAGGGGGGGAAGTTAATTCGTTTTCTAGGTTGAAAATTGTTAACAAATCTGTGACATCTGCTTCCGTGGTGGTTTCATCCAGGGAAATTCCCACAGAATTATCATCAAAAATGCGAAGATTTATTTGCTTAGCTTGACAACGCTGTAAAATCTCCTCTTGACTGCGCTTTCCTAAATTAACTCGCAGGGTATCGAAGAAATATTCATTTTCAATGGTGTAATCAAGCTGCTTGAGTGCTTCAGCTAACTTCCCAGTTAAAGAATGAATCTTTTGAGCAATCTGCTTAATTCCTTCAGGTCCATGATAAACCGCATACATACTCGCCATCACCGCTAACAATACCTGTGCAGTACAAATATTGCTAGTTGCTTTTTCGCGCCGAATGTGCTGTTCCCGGGTTTGTAGTGCTAAACGTAAGGCAGGTTTACCTTGAATATCCTTTGATAAACCAACAATTCGCCCTGGAACTTGGCGTTTGTACTTGTCTTTGGTTGCAAAATATGCTGCATGAGGTCCCCCAAACCCCATGGGAATACCAAAACGTTGAGTACTACCGATGGCAATATCAGCACCAAATTCCCCTGGTGGTGTTAACAAAGTTAAGCTCAAAGGATCGGCTGCTACGGTTACTAGAGCGCCAGCTTCATGGACTTTAGCAATAAAATCGCCATAATCGTAAATAGCGCCGTCAGTAGCAGGATATTGAACAATAGCCCCAAAAATTGGTTGCGAAAAATCAAAAGTTTCGTGATTGCCAACAACAATCTTAATTCCCAAAGGCTCTGCCCGTGTCTGTAACACGGCGATTGTTTGGGGATGACATTCTTGAGAAACAAAGAAAGTATTTGCCGCCTTCTTGCAAACACCATAGCTCATACTCATTGCTTCCGCAGCAGCTGTGCCTTCATCAAGCAAGGAAGCATTAGCAATTTCCAAACCGGTTAAATCTGTAATTAGAGTTTGGAAATTCAACAACGCCTCAAGTCTTCCTTGAGCAATTTCCGGCTGATAAGGAGTATAAGCAGTATACCAACCAGGATTTTCCAAAATATTTCTTTGAATTACCGGTGGAGTAATAGTGTCGTAATACCCCATACCAATAAAGGAACGAAAAACTTGATTTTTTTCAGCAATTTCCTTTAACGTTGCCAGGGCAGCATATTCGCTTTGTGCTTCAGGTAAATTCAAACTACCATCACTACGAATTGCTTGGGGAACCGCCTTATCAATTAAATCATCAAGGCGATCGCAGCCCAAAACTTTGAGCATTTTAGCGACATCATCAGAACTTGGGCCAATATGCCTTTGTGCAAAAGAAGTCAAGGATTGATTTTCCGATACGAGCATTTGCTCATCATTAGACAAATTACGAGGGGCGTAAATTACCACTAACTAATTACTCTCCAAACTTTACTACTTCATATTCTGCAACAATTATCCAATACTTGTTACTTCTTAGAAGTTAATCCGGTAACACTTAGGAGTCAGTAGTGAGTTGTTAGTGTTTAGTGGTTAGTTGTTAGTGGTTAGTTGTTAGTTGTTAGTGGTTAGTGGTTAGTTGTTAGTGTTTAGTGGTTGGTTGTTAGTGGTTAGTGGTTAGGAGTCAGTAGTGCTTTGTCCCATTAATTCTAATGGGTGAATAAAAAATGATTTTCTCTCCCCATCCCCTCATCTCCTCAGCCCCTCAGCCCCTCAGCACCCCATCTTTTCTACTCTCCTTCCACCTTAGCGCTATACTCTTGGGCGCTCATGGCATCATCAATATCGTTGGGATTTTCAACTGTTACTTTGATCAACCATCCCTTACCGTAGGGTTCATCTGCTAATTCTTCAGGAGAATCAACCATTGCATTATTACATTCGGTAACGGTACCACTTACCGGAGAATTTAAATCTTCCACAGCTTTTACAGATTCAACGGTACCAAAAGCTTCTCCCTTAGTAACGCGTGCGCCAACTTCGGGTAATTCCAAAAATACGATATCTCCCAACTGATCGATCGCAAAAGCACTAATTCCAATCGTGGCATTTTCACCTTCAAGACGCACGTATTCGTGACTATCTAAATACTTCAAATCTTCTGGATATTCAAAAGCCATATTCTTCTCCTCAGTTATCAGTAATTAATTATCAGCAATTAAGGTCAAAGGTCAAAGAAAGAGGGGGAGATGGGGAGACAAGGTGAGATATGGCCAATCTAAACTCACCACTCACCACTCACCACTCACCACTCACCACTCACTTACTAACGCGACTTTTCGATCGATAAAACGGACGCTTAACTATTGTTGCGGGGTAGTTTTTACCGCGAATTTCTACTTCTAATTGGTTCCCAACTTTGGCTATTTCAGTGGGTACGTATGCTAAAGCAATGGGATAACCGAGTGTCGGCGATAAAGTTCCGCTAGTAATTTCTCCAACTTTTTTACCATCGGATAATACTGAGTAGTCATGGCGGGCAATATTGCGTTTTTGCATTTGCAAACCTACCAATTTACGTTGAACTCCGGTGGCTTTTTGTTGTTGTAATACCTCGCGACCAATAAAATCACCTTTAGTATCTAAATGAACTAACCAACCCAAACCAGCTTCTAAAGGAGTAGTGGTATCATCAATATCTTGTCCGTAAAGCGCCATGGCAGCTTCTAATCTCAAGGTGTCTCTTGCACCCAATCCACAGGGAACCACACCCTCTGCAATTAAACTTTGCCAAAGTTCTATTCCCACACTAGGTTCCACCATTACCTCAAAACCATCTTCACCGGTGTAACCAGTACGAGCAAGAATTGCTGGTTTACCAAGTACAGTTGTATTCAGATGACCAAATGCTTTAATTGGTGTCAAATCTTCTTCAACAAATTGTTGCAGAATTTCAGTCGCTTTGGGACCTTGAACTGCTAATAAAACTTTTTCTGTTGATAAATCTTGGAATTCCACTTGTTTAGGATCGAGATGTTCGAGCAACCATGCTTTATCTTTAGCTGTAGTCGCGGCGTTAACAATAATAAATCCTTTTTGTACCCCAGTGTTATCCTCGCCTTGATAATAAAAAATTATGTCATCAATAATACCACCTTGGGAATTTAATAAAACGCTGTATTGAGCTTGATGAGGAACAAGTCGGCTTAAATCCGAAGGAACAAGGCCTTGAAGTTGAGAAACTAAATTTTTACCTTGTAAAGTAAATTTACCCATGTGGGAAATATCGAACATTCCAGCAGTACTTCTGACAGCCTGATGTTCTGCCGTAATACCAGAAAACTGTACCGGCATTTCCCAGCCACCAAAACTGGTAAATCGAGCTTTCAATTCTTGTACAACTGTAAATAAAGGGGTTCGCGCCATTAAAGCGGTTTCTTCGTTATTAGCCACAGAAAAATAAAGCAACTCCAACGTCAACATCTTTAAAATATCAGAGTGAGTAGTGAGTAGTGAGTAGTGAGGAATTAAAAATTATCTCCCCATCTCCTCAGCCCCTCAGCTCCTTGTCCCCTTGTCCCCTTGTCTCCCATCCGAGGAGCTGCCAAGTATGGTTAAATGTGGATGTATTGAGTTTTATTAAGTATTGATTATGAAATTTTGGCAAGTACTAGCTAGCTTTTTCTTGGCTATTGTTGTGCTTTTGTATCCCATTACAGCACAAGCAGCAAGTTCTTCAAGTATTTCCCGTGCGGCTGGTAATGAATTATCTGGTAAAGATTTTTCTGGTCAAAGTTTAGTGGCAGAGGAATATACCACTTTAAATTTAGAGAATACCAATTTTAGCAATGCCGATATGCGTGGTGCTGTTTTTAACGGTTCATTTTTAAAAAATTCCAATTTGCATGGTGTTGATTTCACAGATGGTATAGCTTATTTATCAGACTTTAAAAATGCGGATTTGAGTGATGGAATTTTTACTAATGCGATGATGTTACGTTCGGTTTTTACTGGTGTTAACGTTACAGGCGCTGATTTTAGCGGGGCAATTTTAGACCGCATAGAAGTAAACAAACTATGCGAAAAAGCGAGTGGTGTTAATCCAATAACCGGCATTTCCACTCGCGCTTCTTTAGAATGTAAATAAATCAACAGCATGGCGAACTGGAGTTAGGAGTTAGGAATTAGCAGTTAGAAGTTGGGAGTAGGGAACAGGAAATTGGGACTATTTAAAGAGATTTCCCATGCCCCATGCCCTATGCCCCATGCCCTGCTTATTATCGAGTTTTCTTGGCAACTTTAGTTTTCTTATACCTATCTGGATACTTAAGCCGGAAATAATCTTCCATAACTCGTTTTACCATTGGTGCGGCTACCTTACCACCACCATCTCCAGAGTGTTCGGCGAATGCTAATACCACAATTTCGGGTTTGTCTGCAGGTACATATCCACCAAACCAAGCGTGGTTTGCTTTGACACGATTTGGCTTCCAGGCTTCGGCAGTTCCGGTTTTACCAGCAACAGGAGGAAGTGTTGGCGATTTCATCATCTTAGCCGTACCTCTTGTAATTACTTGTCGTAATCCTTGACGAATAACTCTTACTGTTGAAGGTTTCATCCCTATATTTTGTCGCCATGTCTTGGATTCTTCGTTAGTTTTAAGAATGTGAGGCTTGACTAAATCACCTCCATTTGCTGGGATGGCAAACATTCGAGTTACCTGTAAAGGTGTCGCTAGTAATGCTCCTTGTCCGATTGACATATTCACCGAATCCCCTACCGTCCAATCCCGTTTCCACAATTTTCGTTGGTAAGCATTATCCGGTACTAAGCCTCTAGATTCGCTGTGAGTAAATTCAAAGCCTGTTTGTCTACCGAATCCAAATTTACGAGTCCATTCAATTAAAGTTTTACCGCCGATTCTTGCACCTACTTGATAAAAGAATGTGTCGCTACTCCAAGCTAGAGCACCTGCAAATCCCAAAGGACCAAATCCAGCATGGTTCCATTCATTAAAACGGTGTCCGCCAAACACTAGATAACCAGAAGTTGGTAGTACAGTTCTCGGAGAATATTTACCTGATTCTAAACCCGCTGCGATCGTAACTACTTTAAAAGTACTTGCCGGAGGATAAGCTCTTAAAGCACGATTGAGCATGGGATGCCGTCTACCTAATAATGCTGCTTCTAATTTTTTAGGTGAGGGATTTTGTTTCGTAAATATGTTGGGATCAAATCCAGGATAAGACACCATCGCTAAAATCCCACCATTATAAGGATCCATAACGAGAATTGTGCCAGTGCGTCCTCGCAAAGCATTATAAGCAGATTTTTGTATATCCAAATCTATGGTTAATTGGATATCTTGTCCCGCTTTCGCCTGTTTTTCACCTAATACTTTGATCGGACGACCTTTTCCATCAACTTCTACTTGTTGACCTCCCCATTCTCCCCGTAAAGTCGTTTCAAAAGCTTTTTCTACACCCATTTGTCCGATTACGTCTCCCAAACGGTAGCCATCTTTCCTTTTCTTGGCTAACTGTTCGGCAGTAAGTTCGCGGGTATAACCCATTGCATGAGATAAATATTTGCCATGGGGATAGTACCGAACAACTTCTCTGTTAATTTCTACACCTGGAAGTTCGCTTTCGTATTCTTTTAAAGTGGTAATTTGTTTGATACTGATGTCCCGAGCAATTCTTATTAAAGAAGAAGAGTTTGGTCCGGCTTTTTCTAATTTCTGTTTAATTTCTTCCTCAGATATACTAAGGATTTGAGATAAACGCGGACCTAATGTTTTCCATGAATCTTTTTTGTGAGCCATTGGCCACAAATATACCGAATGAGGATAGCGCGTTGTAGCTAACAGTTTGCCGTTTCTATCGAAAATATTACCTCGTTCTGGTTGTCGGAGAATCAAGCGAATGCGATTATCTTCCGCTCGCTTTTTAAAATTTTCTCCTTTGACTACTTGTAAGTATGCTAAGCGACTGAGAATTCCGCTTGTCAAAAATAAGGTTAATAAAATTAAGAATATCGATTGCGGCCCTTTTCCTACGGTACGTCCATCTTTTTTGTTGCCGATTGATGGTAATCTTAATGAGTTCATAATACAAAAAATTATAGAAAAATAGCATTATCTCTATACAATTGTCCCCCCGCACCAACCGGGAGACAACTGTTAAATTATTCAAAGTATATATTATATTTTTATGTATTTTTAGCTAGGTCGGAGCTGGCATAATAGAAGTAAAAAAAACTTTTGCTTTTTAATTTTTAATACACCCAAATACACCCAACTAATTTTAGATTTTACCAAACAGGATTCAGGAATTCTGGTTTCAAGCACCTGTTTTTTATATAGAACTTTTCAATAATTTTCATACACCGTTGATTGAATTGTATTTAAATTCTCTAAACTCCCAATTAATCCCGGGGTTAATCCAAAATAATTACGGCGATGAACTGTGCAGCAAGGGCTACAGTTTACGGGAAAATACAGTAACTGATTTTAACAACCGGTATATGGGATACATCACCCTTTTCATCGATTAGGTCGGCCTGGGGATTTTTTCAGGTTCCATCTCGAGGTGGATAACTGACGGGCTTTTAAGTTTTTTTG
>DESS01000001.1 GCA_002361335.1 Richelia sp. UBA3308
CTCATACAGAATTGGTATAAGCAAAAAAAAGAGAACAATAGTGCTATGTCTTATAGCGATTTTACTTTAGCTAAAGTTATTAAAGAATTCGGTTTAACAGTTACCGATAACTTCCGCATGTATTCGGATACACCAGAAGTTAATCCCAGCGATTTTCTGGTACAAACTATAGAGCAAAATATGCCTTTAGCAATTGCAAGTAATACAGAAAAAGCTCGTTCGGAAATGATTATTTCCCCGATTTTAATCGAATTCAGGAAATTACAAAATAATCAAATTTCTTTATTTTCAGGTATTGATTTTACTGTTGATAATAAACGGGGTTTAAATGGTAATTGTGATTTTATTATTAGTCGTTCGCCGGAATTACTAATTTTAAGTTCTCCTATAATTATTATCGTGGAGGCTAAGAAAGAAAATATCAATGGTGGTTTGGGACAATGTGTAGCAGAAATGCTAGCTGCTAGAATTTTTAATGAAAGAGAGGGTAATCCGATTTCTACTATTTATGGAACCGTTACATCAGGTACAAACTGGCGGTTTTTAGAGTTAGCTGAAAACAACATCAATATCGATTTAGATGAATATTATCTCAGTGATGTGAAAAAAATATTAGGTATTTTGACTAGTTCAATATAACAGGATAAATCAAGAAAAACTCGCCTTCTCTAAGCAATTCACGAAAATACCGATGATCTTACCCAAGTTGTTAATATAATATTCTTGATTATCAATATAAATCGTTTTCTGTTCTAATTTTAGAAACAACCAGGTAGTCCCTGTTGTAACCACTCCGTAAATATTTGGTATAGAATTACCTTGTTTCTCATTAAATATTTGCGCTGCTACCATTTCAGCTACGCATTGTCCTATGCCGTTAGTAATTACATCGTTCTTAGCTTCAACTAATGCAATAACAGGAGAACTTATGGCGTACATTTCCTCGGACAATGTAATCAAGAAATCAACATAACCAGTTAATCCCAAAGAAACATCTACATTAAACAAGCTTCCAGAAAACAAACTTATTTTTCTATTAAGAATTTTTCTGATTTCTACTAGTATTGGAATTACCAATAATTCAGATTTAGCTTTTTCTGTACTTATTGCTCTCGCTAGTGGTAAATACTCTTCCAGAAGTTCTACCAACAAAGCGGAAGGTTCTATATTACTAATTTCTTTGAATAAGTTTTCTGACTCGATTGTGGTTAAGTCGAAGTCTTTCTTTGCTTTACTTAAAGTAAAATTATTATATGCCATTTTCTTAAAATCAGTTTTTTAATTTCGGGCTTGCGCTTCCTTAATTTGTGAACACCGACAATTAATTTGTCAAACCCGACATCAATCTGTCACCAATGACAAATAATGTGTCACTGTACAACAACAGTACAACAGTCCAATATCACAAAATAACTAAAAAGCCAGCAGTCGGATTTGAACCGACGACCGCTCGATTACAAGTCGAGTGCTCTACCACTGAGCCATGCTGGCGTAACCTACACTAGTTTGTAATTGTAGCAGAAAAAATAATTTTGTAAACCCCCTTATTGAATCTTATTCTCTCCCCTTGGCAAAGGCAGGGTAGTGGTGGACTCATTTCAGTTATCAGTTATCAGTTATCAAGTACTTACACCTCACGAATCGAGGGGCAGCCGCGTTGTGGAAAATATTTTTTTCTTTCCACGGATTATCCATGGCTTGTATCCATTTTTATCTTTGGTCACAATTAATCAACAACTTACTTTCATCAAAAATAATTGATTGATTTATCAATAGAAAAGTAATTGGATTTTATCACCTCAATTCTGACTCAACTGAAGCATTTATATTAAAATGTAAAAATTTTAATCTGCCTAGAGACTGATTTACCCGAAGCTAAAAGCACAGTTATCGTAATAAAAGAGCGGAATCTCAAACATAAAAAAAATTAAAAATTAAAGGCAACCTCTACAAGTTATCTTAAGTTGCGGGCATTTCAAAGAAAGTCTGGAAGCTTTCAGTGTTTTTTTGATGTTCCCCTTCAGCGAGAAAGTACAACAGCTAATTGTTCCTAAAAGTAATTAAAAGCATGACAGCCTTAAGCCAAAGAGATTTTTTGAGCGTAGCAGATTTGAGTCCGGTGGAAGTTGAAGAACTTTTGCAAATGGCAACTCAATTAAAATCACAACAGTTGAAGTTACGATGTAATAAAGTATTGGGGCTTTTATTTTCTAAAGCTTCTACTAGAACGCGAGTCAGTTTTACCGTTGCAATGTATCAATTAGGGGGACAGGTTATTGACCTCAATCCTAATGTTACTCAAGTGAGTCGCGGGGAACCAGTACAAGATACGGCGAGAGTTTTAGATCGATATCTCGATATTTTGGCTATTCGTACCTTTGAACAACAAGAATTACAAACTTTTGCTAATTATGCCCAAATTCCAGTAATTAATGCCCTGACAGATTTAGAGCACCCCTGTCAAGTTTTGGCGGATTTAATGACTATTCGAGAAGAATTTCAAAGCAGTGCCGGTTTGACTTTAACTTATGTTGGCGACGGTAATAATGTTGCCAATTCCTTGATGCTCGGCTGTGCTTTGGTAGGAATAAACTTCAAAATTGCCACTCCTAGTGGATACGAACCAAATGCAGATGTTGTTGAACAAACACGGGCGATCGCCAATGGAAAAACAGAAGTAATTATTACCAAAGATCCCCAAATAGCTGCAAAGGATGCTAATATACTCTATACTGATGTATGGGCAAGTATGGGGCAAGAAGAAGAAGCTTCGGACCGAATGCCAATTTTCAAACCCTACCAAATCAATCAGGAATTGTTGAGTTTTGCTGACCCAAACGCGATCGTTTTACACTGTTTACCAGCACATCGCGATGAAGAAATAACAAATGATGTTATTGAAGGCGAACATTCGCGAGTTTGGAATCAAGCAGAAAATCGACTCCACGCACAAAAAGCTTTACTTGCTAGCATTTTGTCAGCCGAGAAAATTTAAATTTTAGGTTTGGCAATTTTGGAGCCTAGAATTGCAGCAGAATTCCCTCCGAGTACGGCAAGTGGCGTGATTTTTTTCTTAACTACAATCCAATATCTCCCTTTGGAGATACTCCCGATTCAAATTTTATTAACAAAAATGCAATATAAATGCCAAAAAACTTTGCCGCTACCAGGGTTTTTGTAGTACTAATGTTCTAGGGACATTTGTATATTACCTCCCTATAAAATCATGGAAAAACTGACAGAAGCACAAAGAGAACTTTACGAATGGCTGAAGGAATATATCCGAATGCGTCAGCATTCACCTTCGATTCGTCAGATGATGCAGGCGATGAATTTGAAATCGCCAGCGCCAATTCAAAGTCGTTTGGAGCATTTACGCAACAAAGGATATATTGAATGGAGTGAAGGAAAAGCGCGGACTATTAGAGTTTTACATCCGGAAAATCCCGGCGTACCAATTTTGGGCACCATAGCTGCTGGCGGTTTAATCGAACCCTTTACCGATGCTGTAGAACATTTGGATTTTAGAGAGGTAAAATTACCTTCACAAACTTATGCTTTGCGGGTAACAGGTGACAGCATGATTGAGGATTCCATAGTTGATGGAGACATGATATTTCTACATCCGGTACAGGAACCGGATATGCTTAAAGATGGGACAATAGTTGCCGCTAGGGTAGAGGGATACGGAACCACATTAAAACGGTTTTATCGTACAAGTAGCGAACGAATTACTCTTAAGCCTGCTAACTCTAAATATCAGCCAATTGAAGTTGATGCTATTCAGGTAGAGGTGCAGGGTTCATTAGTTGCTGTTTGGCGTAATTATAATTGAATTAGATATGGGGAATTGGGAATTGGGAATAGTTAATAGTAAGTACCATGCCTTGTTAAGAGTTACGAATTTATATTTCTCCCCAACTCTGCCCATTCCCCCATCTCCCCAATCTATAAAATTAATAATTATAAATTATCCCTAGGGTAGCCGCCATTTTATGTATCTGACGCAAAAAAAATCTCACACAGCACCTACTTTTCGCCTGAAAATTCCTTCTTATGTAGGTGAAAAGAAAGGAATTTATCAAGCAAAACAGCCATTAGCGGGATGTCCGAGAATTCCGCCATCTCTGCAATTGCGGAACTATCAAAATCTTGCTGTAAATAACTGGTTTGCGAATAATGGTAGAGGCACCTTAAAAATGGCGACTGGTAGTGGTAAAACTATTACCGCACTAGCAATTACTTGCGAATTATACCGTCAGATAAATTTGCAGGTATTGTTAGTAGTATGTCCTTACCGTCATTTGGTTACCCAGTGGGCGCGAGAATGCGAAAAGTTTGGTTTAAAGCCAATATTAGCTTTTGAAAATGTCCGTACTTGGCAAACGCAACTTTCTACACAGCTTTATAATGTACGTTGTGGTTCTCAACCATTTGTTACGGTGATTACTACTAACTCTACCTTGATAAGTGATGGTTTCCAATCTCAGTTAAAATATTTTCCCGAAAAAACTTTGATTATTGGTGATGAGGCACATAATTTAGGTTCACCAAAATTAGAGGAAAGTTTACCGCGTACTATTGGATTGAGGTTGGGGTTATCTGCAACACCCGAAAGATATTTTGATGAGGTAGGAACTCAGTCTGTATTTAATTATTTCGGAGCGGTTTTGCAACCAGAATTTACTTTGAGAGATGCTATTTCTCAAGGTGCTTTGGTTCACTACCTTTATTATCCGCTACTAATCGAATTAACCGAATCCGAAAGTCGTGCTTATGCAAAATTGTCCCACAAGATTGGACGTGCTTTATTCTATAGAGAGCAAGAGAATGGGAATTTGACTAATGTTGAAGACAATGAAGAAATAAAACCTTTATTAATTCAGCGTGCAAGATTAGTAAGTGCGGCGGAAAATAAGTTAAAGGCTTTGCGGCAATTGATGGCGACGAGGCGCGAAACGACTCATACATTGTTTTATTGCAGCGATGGTTGCCAAGAAACGGAAGGGCATGGCAATTTGCGTCAATTGAAGGAAGTAACTCGCATTTTGGGAGTAGAGTTGGGTTATAGAGTTAGTACTTATACTGCCCAAACTCCTTTGGTAGAAAGAGAAACTTTACGCACTCAATTTGAAAGCGGAGAATTACAAGGTTTAGTGGCAATTCGCTGTTTGGATGAAGGAGTTGATATTCCGGCGATTAAAACTGCTGTTATTTTGGCAAGTTCTAGCAATCCCCGTCAATTTATCCAGCGACGGGGACGTGTTTTACGTCCTCATCCAGGCAAGGAGCGTGCAACTATATTTGACATGATAGTACTACCTCCAGATTTAGATCGCAACACTTTGGAGGTTGAGCGTAATTTGTTAAGAAAGGAGTTGCGTCGGTTTGTGGAGTTTGCCGATTTAGCTGACAATGCTGGTGAAGCTAGGATGAAATTGTTTGATTTACAAAAGCGTTATGGGTTATTGGATGTTTAAATTAGTTGTTAGTTGTTAGTTGTTGGTTGTTAGTTGTTAGTTGTTAGTTGTTGGTTGTTAGTTGTTACTCATTACTCATTACTCGTTACTCATTACTCATTACTCGTTACTCATTACTCGTTACTCGTTACTCATTACTCGTTACTCGTAAAGGGCGATCGCACTACCGGCGATCGCCAAAGTCAACTACTTTACTATCAACTTCTGGAGACGCTTTTTGATTTCGTTGTATTTTGTGACACCTTCGTAGGAATAGCGGTTGTAACCGTTTTTCTGGATGATGGCGCGAAGATAGCTAAGGCGAGTGGTGGTAGCGGGGTGGGTGGAAAGGTATTCAGGGGGTTTTCGGCGAGAGGCGTTTTGTTTTTTGAGGGCAAGGAAGAAGTTATAGAGACCATCAGCGGCATAGCCATAGCCTGCAAGGGCACGGGTTCCAAGGATGTCGGCGCTGCGCTCTTGATTGCGGCTGGTTTTGAGTTCAAGTAGTTTAAAGCCTAATTTGCTAAGGTTGCCGCCAGGAGCTGCATTACCCAGGGAGGCTAGGAATTCTCTGTTGGCGTAGCTACGGTAGCCGTGTGAGAGGACAGCATGGGCAACTTCGTGACCGATGAGTCCAGCAATTTCAGCTTCGGATTCAGCGGCGAGGAGCGCTCCGGTGTGAATGAAAACTTTACCACCGGGGAGGGCGAAGGCGTTGATGGAGGGGTTTTCGATGACATAGAATTCATATGTGAATTCGTCTCTACCCATGAGAGCGGCGATGTCTTTGCCGATGCGGGTGACATAGCCGTTGATAAGGGGATCTTCGATCAATAGACCTTTTTTCCTACTCTCTTCGACTATTGCTTGAGCAAAACGCTTGCCCATACGGCTTTCGCCTTCAACAAGAAACCTCGCCATTTGGATGGTTGCTGTCACAGTCTGAACTGTGTTACCGCCACCACACAAACGAGGCAGGAATATTTTACAAGCAGTTACACCAACGCCTTTGGCAAGATATTCGTTTTTGATGCGCCTTTTGAAACTGCGTAGATACTTATCGGCGAGTTTTTCAAATTTTTTGGCTTGGGGATGTTTGGGATTGACGATCGCAAACAGTCTCGCAGCAATAGAAGCATCCAGCCGTTTTCCATTTTTGCGTAGAGCCTTGACGCGGGCTTTGGCGATGTCGGCGTTATTGGGGAAAAGGGTAGCGGCTTGTTCGAGAACTTCGAGGGCTTTCTTGTTTTGGTCAGTATCTTTGAGAGCTTTAGCGAGGCTGATATAGGCGGGGGTGAATTCGGGGTGTTGTTGGTTGAGTTGTTCTAGGGGAACCACAGCAGTTCTGGAATCACCTTGGGCGTTTTCCCAGAGGGTTTGGCCGCTGGGGCTGAGTTTACTGGGATCGCTGATGGGGGTGGGGAAGAAGGTGTTGGTATTATTTTCTTCTTCCGGGAAGGGTTTTTTGCATTGCCGGTAGCGTTTTTCAGCGGCGGGGCGTTCGTTTTTGTTGTAGAGAGCGTCGGCTTCGGCGAGGCAGGTGTTTGCGAGAACAGGGGTAAATAGAGGAAATACCCCAAGGGATAAAGTTGCTATGGAGAAACCAAGCAAAAGGTGGGAAATTTTTCTTTGCATTATTATTTGATTCCACAATTTAGAATGACGGAATTTACACGGAAATCTTGAACTTTAATCTGTACTTAAGGATTCAATCACTCTCGCTTGAGGTTGAAGTGATCATCAATCTGTGATGCGTTCAAATTACCAATTTTCTCGATAAATCCCTTACCACGGACAAGAGAACCGTTTCGTTTTTTTTCAAAGAAGTCAAGTATTACTACATCATCAATGAACCTAGCTTTTCCATCACCATTGAAATCAATCAACAAGGCTGTTCCATAACGGGCCCAGGCTATTTTTCCAAGGCGTATAGCCCAACACTTGTTCCTTCACTCGGGGATTAGCAGCAGCAGTAGAACCAGCGGCGATCGCCCCCTGCTTCCCCGCCAGGATCACAAACCCCGCCGTCGAACCCAGCAACAGCAACTTGCACATGATTACCGAACACAGCGATCGCGCAGAAAATGAGCCAGCAGAAAACGGTCGAAAACCATCCATAGTAATCAACTCCCAAGACAACCAAACGGTCGAAAATTCTTACAAATCCAAAAACATCTGAAACGGGAGCAGCTACAAAAAAATTCTCAACAGAGTTAAAAATAGATCCCCAAACCTCTGTACAGGATACAATTAAATGCCATTTTCAGTAAAGTATAGAATCGGTTATTACTTATAAAAATATATTAAATGATACTAGTTATATTAGCATAAGTGCACTTTAGAAGATGTTAACTCAAAAAGGCATTTCTCTTAGAGCGTGTTTATAAAATAATTCTAAAGTAGGCTGTATTACAGCTTTTTATGATTAGACAGGAAAAATAACAGTTCCAGTTTTGCCGTAACGCACCAATAACTGTTGGTGCGTGCTTATGTATTAG
Source organism: Richelia sp. UBA3308 (assembly GCA_002361335.1). GTDB lineage: Bacteria > Cyanobacteriota > Cyanobacteriia > Cyanobacteriales > Nostocaceae > Rivularia. The sequence continues at coordinate 7,958 of DESS01000001.1, forward strand.
GATTATATGTTTTAACAGATGGATTGTCGTGCATCTAACACACCCTACAATAATTTTATTTTTTATTTATAAAAACCTTCTTAAGTATTCACGCAAAATTAATTGTATATAGCGATTTTAACTTAGTTATTACTTACTAGTTATTAGTTATTAGTTATTAGTTATTAGTTACTAGTAGTCCACCAAGTGAACTTTGTCTGGTAATATTTTTACTACTCACTACTCACTACTCACGCTCCTTCACCCGGCAATGTTGGTGTGGTGAACCACTAGTTATTAGTTATTACTTCTTACTTCTTATACCATTTCTTTATAAAGATACGCCGAATTCAGCCCGTGTAGACGGGCTTTGTTTCAGTAGCCCCACCATAGCCTTTTGGAGGGCGATTAAGGGCAGCCTCATACAGAATTGGTATTACTTCTTACTCATTACTTCTAAATTCTAAATTCTAAATTCTAAATTCTTACTCATTTTGTAATTTATTGGGAAACACATAACGTGTAGCCCATATGGTAAAAAATGGCAAGAAAATAGCATGAACGAGTAAAACAGATGTGGCTATTCCAATAACTTTCCAGTTTTCTCCTAATATTAATGTCAAGTTATTAATAGTATCGATACCTAGCAAATTATTAACAATAATTTCACATTGAACTCCTATTAATAATGCTAGGGCAAACAAGCTAGTAAATATTACATTCCAACGCAAATCTAAATGAGGTTTACCAATAGCTACTAATAATTGAGACGCTGCATTAGCAAAAGGTCGTGGAATTGCTGATAAACAAATTAAAATCAAAATAGGTATGGCGGGTATCCACTGTTTGCCAAAAACCATGGGAACGTAAATGGGAGCTAAACTAGATTGAAATAATACAAAGGGGACAATTATAAAAGTAATGGTTCTGAGACTATGGAGATAACGATGCTGGAATTCAAGCCATTCTGTACGCGCTGCACATAAATGAGGTAGCATTACTGAACTAATTGCATTAATGATACTTAAACTAATTCCTAAACCAGCATTGAAACCAAAAAAGTATATTCCTAGTTCTTCAATACCGATAAAACGTCCAACTATTAAATAATCTAAGTTATTTCTCAAGGTTTTTAATAATCCAACACCAAGAATATTTTTTCCAAAACTTAATATCTCTTTCCAATATAATGTTGTGAATCCTCCTTTTGGTCGCCAAGAATGATATTTGTAATATATTATGACTTCCAAAGGTGCAACCATTACTACTGGTAGAGCAAAAGCCCATACTCCCATACCCATAACAGCAAATATTGCGGTGAATATACTGGAAATACTGAATTGAACTGTATCAGTAAATGCTATAACTTTAAAACGATTTTCTCTTTGAATTAAAGTTTTTTGAATACCGTAAATTGGCCAAATTAAATAAGCCATTCCAGTAACAATAATTGGAAAAATAATATCTTTACTTTGATAAAACCAAGCAATAGGAAATGCTGCAATAGCCTGAATCATGAATAAACTCGCAAAAATCAGCCAGTTTAACCAAAAAGCAGAATTACATAACAGCGGAAGTTCTTTTTCATCAGCTTGAATAATTTTTGCGCCGATACCGACATCAGAAAAATTAATCGCAAACTCCCGCACGGCGAGAATAATTGCTCCTAAGCCGTAATCATAGCGAGTTAAATACCTGGCTATAATCACCACTAATCCTAAGCGTAAGATTCTGTAACAGATCTCAGCCATACCTAACCAGCCGAGATTACGAATGAACTGGCTAGATACTCTTTTTTTGATATACGTGATAATTGCCTTTAATAAATTCACAATTTATCTCTTAAGAAGTTATTAAATTTTGATGTACTAATAAGTAAGTCGGCCGAAAATTTACCCGAACTTACTTACAGCTTGGGTAAACTGGCTCCAAAGCCCTGTTGCCACTCACCCCATCACCCCATCACTACTCACTTGTTCTAATTACTATTTTCAATACCAACATACTTAATTGTTATTCATCGGCTTTAACCGATTAATTAGGATTTCATGGTATTAGAAACTAAACCCAAAACCCGATTTCGTCCAGCTTTCAATTCATCTAATGCTGTGGAAAGTGAGGGACGAACTGTTTTGCCTAACCCTACAACCATCAAAATTCCATCGGCATGGGTAGCCAAGATCCTACTGTCTAAACGTCCCAAAATATGAGGGGTGTCGTACACAACTAAATCGAAATCAGATTGCGATCGCTTTACAAAATTTTGCATTCTTGGTGAAGAGAACAATTTTGCAGGATTTGGTGGTGTTTCCCCTGCGGTAATCACAAATAAATTTTCTTCTTCATAGGATTGTGAAATTACATCATTCAAATCTAAACCTAGGGAAAGTATTTCACTTAATCCCTGGGTATTTATCAAACGTAAGTTGTGATGAACTTGAGGATTTAGTAAATTAGCATCCACCAACAGCACCCGCAAACCAGCTTCGGCGGCTGTTTGAGCAAATTTTGTTGCCACACTAGATTTACCTTCTCCCGGATTCGCCGATGTAATAACTAATGAAGAAAGTTCCATTTCTTCTCTGAAAGCTTGAATTCTGGTATACAAGGAATAAAAAGCTTGGGTATAGGGAGAAGCTTTGTATTCTCTTTGTTTATGCTCATGTGGAAGCCATCGCTCTTGTTTTTCCAGGGCATAAACCAATTCTTTATCGACAGGAGCTAATGTTTTTATTTCTTTTAGGTGAGGAATTGTGACTAATAATGGTAGTTTTGCGGTTCGTTTAACTTCTCGGGAATCGTAGAAAACATTCTGAGCATTCTCTAGAAGAAAAGCAGCTAAAACACCTAAGAGTAAACCTCCAGCTCCTCCTAAAATAATATTGAACTTACCTTTTCCAGAATTAGCCGTCACTTCACCATTTTTATCTTGGGGTAGCCTTGGAGGCATAATTAATTCCCAAGGAACTTCGTGTTGAGCAGCGTCTACTCGTAAGGCTTCTTGTTTGCCTAAAAGCTGTTTAAGAGTATCGGTAGCAACTTGCAATTCCCGTTCCAAATTGGCATATCTACCAGCAACCTTAGGATATTGTTTAATTTTTTGATTTATTTCAATTAAAGCATCATCGGTAGCTAGCAAGCTGGCTTCTAATAACTGAACCTGATTTGCAGTTTCAGCCATTTTTTGAATAAGTTGGCGGCGAACAGAATTTTGATAAGTTCCAACTTGGGGATTAAGCATTTCTTCGGAAAAGTTTCCACCCAAAGCTAATTGCGCTTCTCGTCTTAATAAAGGTATTAATTTTTGACGTTGCTGCCGTAAAGACTGCATTACCGGGTTGGCATCGCTAAGACGTACTGACTCCGTAGCAATTTGAGCTTCTATATCTCGAATACGTTTGAGTATCTGTTGATACTGTGGTGATTCACTTAAAGCAGAAGCTGCGATTGCTGCATCTTGGGGCATTCCTAACTGATTTTGTAGGGAAGCGTAAAGGGATGTAGCCTCTGCCAATCTTTTATTGGTTTCTATTTTAGCAGCTCGAAGTTCATCAAGTCTGTTAAGTAGTTGTCTTCCTTGAAGCTCGGGATTAAATACACCGTAATTCTGCTGAAAACGCTGCATTTCTCCTTGCAGGCTATTTACTCGGAATCGCAATGTAGGAATCTGCTGTTCTACAAATTTGATTCCTTGACGTAAATTGGTTTGCTGTTGCTCTAGACTATACTTCTGATAAGCTTGAGATACTTTATTTAATACAAATAAAACTTTCTGAGGATTGGCATCCTTGTAGCGAATTTCTATAACTCTCGATTCAATCTCACCTTGAGAGAGGCGGCTAATATGTAACTGTCCATCTTTGACGTTGCTGGGAACTTTACCAGATTTGCTACCTCCAATTAATTTGCCATAGCTTACCCCTGGATATTTAGTCTGAATTTCTTCAACTACAGGTTCTATAATTTTCGGGCTTTTTAAAACCTCTAGCAAAGCTTGATAATCTAGAGGTGTATTATTTTGTCTTGTGATTCTGTTTACATCCTGCTGAAGAGTTTGAGACAGTAAAACCAGCAGTTCGCTTTCAGAATTTCTTAAAGGTTCAACTAGTAATTGAAATTTTCCTTCATACTTAGGAGTACGAGTTGAACCCCAGAAAACAGCACCTGTAGTTGCTATTACTGCGACGCTAGCAATCAAAGCTGCTCTCCGGCGTAAAATCGAGAAAATGTTACCAAAACCAATATTTTCTTCTTCAATACTTTGAGGTTTTTTTACTAGCCAATACGGTTCTCTAGTTAAGGAATTAGTTTCCCTCAAATGCTGCAAATCTTGTTCTTTTGTTGGCATTTGCATTTCCATTCAAAATTCCATTCAAAATAATTTAATATACAGTTTCAGTAAATAAACAATTGTAAATAAGTTTTTTGCCAACTGGTTAGATGAAGATATAAGAATATCTACAATCGCTTTTGTATTTATATCAGTGATAATCAGCAGTAGTCTTTATATTGTTACATGAATACAATACTTCGGATTAGATGTTTTGCATTGCGGTATTTGCATATTACTACATCTAAATAATTTCTCTTACAAGCTACGACCATCTTGTTTGAAACTTGATAATAGAAGAATATCCTAAACATATATCGGTTAATCGATAATGAACTCTACTTAATAAAAACTTTACTGAAATATCACTACCTGATGAAGATTAAGTAAATTTTTTTTGCCTTTTAGAAATAAAAAAAGTACAAATACGTATCAGACTTTAAACAAAATATTCAGTAGATATAAAATGTTATTTATTAACTTGACAAAAGCGGTTACTTCGTTCATTAATTAAAAAGCTTCAACAATTACTTGCTTAAAAGAATTATGAAGTTTAAAAATACCTTTAAAAATTGGGTATTTTATTTCATAAAATTAATATTTTTGAGGAATATATTCGGTATGCCAAAAATACCAAAGCTAGCCGAAAAGATATTCGTTGTATTTACTCTTTTTCTTTCTACAAGTGCTTTGATACCAGTACTGATAGAAGGTGGAAATGGTGGGGGTATTAGTAGCGATCCCTACAGTCCCAAATTTTTTATGGGAGTGTATACAACTACTTTCTTGTTAATAGTGGCACATCATAAAAATTTTGTTCGTGCTGCACAAAAAGATATTTGGATATGGTTATTTTTAGGAATTGTTTTAGCATCAATATTATGGACTTTTGCGCCTGATGTGACTCCACGACGTAGCGTACTTCTTTTAGGAACAAGTACATTTGCCGTCTATATGGCAATGCGCTTCACTTTGAGAGAACAATTACAGTTATTAGCATTGGCTTTGGGCATAATAATTGTACTGAGCTTTTTGTTTGCGATCGGACTACCAAAATATGGATTAATGACTGTTCAAGAGGGAGGAATTCATGCGGGTTCTTGGCGGGGGATAATGACTCATAAAAATATTTTGGGTCGATTGATGGTTTTTAGCAGCATGGTGTTTTGGTTTGTCGCTATGAGTAACCCTATTCGTAATATTAGATATCGCTGGGTTCCTTGGGCTGGCTATATTCTTTCTATCGTTTTAATTGTACTTTCAACTTCCAAATCAGCATTAGTCGTATTTCTATCATTAATGCTTATTTTGCCTCTGTATAGAAGTTGGCGTAAACATTACAACCAGTTAATACCTTTAATGATTGCATTGATACTTACAGTTGGAAGTATATCTATCTTATTGTTAGATAATTTACCAGTTGTCGCTGATGCATTAGGTAAAGATTTAACCCTAACTGGACGTACCGATATATGGAGTGCAATGTTTGATTTAATCTGGGAACGTCCTTGGTTCGGTTATGGATTTAATGCAGTCTGGAGAGATTGGGATAATCAAGTAACTGCTTATCTTTGGCGTACTCTTGCATGGCAATGTCCTTACGGACATAACGGCTTTATGGATTTATTGGCAGAATTAGGTTTTGTAGGGTTATCGGTATTTTTATTGAGCTTTATTACAACCTATTTCAAAGGAATAATGTGGTTGCGAATCACTAGATGTATAGAGGGAATTTGGCCTTTAATATATTTAACTTATTTAGTTATGTACAACATTAGTGAAAGCACACTGGTAGAAACTAATAGTATTTTTTGGATAGTTTATGTTTCTACTGTTTTTTCCTTAGCGATAGAGTATCCACAAGCGAAAAGTTATCAATACTATAATTCTTCTGCCATCGAGGAAGAATGGATGACACTAAAAGCAGTTACCGAACATAAATAACAGTACAAATCGAGACAATATAAATATGAAAATGACATTAGTATGCCATGACATTCCTTATCCTGCTATTCATGGCGGAAGGGTAGATATGTGGCGAAGAATAAAAGCTTTTTCCCAGATTGGTATTGAATTACAGTTGATATGTTGGTTCGATCGATTTCCGGATTATCAAGAAGTCGCTGAAATCAAAAAATATGTCAATTCTACTTATTTAATTCCGTTCAAATATAGTGTACGTGCTAAAACTTGTAGACTTTTTAATTTATTGCGCTATCCCCTAGAAGTTACTTCTAGACTTGTTAGGGGACAAGAATTACATGATTTAGTTTCTCAAGTAAGTGCTTTTAAACCTCATATTCTTTGGTTAGATGGTATTCATGGTGGAGAAGTGGCATCTAAATTAAGCCATTACTTGGATATACCTATAGTTACTCGTTGTCATAATATTGAACATCTGTATTATCGACGATTATTTGCTTCAGCCATAGGTACCAGTAAAATCAAACGATATTTATCAGTGTCTCATTTAGAAAACTATGAAAAATCCTTACTAACAAATAGTCTTTTATTCTATGATATCTCCCCAGATGATTTAAAATTTTGGCAGTCTCAAGGTTATCAAAATGGACGTTATTTACCGCCTTTAATGGATTTTTATTATTTTTATAAATCTGGAAATATAGATACAAATCATCAAAATATTAACGTCTATCCTGAGTATGATGTTGTTTTTTTAGGGAATTTATATTCTAATAATAATGTCGCGGGTATTATTTGGTTTTTAACTCAAGTTCTACCTCAAGTTCGCTCGCAATTATCTAGTATTAAAGTTTTAATTGCCGGAGCCAAACCTATAAATAAAATCATCCAACTATGTAATGAGATTGATGGCGTACATCTAAGTATCAATCCCCCATCCTCTACAGAAATTTATAATTCTGGACGGCTTTTAATTAATCCAGTTTTAACTGGTAGCGGAGTTAGCATCAAGTCATTAGAAATGTTGATGGCTGGTAAACCAATTGTCTCTACACCCCAAGGAATCGCCGGTTTACCTCCTGCAGTTAAAGAGTACTTCAAAATTGCTTCAGATACACAATCTTTTGCAGCAGCAATTATTAACTTACTTTCCGAGTATCCAAAAATTCATATCGAGCCAAAACTACTAGAATCTATATTTGGTAATCAAGTAATACAAGAAGTTGTATCAGATATTAAGTCATTAATCTAAATTGTTCCGAATGAAAATATTATATTTAACAACCGTTCTTCCAAGTGGAAAAAGAACTGGTGGAGAAATTGCATCTCAATCTTTTATTAACGCTTTAAAATACTCCGGACATGAAGTATTAGTTTTAGGATATCAGCGCTTAGGCGATCGCAATTCTAAAAATGATCGTGAAGTTGTAGTTGAAAAGCGATATATAGAAACAGAAAAATCGAAATATTATCCGTTTCTCTGGATGACTTTAAGTTTATTTAAGCGGCTTCCTTATTCAGCAGCCAAGTATTATTCTAAAAAATATTTCCAACAAATCCAAAAGATTTTACAGGTAAATGATTATCAGATTATTATAATCGACCATGCTCAATTAGGTTGGTTATTACCCTTATTAAATCAAAAGTACAAAGTAATATTTATTGCTCACAATGTAGAATATCAACTATATGAATCACAGTTAAAAAATAAACAAAAATTTTTATCGAAATACATATACAAAAGAGAAGCTCGTCTGATAAAAAAGATGGAAGACCATTTGGCTATTTCATCCAAAGAAGTATGGACATTAACATCCCATGATGCTAACTATTTTTCTACTCAAAATCAGATTAGTAGAGTTTTTCATCTACCTTCTAGCTGGACGATATCACCAAAAAATTCTCCAATAAAAAACTGTGATATTGGAATAATAGGTAGTTGGACTTGGAAAGCTAATAAATCTGGTTTAGAATGGTTTTTCCAAACAGTTTATCCCTATTTACCTAAAACTATATCAATTCATGTTGCTGGATCTGGTGCCAAATTCTTACTCGAACGATATCCAAATTCAAATGTTAAATATTGCGGTTTTGTCACCGATGCACAAGCATTTATGGCACAAGCAAAAGCCATCGCTATTCCTTCTATTAGTGGTGGTGGAATTCAAATAAAAACTCTTGATGCTATTGCTTCTGGAAGTCCAATAGTGGCTACAACTGTTGCAATGCGTGGAATATCTGACTATCCCTCTGCTATTAAAATAGCCGATGAACCAGAATATTTTGCCTTAAGTTTAATGCAGTTATTGGCGTTTAATAAAAAGTCCGAATTATACGAAATTGAACGGGAAAAACTTCTTAACAACAGGCTTACATGGACTGTGCTTCGGCGAGAAAATTTTTATAGTAGTGTAAAAAATGCAATTAACTCAATTTAATTCAATTTATTGAATTTACCTGTAAATTAAAGCAGACAAGAATAAAATAATTATGCTGCTTCACTCACAAATATTTCGATTTTTATACCGATTGTTCCTTAACATATTCAAGCCTTTAGCACGGGGTATCTGGAGGCTGTTGTGTAATAGTTTTCATATAAGCATAAACCATTACTTGAGAAGATTGAAAAGACATATTCTTACTGCCTTTGTATTTGGATGGCTGTGTATAAGTTTAACTTTTTGCTCTTCCCAATTAATTACGACATTTAATACTACCTCATTAGCAGCTACTACCATTGTGCCTCCCTTATCTACAGAAAATACTCAAATTATTGATAGTACCGGTAAAGTAGTTTTACTACGGGGCATTAACTGGTTTGGTATGGAAATTGATACCCATGTACCTCATGGTTTATGGGTAAGAGATTATAAGCAAATGCTCAGTCATATAAAAAAATTGGGCTATAACTTAATTCGCTTACCTTATTCACTAGAAGCCCTGAGTTCATCAGACATTAGTGCTGTAGATTTTTCCATCGGAGCCAATGCAGAATTATATGGAAAAACTCCCATTGAAGTCATGGATTTAATTATCCAAGAGGCACAAAAACAGGGATTACTAATTTTATTAGATAGTCATTGTCTAAAAGATGGACATATTTCAGAATTATGGTATGGAGATGGGTTTACAGAAGAGGATTGGATAAACACTTGGACTTTTTTAGCCAAACGTTATAAAAATCAACCCAACGTAATTGGTGCAGATTTGAAAAACGAACCCCATGGTAGGGCAAGTTGGGGAACCTATGATTTTACAACAGATTGGCGCATAGCCGCACAAAACGCTGGAGATAAGATTCTTCAGATAAATCCTAACTGGTTGATTGTAGTAGAGGGAGTAGAAAAAAACGTACCCAACCAACGACAGCATGGTTACTTTTGGGGTGCAAACTTAGAGGGTGTTTGGGAATATCCCGTACATTTAACGAAACCTGACAAACTCGTGTATTCTCCTCACGAATATCCTAGTGCAAAAGTCTCTTGGTTTCAAGACGCAAAATTTCCCAGCAATCTTTATCAACGTTGGGAAATAGGATTTAACTACATTACCACCAATGGTATTGCTCCGATTCTAGTTGGTGAATTTGGCGGATATTACGTTGACAGTAAATCCAAAGAAGGTATTTGGCAACAAACCTTTGTCAATTATATTGCCAAGAAAAAATTAAGCTTTGCCTATTGGTGCTGGAATCCTAACAGTAAAGGTACTGGAGGTGTATTGCAAGATGACTGGCAAACAGTAAATGCTCCGAAACAAGCACTTTTAAGCAAGCTACTACCGTCAAATAATCAATAAATACAAATAATCACATTTTATCGATAAATATTAATTCCAACTATGTTAGAAACTACCTCTTGCAAATGGAGTTTTCAATCAAAAGTTAACTCTAACATCCAACAACAGCTAATTAATGATCGTAAAGAACCCCGTATTTTAGTAGTCTCAATGCGGGGTTTTCATTCCGAAGCTTTCCGCTCGGCGGAATACGAATTTGAAGATGTAATTAGTACTTTTGATTACGCCGATTTGCTTTCACCAGTATATCTCTCTGGCTTGAAATCTAAAGTGATAAAAAAAGTTGCTAATTATGCAGGTTTAGCTTTAGGTCAAAGCAAGTTATTACACTCGGGTTGTCAAGAATCATTTATAGATAAAGAATACGATTTATTATTCTTTATTTGTCAACATTTTTGGGATATAACCTGTATTAATGCAATTAAAGGATGGCGAGAAAAATGTAAAAAAGCAGTACTATGGATAGATGAAATTTGGGCAAAAGAAATTGAAAATTATAAAACTGCACTTTGTTTAAATTTAGCTAAAAACTTCGATTATATATTTACGACTCAAAGTCAGAGTGTTGATGCTATAAATCAACTAGTTAAACGTCCTTGTTACACTCTGCCTTATGCCGTCGATGCTATAAAGTTTTGCCCTTATCCGCAAGTTCCTCAAAGACATATCGATGTTTATAGTATCGGTCGTCGTTTGCCAATGGCACATAAATCTTTACTAGAATTAACACAACGTGAAAATTTATTATATCTATACGATACTCTTAAAGGTTTAGAAATGAGGAATTATCAAGAACATCGAACTTTATATAGTAATTTAATCAAAAGAAGTCGTTATTTTATTGCTAATAAAGCTAAATTTGATAGTACTAATCAAACAGGAAGTCAAGAAGAATTAGGTTCCCGCTTTTTTGAAGGAGCCGCAGGAGGAGCTGTAATGATTGGAACACCACCAGTTTGTGAAGCTTATACTACACATTTTGACTGGTGTGATGCTGTAATTGAAGTACCATTAAATATTACTGATATAGCAAATGTTATAACAGAGTTGGATGCACAACCCCAAAGACTGGAAAAAATTCGTAAAGATAATCTAATTAATTCATTACTGAGACACGATTGGGTATATCGTTGGAAAGAAATTTTAACTAAAGTTGGACTTAGTAGTACACCCCAAATGCTATCTAGAGAAGCTTATTTAAAAAATTTAGCTGAGATGATTTCAATCGGATAAATCTTATAAGTTTAAACGGGTTTATTTAGATTTTAATTCTTAGCCTTTCTATTTATTTAGAGAAGGGTTATGATGATTATTTTTGAATTATACTTCTTATTATTATTTTGCGATCGCGGCGTTTTTTCACATTAGTATGAAAATAATTAATATGATGAATTTGATAAATATGATTAATATTTTTAGGAATTACGCAACTAGCACATTTTTTATTCTAGAATGTGTGACACTTAGAGGATGTTTGAAAATTTATTAATAAAACTCGTAGACTTTCAGATCCCCCATTATCCCCCTTAAAAAAGGTTTAACCTCCCAATACATCGGGGGGAAGGGGGGATAATCTGAGAATTGCCTTAAAAATGATACTTACAGCATTTTGCAAGTAAATTATGTACAGAAAAAAATCCTCAAAGTCTTGTGCTACCGGCATCCCTGCCCGTTAAAATCTACCTCATTAAGATAAAATTTGCTGTATTAAACATCCTCTAAATCTAGGCTATATATGTACTAACTAAAAAGGGGCAGAATATTTTTGAATCTGCCCCTTTTGCTTTATGATTTGAAGCTCTATATGGCTTATTTACCTAATACTTATCAATTAACAAGGTTTGACTAGTATCCTTAGAGTCTTTATTTATATACAAATTGAGTTTTTGTTTCAAAATTAAAAAGAAAAAAGGAATATCATCTAGTAAATATCTTTTCCATAGCCTTTTTGGTTCGCAAAATAACCTGAATAACCACTCCAATCCGATTTCACTCATCCATTTTGGCGCTCTTTTTATATTACCTGCTTCAAAATCAATAGTTGCTCCTAACGCCATGAATATTTTTATATATTTCAAACTATCCTTATACTTGTATAACCATTTTTCTTGTTTGGGGGCACCCAATCCTATCACTAATACCGTAGCATCTGAATTATTAATTATATCTACTATTTTCTGACATTCGGCTTCATCTTTATCAAAGCCAAAAGGTGGAGAATAAGTGTTAACAACAATAGTTCTTCCTATTTTTTGATTAATTATTTTTTGTGCTTTATAAGCTACACCTTGAGCTGCACCCAATAGAAAAATTTTAATCTCCTGATTATTCTTATGATAATTACAGAAAATAGGTAATAAGTCTGAACCAGATATTTTTTCTTTGATGGGTGTTCCTAAAAATTTAGATGCATACATTACTATTTGACTATCACAAAGTTTATAGTCACTCATGCTATAAGCTTGAATAAACTCTGGATCTCTTTGAAGCTTAATTATATGATCTACATTTGGCGTGAATATTACTCCTGATTTCAGGTTATCTAGTAATTCTTTCTTTGACCAATTATCTATTTCTACGTTCAAGATTTTAATTTTCTGCATGGTATATTTTACTAACTCTGATAACTAGTTTGATTTCAAATTGAAGGGATGAATCTAACTGGGTAAGATATTTTTAATTTTAATCCTATTACTTATAAAGTAAACATCATCTTTATAAATTAAATTTAAAAAAAAATATATTACCTATGTTACAAAAAAGTAAATTATTCAATGGAAAAGCTATAGTAAGTTATAAATTAATTTTACGGAAAAAATTATCCTAAAAAACAGCTAAAAAAAAATTGGTAAGTGAAATTTATGTTTTAAAATCAACTATTTTCGTAGATTTAATGCAACACAATATACGCTTTAGTATCTTATTATTTAATTTGATGATGATAATAATTTAAGATATCACAAAAATCAGAATAAATCTTTCATCTTTACTGATTTATCATCAAAAATAAATCAAATTAAGAAATATTACGGTTGATGAAAGTTATCGCTTTTTATCTATATTCAAATAGATAAATATTATATTTTTTTGATAAAGAATTAATGAAATAATGCTTTTTTAATTATAAATAAGCAATAAATTTATATTTTTATTTATTTCTATTAGTTGTATTTTAAAGATGTTAAATAAATCTTTAAGATTGAATCACAACAAAATTATCAGAGAGTACTGGCCGATTAGACAGTCATCTAACATACAAAAGGCAAGTTATCGTTTAAATTGATATATACTCGTAGGTGTAACGCACTCTACAATAATTTTTTTATTTATAAACACCCTCAAACATATGTGATTTTCATATTATGTATATTATATTTTTGTCAACCGCTGAATTGATGATATTATAATTGATTTAAATGTAATAAATTTACATATAATTTGCCTAATTAAGGATGTAGCTATAATTTTTTTGGTGTTAAATATTAAGTACTGCCGTCATATAGGCTAAAAATAAACTAGTCGATATTTAAGTGGCTATATTCTTTTAGGAGTGAACGTGAATAGCATTTTTCTTCATAGAAACCTTTTTTCGCTTTCCTTGGCAACCATTACATTATTGAGCGCTGGGTTGTCTGTCTCTGCTCAAACGGTAGATGAAACAAGCAATCAACAGTTAATTACACCATCAAAAATCCAAGGTTCTCTTGAACTTGAAACTGAACCGGTAAAACATTTTAGTCCCAGTTTCACTTATGAAATTTCAGAAAAACCAAGTCCATCGGTTAATGATAAATCAGTAAAATATGATACAGTCCCCCAGGGAACTGAAAATTTTGCGCCTGTACCTGGAACAACAGCTACTTCATCTGCGCTGCTTACTCGTCAATACCCACAAGTAAATTTAAAACCATCTATTTCTTCAGATGTGGCGCAGGCGGATATTGATTTCGGCGGTGCTACCAGTGGTGGTTCCAGTTATATTGGTGTTGCAGGAAATATCGGCTTGGGTGGTGATTCCGCTTTGGGTGATGGTAATTTCATGGTTATAAGTAAAGTCGGATTGACAGATATTCTATCGGTACGTCCTTCTTTGGTACTTGGGAATGATACTGTGATTTTAGTTCCGGTTACCTATGACTTTTCTTTCAAGCAGGTTACAGATCCTTTTCGCGAGCCATTGCCTTTTACTCCCTATGTTGGAGGTGGTTTAGCTTACCAAACTGGGGATGATTCAGAACTAACCTTCTTACTTTCTGGTGGCGTAGACGTTCCACTAACTAACAAGTTAACAGCTACAGCGGCTCTTAATGCAGCATTTTTCGATGAAACAGATTTAGGTCTTTCTGTAGGAGTTGGTTATAACTTCGGAGGTTTCTAAGAATTAATTTTATTACGGGAAGTAAAGGAAAAACCAAAGCTTCTTCCTTGCTCCCGTATCCAAAAACCTAAAATTCTTAAACGAAGGAAGAGCCGAAGAATCTCCGCCTCCGCCCGAAGTTGTTTGGAATTGGGATGGGGTATAATGCCCAACCCAATTCTTCCACCCTATGAGGGTGAGGAATTAAACCCATATGTTTAAGTTAAAAAATATAGTGCGTTCAAACAAAAGTTCAAACGCACTACTGCTTTCATTAACTTTATTTACAAACTAATTTGACTTCTGACTTTTGACTTCCGCAAAGCGGTTGACAAGGCATTGACAAAATCGAATTCAAATTTACTAACGGAGAGAGAGGGATTCGAACCCTCGATGGGATCTAAACCCCATAACTCCTTAGCAGGGAGCCGCTTTCAACCGCTCAGCCATCTCTCCTAATCCAACAGGTTTAAATTCTAGCAGATGACAAAGAACAAGTCAACATTGATATAAAAAAAATTCCATACACACCAGGATAATGTGACATACTCCCACGCGTACAATTTGTTGTAAGCGTGGGCTTCTCGGCGACTCCTGGTATCCCATCGAACATTAACCGAGCTTTATTAACGACACGGGATGCCCCTCCGCGCCGGGTTTTTATTAAGTTCTTGTTTAATCTGTAGGCTGCATTGCTGCATTTAATTAGATTTCACCCACATCTTCCATTTTTCCATAGTTCTTGCTTCTACTAAACTACCGCTTCACTACGTGTAAGCGGGAGGGTTCCCGTAGAGAGAGCTAAGACACCTGGGCTCGCATCCAAGCGAAGGGTATAGTCGCGATTTTTTTCCATTGTGGTACGTAGGCGCGTTGACTGAACACGTCATAGTCATTGCGCTCAATAACGTTCAAAATGCGACTGTAATGCATTAAGGCCGCCCACACTGGCAAACGAGCATCTGGATGCAGGTAACTAATACCTTTCTGTGCTTGGGCATAAAATTGCCGCGCTCGTTGAATTTGACATTTCATTAGAGAACGCCACCGTTCATCTACTACACCTTTGAGTAAATCTTTCTCGGTGTAATTGAACCGTGCCAAATCTTCCATGGGAAGATAAATTCGCCCTCTTTGGGCATCTTCACCAACATCACGAAGAATATTGGTCAGTTGACAGGCGATTCCCAAACTTACTGCTTCATTTATCGGAACATAGGGCTGTTTATAGCGGTTCCAAGGAGCGGTAAGACTTTCGGAATCTATTCCCATCACCGCCGCTGACATTAAACCTACAGTACCGGCTACGCGGTAACAGTAAAGGTATAGTTCGTCAAAAGTTTCGTAGCGATTGCGGTACAAATCCATGCGCTGACCGGAAATCATATCCCGAAAGGGTTGAATATCGATTGAATAGCGCAACAGGGCATCCGAAAGGGCTACGTCAACGTTTTCTTGGGGCTTTTGAGCAAAAATTGATTCGAGCTGCTTTTCCCATAAATCTAGAGTTTCGGGAGTAGTCATAGCAGCTGCAGGTCCATCCACCAATTCATCAGTACGACGACACCAGGCGTAAATTGCCCAAATTGCCTGTCGCTTTTGAGGACTCATCAACAAAGTGCCCAAATAAAAAGTTTTGGAATGCTTTGCCGTGATTTTCTGACAAATTTGGTAGGACTCATCTACAGAGACCGACGTTTTCATGCATAGGGGGGATTCAGGCAGTTGCAGCATTCGTTGCAGGCTGGATGGAAGGCTTTTGCACGCTGGAAGAATTTTTTACTGAAAATGATTTATTTACACCGCTGGCTGTTAGTTTACCAGAAAGTACTGCTCCTTCCATACTTCCTAAAAACGGTTGCATGGTGTAGCTTCCACTCAAGAAAAAATTAGAGATGGGAGTAACTTGTGAAGGACGGTACTCCTGACGACCTGGAATCGCTTTGTAAACCGAACGGGGTGTTTTCACCACATGATGTTTCAGTAATTTTGCTGGATTATCCGAGCCAAAGTGCTTAGGAAAAAGTTTAGACAATTCGGCTAGAGTTGCTTGCAATATTTCCGCATCAGATTTATTGATCCAATCGCGGGCTGGGGCAAGAACGAATTCCAGCATAGAACGGTAGTGGTCACTATATTCGCGACAGGTATTGCTCATATCAGCATAAACGCTTAACAATGGCGATCGCGAAAATAATAATTGGTCAATATCTGTAAGTTTACGGTCAAACCATAACTGTATGTTTATTACTGGCACTCCTTCTAATCCATCAAGCTTTTGGAAGTATTCTATATTATTCCAAGGTTTTGGCAACATTACTTTTATTACATCAACCGGCATTGCACTAACATAAGCATCGGCGGTTTCGATATAATCTTGTGCTCCATTCAACCCGCGCATCAAAAACCCTTTGACGCTACCGTCTGGGTTAAGCAAAATTTCTTTCAAAGGCGCATTTAATCTTACTTCCCCACCACCAGCTTCGATGTAATCTACCATCGGTTGACAAAGGCGCTCGGTAGGTGAACCATCTAAAAATGCCATCTTCGAGCCGTCTTTTTGCTGAAGGAAGCGATTGAGAGCTGTTAACAGCACTACGGCTGATATTTCGTCGGGATTAATAAAATTTAACGATTTTGAAGCTGCAATAAAAATATCTTGCTGTACTTCTTCGCCTACTCCTTGAAGCTTGAGCCACTCAGAGAAAGTATATTTATCTGTAGAGTCAACATATTTTTGACCCCGGAGCATAGCCGGAACTAATCCTTTTGCTAATTGAATTTTTTCGCCCCAGGTCAACATATCATTATTTCTCAGAATTGCCACAATCCCATTTAACGGTGCTGGCAAATTTGGAAAATCAAAGCGACTGTAAGTACCCGGTTTTTCCGGCTGATTGAAGATCATCGTGTGTTTTTTCCACTGCAAACGGTCTTCAATACCAAGTTCTTTGAGTAACTGCAACATGTTGGGATACGCCCCAAAAAATACGTGCAGCCCTGTTTCATACCAGTCGCCATCAGAATCTTTCCAAGCTGCAACTAAACCCCCGAGTACGTCTCGGCTTTCCAAGACCACGGGAGTATGCCCCTCATCAATGAGATATTTAGCACAGGAAAGTCCTGCCAAGCCTGCTCCGGCGATAGCTACTCGCATTTACCAAATCTTATTGAATATTTTTTTGCGTTTTGCAGTTCTTATTATACTTTGCATTCTGTTACATTTTACGGCGTTGCATCGTTTTTGCAAATTTTTGCCACCCCGAAAGTTTCTTTGAGCAAGGCTTGTTGCTCAAGTTTGCTGGCTAAGTTTTTTCTAAAAAAAAATTTGTTGATAATGTTTTCCACCAAAGCTTACGACTACTCCAACGACGGCGCTTATGATTACCGCCGTTGACTGAGGGAGGCACAGCCACACACCCAGGGAGAAATTTTAGGCGGTAATCTTAAACCGTGAACGGAGTAATGTGATTTTTTTTACGGCATACTTACTTCAATTCAGGGTTCACGTAACTATAGACA
>DESS01000311.1:0-1609 GCA_002361335.1 Richelia sp. UBA3308
AGTAATTAGCCTTCCCTTGATATTATTAGAGGATTTTTTGTTGTTTCGGTAGATGTAGAGACGTTATATATAACGTCTCTACACGCCAATTCGTGGGTAAGTCAAATTATCAGGAATTAATTGTTGTTAGATTCTCCGTATTTCCTAGCAAAGTGCTGGCGTAGTAAATTATGCATGAAGCGGTAACGATTACCTACTCGTTGCAGAAAAAGGCGGTTGGTGCAGTAGTCAAGGAATCTTGCATAGTTCCAAGGAATATAGCCGCTACACCAGAGAATTATACGTAAAACTAAGTGTTTAATGGCTGGTGTACCACTTCTAAGTATTCCAATTAATATTCCAAATAATAATCCTAAGACTAAACTAGTAATTAAGGGTTGGAAAGAATTTTCATTTATTAATTGAATTATAAAGATTAATGGTGTCGTGAATAAAGCAATCCATAAAGATATTATTAAAGTATTAATAATTGACTGACGAATACCTTGATTATGCAAAACTTTATTTTCAATTTCAACCACATCTATTCCAGAATTTAGCCAGAAAGTTAACCAAACAATCAGCCCAAAAATTACCGGATAAATAGATCCATAAATAAATTGATTAATCTGCCAGATGATCAACGCGAAAATCAGCCCATAAATCACTCCATAATAAGACTTTTTTAGATTAAATTTGAGAAAATAAACTGTTTTAATTTCATCTCCAATTCTAAAAATAAATCCAGAAATCACCACAGAAAGCAGCCCAAAATATAACCCAAAAATCTCGTCTAAATATACGCCATAAATCAGCCCAATAACTGTTGCAGAAATCAGCATAAATAACAGTCTTTTTGTCACGATTTGACTCAAGTTTCGTAAAGGAGCAATAAAAAGGATTATTTTTTTTATTTGATTTTCTAATAGCTCATAAAGTGCATAAATAAGTCCATAAATAAGTCCATAAATCAGCACATCAATCAGCCTATGGTAAGGCGTATAAATCGGATCAAAATTACCATCATAATTAATAATATCCAAGCAATAAATCAGCCCAGAAATTAGCCCAGAACATAGCAATAGTATAACTACCCATACAATAAAATCATAAATAAATTTTTGAAATTTATTTTTTAACCAATATGGCTGCATTTTTTCAATAAAAAACTCAGTTGAATCCTCCTCAATCAATCGTTCAGCCAACCAACCTAACCAGCGTTTTGTCTTTTCTTGCGGAGGCTGTTTCTGATTGTAACGAGGTTTGAGCATTCTACGGATATAAGCTTCTAATAAATAATTCAAACGCTCATCGTTAGATTGAAACTGTTGCCATTTTTTTAAAGATATTTCTTCAACGGCAAGAACAATAATATTTAATATGAATGGTGTTTTAGCTAGATTATTAAAATCAGAATCATTATTAATACTATTCCATAATATTTCATTTCCTGTAGAGTGTAGATATTCATTTACTTGTTGAGAAGTGTAGGGACATAATTCAAGGGAGTAATTCAGTTTCAGTTTAATTTCAGAATTTTGTTGATATTCTTTTGTGCGACTAGTAACTACCAAAGGTTTAGCCCAATTTTCTGAATTTAGAAAATTATTAATTTTCCTAATACACTCTT
>DESS01000311.1:1691-30359 GCA_002361335.1 Richelia sp. UBA3308
TTGATTTTCAACCCATTGTTTACCAATATCTTTTCCTATTTTGTATTTTTCTTTAAGTCTCTCAATTAACCAATTTTTTATAGTCTGATTATTATTCTTCCAATTTGCCAAAGAAAATAGTACGGGAACAGGTTTTTTGGGGTTTTCTTTAGCTCGTCTTAACAATTCTTGTGCTAATTTAAGTAGCATGATAGTTTTTCCTGACCCAGGTTTACCTAAAATCAACAGCTTACCACCAATATCTTCTTCATCAAAAACTGTAATAATTTTTGTGTTCTTCAGAAGAAGAGTTTTTGATTTCTTGGGAGCTTTTACATCTATAGCCCAAGGAATTTCGACCTGAGATAAATATTCTTGTTTATTTAACTCAATAAATACTTTGTTATGAAGAGACTGTTTTAATCTACTACTAACTTCTTCAGATATTATCTGACTGTAAATTAGAATTGCGATTATCACGAAAAATACTCATTTATTATGTTGTGAAAAAAATCTAATAGAACTTTAAGTGAAACCGTCATTATAGTAGCAACATATTAAAGTCAATCAAGGCAAATTAGATTACATCAGCTACAATTACAGATCAAATTTTCCTAGATACCTTAGTTAAAAAACTTTCCACAACTTCTATTATTTTTATTTGAGTAAATAAATTCCTATAACATTTCTCCCTCACTCACTCCCTCATTCAACACCGGTAATCTTTCACTCAGCAAGAGGAGTAATTTACCGGACATCATATAATTACTTATTTCCTTAAATTAGTTAAAACTGTGCTTGCCCGTAGCATAAGCACAGTTTTATAGTGACGATAGGCGAAGCCAATGCCTTCGGCGTATGGCGCTGAATCGTGAATTTGTATTTGAGAACCCGCAACTTAGATTATTAAGAAAGCGCATATAAGGTTAATATTTAATTAAATTCCAATAACTTGTGCTTTCGAGAAAATATTATGACTTTTCGCATTTTATGCTTAGACGGTGGTGGCGTTAGAGGTGTTATGCCCGCTCGTATTCTTCAGAAGGTGGAGGAGCAATTAGGTAGCCCTTTAAAAGATCACTTCGATCTAATAGCTGGTACCTCAACGGGATCTATATTGGCTGCCGGAATTGCAATAGGGAAAAGCCCTGAAGAATTGCTCAATCTATATAATGATAAAGGTTTAAAAATATTTCCTTACCAAAATCTATTTTCTCTGAAACGATTGCCATTAATCTTAAAATATGGTATTTCTGCCCCTAAATTTTCAGATGAAGGCTTAATAGCTGCACTTCGGGAACAATTTGAAGATAAAAAACTTTCTGATATTACGCCCAATCATGAGGGAGCAACGGATTCCCTGAAAGTATTAATTCCTAGCTACGATACAGAAAGTCGTAATCCTGTCATATTTAAGAGCTGGTGTCACGATCGCTGGTATGCCGATGTACCAGTCTGGGAAATTTGTGTTAGCTCTGCCTCAGCCCCTACTTATTTTCCTGCCCATAGAATTGAAAAGGATGGAAAAGAGTATTCTTTAATTGATGGAGGGGTTTGCGCCAATAACCCTGTTTCCTGTGCTTTGGCAGAGGCTATCAAACTATTGCGCCAGTCATCGAATCAATCTGCAGCAAATGTGATAGACCAAATTAAAATTATATCTATTGGTACTGGAGATCCAGCATCTCCTATTTCCTGGCAAAAAGTCCGAGGTTGGGGACTTATTCAATGGGGTTTGCATATTGCAGATGTATTTATGGACGCACCTCCTGATGTACATCGATATGTTGCCGAACAAATAATTGGTAATCAATCAAACTATATTCGTTTGCAGTTACCACTTAAGGAACCATTACTGAACATGGATGATGCTCGGGAAAGTAATTTGCAGGCTCTGTTAAAAGAAACAGATGACTATATCAATCAAGAACAAGAAAGGTTAGATAAATTCTTGGTTAACTGGTAGCCTTTCAATATGGTTCGGCATAATATATCTATATTTAGATATTGAGTTACTGCTAAATACAAAACTGTAGTTATCTACAAACAACTACAGTTTATAATTATCTATTTATAACTATCTATTTCCAACTTGAATCCAAAAACTTACTGTTTAGAAGATTCTTCCAATGCGCTAATCTCCAAATTTTCTTCAGCAGGAATTAATTTATTTAAAACATTAATGTAGCTTAAAACAGTATTGCGCTGTTTTTCTAAATTAACCGCGACATTAAGATTTTTTTTAGCAATAGCATTTTGCAATTCTTTGACTTTCTTAATATTCACACTACCGTTTACATCATCTATTTTACCTAAAGCTGCTGCTGCTTCCTGTAAACGAGTGTTTGCTGTCCCAAAATTACGCTCATCTAAATTGACTGCAGTATCATACAAGTCACCACGAGCTTCCATTAAATAAGTACGATTTCTTTCAGTAATTAACTGTTCTTTAACTTGATTTAACTTTTCCTTAGCTTGTTCTAACTCTTGCTGAGTTTTACGATCATCAGAAGAAAATTGAGAACTTGCTTGAAACCAACCAGCACCGTATAAAGCTACACCACTAATTGCGAGAATTACTATACTAATAAGAATTTTCTTCAATTTAGAAACTAGCGAACCTTTATTAGTTTTATCAGTCGTTTTGACTTCACCTGCTTCACTCATGGCTTTTTTTTATTCCTTCCCAGCTCTTTGTTTGTAAAAATTTTATAGTCTTTCTCTTTTATTATCTCAAGTGTATTCCACACTAGTTATTTTATACACGTAGTAAAATTTAGAAGTAAATGAGGTACAACCATTAATTATTAAACTCTTGTGGTACGGGCATCCTACCCGTTTATGATGTACCGATCGCTCATATAAAATATGCTGTAAGACTTTGTTGCAAAAACTATCTTCCCCTTGTCCCTTTCTCCCCTTGTCTCCCCATACCCCATCTCCTCAGCCCCTCAGCACGCCATCTCCTTAAAGCGGGCGTTGAGTCGGTACACCAACGGCACGGGGAAACTTTCCTGGTGTGCTTCTTATTTTTCGTAAATACAAACAATGGCGATCGCCATGAGTTAAGGGTGTATTAAATTGTTCAATTGATTTGATCGCTCCACCCAACTGTTGAACTGCGTTTTTGATGGTGATGGTTTCTTCTTCTGTCCAATTACCCCGGTAAACAACAGCTAATCCCCCTTGTTTTAACAAGGGTAAAGTATATTCAGCACAAGCTGAAGCAGAACCCACAGCCCGAATCAAGGCTATATCATACATTTCTCTATGCTGGCTGTCTCTGCCGATTTCCTCTGCCCTACAAGTAGTCGCTTTAACGTTATTTAAATTTAATTGAGGCAAAATATTATCGATAAAATTAATTTTTTTCCTAGTAGAATCAACAAGATGAACAGTACAATTATTGACTGCTATAGCCACAGGAATACCAGGAAAACCCGCACCCGTACCAAGGTCAATCATACTAATTTCTTGCCCCTCTTGTGCCTCTGCTGAAATTAAAAATTTAATTCCTCGCAAGGAATCCCACAAATGTTTTTCCCAAAAATCTTCAGGGTTAGTAATGCGAGTTAAATTAAGCTGACGATTGGCTTCAATAATCAACTCATAAAGACTTTGAAATTGTGCTTGCTGCTGAGGAGATGGTTTCCAGTTAAGGGTTTCTTCCCAGATATCCGTCATCTGGGGTAAACAAGATATAGTTGAATCGTTCACAGATAAAATAGGCAGTCACATCTAAATTAAAAATAGTATTTTAGATATTAACTCGATAAAGGTTAATTAAATAGGTTTAAATTGGAGAATAAGCAGCACTACTTACTAAAATTAGAACATGTCAGTTACGCAGAAAAACTGACTGCTCAAATATCGCATAAATTGCCGGAATATCCCATATTACAAGATATTTCCTTTGAAATTTATCAAGGCGATCGCGTTGCTATTATCGGACCATCCGGTGCTGGTAAGTCTTATTTATTACGAATTTTAAATCGTTTGTGCGAACCAACAAGTGGTAAAATTTACCTTGAAAATCGGGAATATCGCCAAATTCCGGTAATAGAATTACGTCAGAGTGTAACCCTTGTGGGACAAGAGTCTAAGCTATTAGGAATGAGCGTAAGAGAGGCTCTATCTTATCCACTGGTGTTACGAAACTTACCCAAACCTCAAATTCAGCAACGTATAAGCTATTGGATGCAACAGCTACATATTGCTGAAGATTGGTTGGGACGAACAGAAACCCAGCTTTCAAGCGGACAACAACAACTAATAAACTTGGCAAGGGGTTTAGTCATCCAGCCAAAAATCCTATTGTTAGATGAACCAACCTCTAACTTAGATAATGGTACATCTTACCGCATTTTAGAAGTTTTATCTCAGCTACAGGAAAAACATCAGATTACAATTTTAATGGTAAATCATCAGCTTGATATAGCTCAAATGTTTTGCACGCGACTTTTGTACTTACAACAAGGACGTTTAATCACAAATCAAACAGCTTCTCAAGTAAACTGGAATAATTTGCAACAAAACTTAAAACAAGCAGAAGCCGATGATGATTTTGAGTTTTAAATTTTAGATTTTGGATTGAGGTTATGAGGAACTAAGTTAAGAGAAACAAAGTTAAGAGCAAGGGAATTTTAATTTCCCCTTGTCCCCTTCCTTGTCCCCTTCCTTTTCTCATAAACCAGAAGCAAGAGTAGAATGTTGAGTGGTAAATTGATTTCTAGATTGATGTTTGGCTATTTTGGTTGTTGATTGAGAAATATTTTGAGAAAGATTTGTATTTAACATTTCTACGTTAAATCGGTATCCGACATTGCGGATGGTTTGAATCAAACTCGGTTGACGTGGATCTAATTCCACTTTTTTCCGCAGCGATAATACATGCGTATCAATAGTGCGCGGATTATCTATAGCATCAGGCCAAGCACGACGTAGCAATTCCGAACGAGAAAGAGGTATTCCAGCTGCTTGCGCTAAAACATACAGTAAACTAAATTCCTGGGGTGTTAAATCGATAAATTCACCTTTAAAACGGACGCGGCGCTGTACTAAATCGATTTGTAAAGCACCGTAATCCAGATAAGCTGGTGCTACAGGAGTGCGCTTGCGACGTACAAGCGCTTCTACCCGTGCTAAAAATTCTTGCATCCCAAAAGGTTTACTTAAATAATCATCAGCACCTGCTTTCAAACCCTTGACAATATCAGCTTCATTACTTCGCGCAGAGAGCATTAAAATCAATGGTTGTTGCTGGCGATGCAACCAACGACAAAATTCGATTCCATCACCATCAGGCAAGTCGGCATCAAGAACAACTAATGTTGGTTGATGAGTCAAAAACCCTTCCCTTGCTTGATAAATGCTAGCAGCTTGAAATACCCTATAGTCTAGTTGTTGTAAGTGCCAACCTAGCAGTGACCTTAAATGGGGATTCCCCTCAATAATTTCAATACAGACCGAACCCACGGTGGCAAAACCCCTCATTAGAGCATGATTTTCAAGTTAACAAAGCATATAGCTTTGGTTTTGTAACCGTTGTTACTCCAAGTCAGATTTGCTTGACATTTATTATTTTTTTTTATTAATTTACATATTTAGGGGTTTCCCCTAACAATTACCTTGGTAACATTTTTAGATGTTTGTTATACTTGTTTCAAATATCTATAAATAGCTTTGTTTTATATGATGGTGTACATTCTATTTAGATTACAGGGGGCAAGCTACACCTAAACAAATCTCCACAATCGTTTTATAATCCTGAAAACAAGCTAAAGATAAGGAATTGTATAGCCCACATCCCACACAATTGTATTACTTTAATTAATGCTGAACAAAATATCACATTAGTTCCCATAACTCATCCCATTTAGCCGATAAAGTTATAGGTAAATGTAGAAGTCGCCTGAATATATAATTTTCGGCATTGCCGAATAAGTAAATGTATGATTCGCTATTTTGCATTCAAGCAAAACATTGATCAGACCTTGTAGTACAACGTCTCTCAATCCAGATTCATACTTCCTTCTGGGCAAGACCAAATTGTTTCAAGCAACTTTGACTCACTTGTAATAAGCGGTAATTCATACCTATTTTTTCTAGTGATACTTCACATTTGGGCTTGAATCATTTACAATTCTCATTCCAACCCTCTGATACTTCTTTCTTGATTATGCTCCAAGACACACGAACCATCCGCTACTATCAAAGACTAACTGATGCCTTTGTCGAACTATGGAATCGAGGTTATCGTACAGATGATATGCGGATGTACCTTGATGGCTACTTAGCGGCACTGCGAAATAGTAACGGCATTGAACCTTACTTGATTCATCGTTTAGAAGAAGAAGCTACTCGTTTTCTATTCGATGTATCTAATTTCGCAGTTACTCAACCACAGGCAGAACCTGACTACTATTAAGAACCTTTGCCAGTCACTTAATAGTAATCCTGCTTAACGCAGATATTATAGCATACGACCTGCTAATGTCAAATGTAGCAGTGGTGCGATTTTTTGTAGATGTTTTGTAGCAATTGAAATAAATTTTCTCTCACTTGTGTGATTGGTTATCCCAAAAACTTAGTGAGAGATTTTTTTTGTTAATCTGGCTTAATTTCGTTACAAAACTAAGCATACACTATATTTCCAGGCTGGGGCCTTTATGAGCACACAATCAGCAAGGGGATTTTTACATCTAGTGGATGGAGTTACAAGGCATTATGAAGCCATTGCGACTTCAACTATTTGCTGTAAATCACCTTTTTGGTAAAGTTCAATCATAATATCGCAACCGCCAACGAATTCGCCATTTATGTACACTTGGGGAATTGTAGGCCAGTTAGAATATTCTTTGATACCCTGACGTATTTCTGGATCTTCGAGAATGTCAAAAGTCTCGTAGGGAACTGCGAAGGTGTTAATAATTTGAACAACATTGTTAGAGAAACCGCACATTGGCATTAATTTGCTTCCCTTCATGAAAACCATGATTTTGTTTTGCTGTATCAAATTATCAATTCTTTCTTTAACTTCTGGTGTCATGATGTTTCCTTTTTTTATAGGGTTTGAGCTTGTGTTACCAGCATTTTCAGTTTCTTGGCAAAGAATTAGGAATATAACTTACGTGACTATTGCGGTTAATGTATCTCAACCGGGCAATTCATAGTTCGTAACTCATAACTCATAACTCATAACTAATGGTTATGAAGCGGCTGTTGCTTGCCAAGCTCAGGGGGTATATGTTTTCAGAGCTAAGGCGTGAATAGCTTCAGTAGACATAGCTTGTTTCAGCGCACCATACACCAACTGATGTTGCTGCACCAATCCCTTGCCTACAAACTGCGATGAGACTACACTTACTTGATAATGGTCACCACCGCCAGTTAAATCCTCTACCTGAACTTGAGCATCTGGCAGTTCGGCCTTTATCATTTCCTCTACTTGTTGCGGACTTATCATCGCAATCCCTAAAAATTGATCAACTTCTACAATTTATATATTATGTACAAATTTTAATCAGCAGTAAGCACTTGAAGTATGTGAACAATTATCAATCATCTGATGGCGCTAATGTATTGCTTTACTTGAACAAACATTAAGATTTTTATCTTACCATTAAAAATTTAAAAACCACCGCCAAGCTTTTAGCGGTGGTATATTAAAAAATTTTATGGTAGGTATAAGAAACTGATTAATTATTTCCGGGAGGAAGAAGCACCGCCGTTTCTAGGAAAAGGAGAATCAACAAAACCTAATTCAAATAATTGTCGATAAGCTTTTTTGCCTAAATCTCTGGTTGGGTTTTGGCTTTTGATAATTTGTACCAACAGGGGTACAGCTAATTCTGGTTTGTTTTGCGCTCTATGTACTAATGCTAACTGATAAGTGGCTTCATCTCTCATTTGAGCAGTGTCTAATGCTTTTTTGCGCTGGGAATCAGCTACTCTGTTGTCGATTCCTGCAAAACTAGAGTTTAGTTGTTGGTAGAAATTTGATAACTGATTGAAGACTAAGCGTGCTTCTTTGAGTTTATCCGCAGCTAAAGAATAATTTTGAGAAGAAACTGCATTACTAGCCTCTGACATCAAACGTTTTCCACCTTCAAGGCTTAAAACACTAGTTGCTTGAGAAGTCGGACGAAGATTGTTTGGATCGTTTGGATCTATCGGTTGTACTTGCGTGCTACCACTAGGTAGTTTAACTTGAGCAAAGCTGGGCGATAGGAAGCTAAAACTTGCTATTAGTGATAGCAAAGTCAGACAAATATTGGGAACAGTTGCAGCAGATTTCATGGGGATAAATACTTGGGACAACTAAACAGAACAGGGATGAAAACTTCGGGTATCTTAACTCTGTTTTGCTATGAAAACAAAGCAAAGCCGCATACTAAATGTCTGTGGATTTAGACTGAAAATCTCATCAATTGAGTTCCCACAACCATTACAGTCAAGAAAATAGCTGTCATGAATACAAAAGCAAATCTATCTGAAAATTCTTCGTCTGGAATACCAAATAGCAGTTTAGAAATGATTATACAACGTGGTGGTGAAGAATTAATCTTAGAAAAGGTTTTTGATCGCTTTACAGTTCGCAGTAATGCTAATATTGGGCCTCTACAATTAGCTGAGAACTTTTTTGGTACCTGGCGTAGCACTATTATTGTTTCTCGATTGGAATTGTTTCGGGTTGCACCCAGCAAGCTAGAGATGGCAATGTCTCAAGCAAGAAGTTCAGAAAATGTTGCTTTTGCCAGTCATGTTTACAAAATTAAAGGTAATCCTGTCACATCGGTTTATTTAAGCGACCAAATCACGATTGAATTTGCTTCTTGGGTGGATTCTGCCACAATTAACGCTATTGCAGCAAAATTTGGTTTAGTTCTTTACAAAGCTGTTGATGGTCTTCCTAATACTTTTGTATTTTTTGTTGGTAAACAAGCTACACAAAATCCTATAAAAATTGCTAATAGGTTACAAGGTAACTCATGTATTATTGCTAGCGAACCTAATATTATTATCCATCAAGAACCATTATATAAACCTCGCGATCCTCTTTATTTTCAACAATGGTATCTTAATCACAATGGTGGAAATCAGCTGGCTTATGGCTCTCATATTTCTATGGAAAAAGCTTGGGATATTACCCGGGGAGTTCCTTCGGTTATTCTAGCTGTGGTAGATGATGATTTTGATTTGAATCATCCCGATTTTATGGGTAGTGGAAAAATAGTCGCTCCCTTAGATTTAAAAGATAAAGATTTCTTACCTTTACCATCACAAAAACAACCCAGCCACGGTACTGTTTGTGCTGCAATTGCGATCGCCGAAGAAAATGGTACGGGAATTGCTGGAGTTGCTCCTGGTTGTGCGTTTATGCCTATTCGTACTAGTGGATTTATTGATGATGAATCTATAGAAACAATTTTTGATTGGGCTATTGAAAAAGGAGCTAGTGTAATTTCTTGCAGTTGGGGAGTTTCTGGGGTATATTTTCCTCTTTCCTTACGTCAACGGGCTGCCATTACTCGCGCTGCTACTAAAGGACGCAATGGTAAGGGTTGTGTGATTTTATTTGCTGCGGGTAATGCTAACCGTCCAATTAATGGTACTGTATACGAACGCGGATGGGCCAAAAATATTGTTACAGGCAAGACGCAGTGGCTCAATGGTTTTGCCGTACACCCAGATGTCATTACCGTTGCTGCATCCACTAGCTTGAATAAAAAAGCCGCCTACAGCAATTGGGGAAATAATATTTCCGTATGCGCTCCTAGTAATAACGCTCAACCCCGAATCTGGTTTGAACAAACAGGTTTTATTTATACCCAACCTGCGATCGCTGCTTCACTTCCTGGACGTAAAAAGGTAGGTGCCGATCAATTAGAAGCTAGCGACTACACTAAAGATGATTTTACTCCTTTTTTTGGCGGCACTTCTAGCGCAACACCCATAGTTGCTGGAGTTGCAGCGCTAATTTTGTCAGCAAATCCTGACTTAACAGTTCAGCAAGTAAAACGTATACTTGAAGAAACAGCAGATAAAATAGTTGATTTAGATCCAGATGGACAATTAGGTGTACGCTACGGCAGCTACGATGATAACGGTCATTCAAAATGGTTTGGTTACGGTAAAGTAAATGCTCTATCTGCGGTGAAAGCAGCCTTATCGCTGCAAGCAAGTACGGCGATCGCAACCGAGAATATAGAAGGGCGTAATAATGCTATACTAGCTATTCCTGATAATGATAAACAAGGTATAAAAAGCCCAATAGTAGTATCTGACTCTAGCTTTGTCCGGGATATTCAAGTTAGCGTCAACATCACCCATGAATTCTTAAGCGATTTAGAAATTTACTTGATTGCCCCCAACAATCAACGGGTTTTGTTGCAAAGTCGTACATTAGGTCGTCGTAATGAATTACAAACCACTTATTGCGTACAAACCCATCCAGTTTTGAAAAATCTACTTAATCAGTCAGCTAAAGGACGTTGGCAGTTATGGGTTATTGACACCGCACCACAAGATGTGGGCAAATTAAAAAATTGGGAACTCACTTTAGGGATTTAAATCAATTATCAATTATCAATTATTACTTATTAATTACCCTGTAGGTAAGGCTGTATAACAACTAATAACTAACAACTAATGACTAACAACTAATTAGGCATTTGTATAAAAGCGCTGCTAGCTAAATCATCATATTGATAGTTTAACTGTTGCAGTGCATAAGCTAAATCATCTGTAAGTCCCTTAGCATCTTGCTTTACACAACCTTGAGCATAGTCAGACACTTTAATTGATGGAGCGATGCTAATACTGACATCTGTACCCCAACTTGGATAAGGGTGACTGTAATTAAAACAAATAGGTACAATTTTCACTCCTAAACCAGGATGAGATGATTCAGCACTTAAAGCCAAACGGGCAATTCCAGGTTTTAGTGAGTGAACGTCGCGATCGCGAAAAATACCGCCTTCAGGAAAAATAACTAACATTTCGCCACCAGTGAGTAATTCAACCGTGTGGCGAAGAGTTGTAATCGAAGGGCGTTTTAGATCTACGGGAAATCCTCCCAAGCGTCGAACAAACCAGCCTTGGAAACCCTGGCACTCAGAACTCTTGACCATAAAACGCAAATCTCGTCCGGTAACACACCGCCCTGTTGCATAAGGTAAAAGCAACGAATCCCAACGCGCCTTGTGGGTGGGAGCTAAAATAACAGGGCCGGATAATGGTAAATTTTCCTGTCCGGTAATTGTGATTTGGCTAAAGTACAACGGTAAAAGTATATTTCCTGCCAATAAGTAAGTTAGAGAACTTAACCAAGGAGAAATTCGCGAATTAGTATCAGCCAATTTGGTACCTAACTTACTATTAGCTGTTTTTCGTCTGCTGGTATCAAAAATTGAATCAAATTCCATCATCACGGTGACTGTTTAATATTAACTGAATCAAAATGTAAAGAATTCTTTATTAGTAACACCGTAGATTTTCTGCCCTGAATTTAGTAGCACTGACTGGACAGTTTTACCTCTGTCCTTTATTTTGTGCGATGTCGCCGATTAGCAAACCAAGCTTGTAATGAGGAGCGACACTCAGATTCTAAGATGCCTCCAATTACACGCAAACGGTGATTGGAAGCCGCACTATCAGGAATGTTGGCAACTGTCCGAATCGCACCAGTTTTCGGGTCATCTACTCCATAGACTAATAGACCTACACGGGCTTGGACAATAGCACCAGCACACATCGGGCAAGGTTCAAGAGTGACGTAGAGAGTACATTCATGAAGTCGCCAAGTTTGTAACCTGCGTGCAGCTTCTCGTATAGCGAGTATTTCCGCATGGGCAGTGGGATCATTGTCGCGTTGTTTCCTATTTTCACATGAAGCAATAATACTTTCTGATGAATCAATAATAACAGCGCCCACAGGAACTTCACCTGCATCTCCTGCAGATTGAGCCTGCTTTAAAGCATGTTTCATCCATTTTTTGTGTATCAGATATTCGCTATAGCTACTTAACATATTCTTAATGTCAAGGGTTAGTTGTTAGTGTTTATTAGTTGTTGATATTTATACAAGTAAATTGTGGAGAAACCTCTATCCCTGGTTCGTCATTGTTGGCTGCGCGAAGCAATGGCAACACTTTGAGATTGCTTGGTTTCACTACGTTGCACTCGCTTCGGACATATTACGGGTAATTTGCGGGACATCATATCAAATGGTAATAGCGGATATTGGGATTTTACCTATAAAAAACAACCCAATTTCTTGAAGAAATCAGGTTTTTTGGGATAATATAATTATTTATTTGGCAAATAGCTGAATATTCTTAAGCTGTCGCTGGTTGAATTAATAAAGAATCAAGTTGACCTTGAGTATCTAATTGATACAACTCATCACAACCGCCAATGTGTTGATTATTAATGAAAATTTGCGGTACTGTACGCCCTCCATTCGCACGCTCAGCCATTGCGTTTCTTGCTGTTGCGTCTCCGTCAATTTTGTATTCGGTGAATTTTACGCCTTTCCACCACAAAAGCATTTTGGCACGAATGCAGTAAGGACAAGTTTGCCAGGTATAAATTTCTACGTTAGCTTTGATATTTTCTGGATGGCGACCTAAAAGTGGGTTGAGAAAGTCGAACATATTATTATTGAGGGATTTTATGAGACTTTCTTGTAGCGTAGCAGTTTGGGAGAGGGATTTAAATGTGGAGGCTAGGGTGTGTTTTCACGGCACAATCGCTCTCAGGCTAAAGCCTGGAGCTACAGGAACGAAGCCCACCGTAAGGTGGGCTAAAAACTGCATCCTAGTCCGCCCGTGACTTAGTAGGTGTAGCCGCACCCTTTGAGGGTGTCGGCGAATATTTGAATAGGTAGGTTAATGGCCAGCCCCACCTCACTTTTAGGGGAGCTAGCAAAAGTGTTTTTGTAACCTATTTAATTGATCTGTCAAAATTTGATTTTTATTTATAAACAAGCTTTAAAAAAATATTCTTTGTTTTTATTTGCAAGATTTAACCCATGTTTAAGTAAGTCGGCACCAATAAACTTAACGGGCGTTACAGCTTGGGTAAATTGACTTAAAATCCTTATTACTAGTCACTAATCACTATTCACTACTCACTTGCCCGGCATTACTATTTTCAATGCTGACCTACTTAATTAAAATAATCTCCAAAAAAAATGCTTGATGAAAAACTTTAATAACGATAGCAATGCCGGTAATTTATAGCTTGTTGGCGACTCAAGTATGGTTGAACCGCCAGTCGATTGTATTGTTATTTATTGGGGGTGGGTTTAAGAATGAAATTCAAGGACAAGATTTAATTAGAATAAACCAAATATAAGTGCTGCTGTCCACATCTCCATATATCTCAGCAACTTTGTCGCCCTTCCAGTTGAATATCTCATTTCGACGAACCTCAGCAACTGTTCCCCCACTTAGGAACATAAATATCTGAAATAAATGTAATCCACACAACAAGCCCTCCACCACCCAGTTTCACCCCCTCAGCAGCAAAACTTAACAAAAACCCAAGGCAAGACGGATTTCCAGGGGTATCCGCCCTTTGGTAGACTGGATAACTGAAATCGCAATTCGCAAATACCGCGAATGGCTAAGCAATTGAGAGGGCAGACGTCGTGGAAAACACTCTTGGGTTAGAGATTATTGAAGTAGTTGAACAAGCGGCGATCGCTAGTTCTCGCTGGATGGGTAAAGGTGAGAAGAATACCGCCGATCAAGTAGCTGTGGAAGCTATGCGGGAAAGAATGAATAAAATCTATATGCGCGGGCGCATTGTGATTGGAGAAGGCGAACGCGATGAAGCTCCCATGCTTTACATTGGTGAAGAAGTGGGAATTTGTACTCGTGAAGATGCTAAGACTTTCTGTAACCCCGATGAATTAATTGAAATTGACATCGCAGTTGACCCTTGTGAAGGTACTAACCTAGTAGCATACGGTCAAAATGGTTCTATGGCTGTATTGGCAATTTCGGAAAAAGGCGGTTTGTTTGCTGCACCCGACTTTTATATGAAAAAGCTCGCAGCACCATCTCAAGCAAAAGGAAAAGTAGATATTAATAAGTCTGCCACCGAAAACCTCAAGATTCTATCCGAGTGCTTGAATCGTTCCGTTGAAGAATTGGTAGTAGTAGTGATGGATCGTCCCCGTCACAAAGAATTAATTGCGGAAATTCGCCAAGCCGGTGCCAGAGTACGTCTTATTAGCGATGGTGACGTTTCAGCAGCAATTTCCTGCGGTTTTACCGGAACTAATATTCATGCATTAATGGGTATTGGCGCGGCACCTGAAGGTGTAATTTCTGCTGCTGCAATGCGTTGCTTAGGTGGTCACTTCCAAGGACAATTGATCTACGATCCTGAAATCGTGAAAACAGGTTTAATTGGCGAAAGCAAACAAGGCAACATTGATAGACTTAAAGAAATGGGTATTAATGACCCAGATAAATGCTACACCGCCGAAGAACTAGCTAACGGTGAAAACGTACTCTTTGCAGCTTGCGGTATCACTCCCGGAACTTTAATGGAAGGTGTTCGTTTCTTCCACGGAGGGGCTAGAACTCAAAGTTTAGTAATTTCCAGTCAATCCAAAACCGCTCGCTTTGTCGATACTATCCATATGTTCGATAATCCTGAAAACCTAAGTCTTAACTAAAAAGTTAGTGGTATTGAGTTAGGAGAAACGGAGTTAGGAGTTAGGAATTATGGGATTTATGACTTGGGTTTTTTGTAATATCAAGGATATTAGAACCCATCACTCATAACTTACAACCTATTGTTCATAACTCATAACTCCTAAGTTTCCATGCCCCATGCCCAATTGCCAATTATCAATAAATAGTTAGTAATTACGATTTAACAGATGCATATAGCAGTAGTAGGGTTAAGCCACAAAACAGCCCCAGTAGAAGTTAGAGAAAAACTCAGTATTCCTGAACCACAGACTGAAGGGGCGATCGCTCACCTGTTAAGCTATCCCAGTATTGAAGAGGTAACAGTTCTCAGTACTTGTAACCGTTTGGAAATTTATATTGTTACTGAAGAAAGCGAACAAGGTATCCGAGAGGTAACTCAGTTTCTCTCGGAACATAGTAAGTTACCTGTAATGTCTTTAAGACCTCATTTGTTTATGTTGCTTCATCAAGATGCGGTAATGCATTTGATGCGAGTTTCAGCTGGTTTAGATAGCTTGGTGCTTGGAGAAGGACAAATTCTTGCTCAAGTCAAAACTACTCATAAAGTTGGTCAGCAATACAAAGGTATTAAAACTGTTTTAAATAAGTTATTTAAACAAACAATCACTGCCGGTAAGCGGGTGCGTAGCGAAACTAGCATTGGAACTGGTGCGGTTTCTATTAGTTCCGCAGCTGTGGAATTAGCCCAAATGAAAGTACAAAATTTAGCTGCCACTCGAATCGCGATCGTTGGCGCTGGGAAAATGTCCCGTTTGTTGGTACAGCATCTGATATCAAAAGGGGCCCAGAAAATTTGTATTTTAAATCGTTCTTTGGGAAGGGCACAGGAGTTAGCAAAACAGTTTAATTCTTGTTCTATCCACACTCAACCTCTGACAGAAATGATGTCAGTAATTACCGAAAGTGATTTGGTGTTTACAAGTACTTCAGCGACCAAGCCAATACTTGACCGCAGCAAATTAGAATTGGTTTTAGAACCCAGTCGCCATTTGATGTTATTTGATATTTCTGTACCCCGTAACGTTGATTCAGATGTTAACGCACTAGATAATGTACAGGCATTTAATGTAGATGATTTGAAAGCGGTTGTAGCACAAAACCAAGAAAGCCGTCGTAAAATGGCGCTGGAAGCAGAAGGTATTTTAGAACAAGAAGTTGAAGCTTTTCATGTTTGGTGGCGCAGTCTGGAAACAGTTTCTACAATCAGTTCTTTGCGAAACAAAATTGAAACTATCCGCGAACAAGAATTAGAGAAAGCTTTATCAAGATTAGGTTCGGAATTTGGCGAAAAACATCAAGAAGTTATTGAAGCTTTGACGCGGGGAATTGTGAATAAAATATTACACGATCCAATGGTACAGTTGAGAGCGCAACAAGATGTCGAAGCCAGAAGAGACTGTATGCAAACTCTACAAAAGTTATTCAATTTAGATGCTGAGGAACAATACAGTTAAGTTGGGCATT
This sequence comes from Richelia sp. UBA3308, assembly GCA_002361335.1. Classification (GTDB taxonomy): domain Bacteria; phylum Cyanobacteriota; class Cyanobacteriia; order Cyanobacteriales; family Nostocaceae; genus Rivularia. The sequence continues at coordinate 17,867 of DESS01000311.1, forward strand.
GGGCATTGGGCATTGGGCATTGGGCATTGGGCATGGGGCATGGGTTTAAATCCCCATGCCAATTCCAGGCAATTTCGGCTCTTGCTTCTTGCTTCGTTTTAATCAACTAATTGCAAAAACTGTGAAATTTTATCTACAGCAGTTTCTAATATAGAAGGTTCGTGAACTAATGCAAAGCGCACGTAACCTTCTCCTGATTTACCGAAACCAGCACCGGCAGCAACTGCAACGCCGGTATATTCTACTAGCTTTTGGCAAAATCCAATGGAATTTTGACTCCAAAGTTCGGGTAATTTTGCCCAAACATACATTGTTGCTTGAGGCATAGGAACTTGCCAGTCGATGCGATGTAAAGCATTAACAAAAGCATCGCGGCGTTCGCGGAAGCAATCCACATTTCTTTTTACCCCTGATTGCTCGCCATTTAAAGCGGCGATCGCTCCATTTAAAATGCCTCGATACTGATTAAAGTCAACTATTGCTTTTATGCGACGTAATGCCCCAATCAACTCGCGATTACCAATGGCAAAGCCAACGCGAAAACCCCCCATATTGTAAGATTTGGAGAAACTAAAAAACTCAATTGATACACTTTTTTCCATGTCGGCTTGCAAAATTGAAGGAGCAAGGCACACTGAATTAGTTTTTTGGGCTGACTCTGCTGGAAAAACTAAATCCAAATAAGGGAAATCGTGAACCAAAACAATATTGTGTTGCCCACAGAAAGAAACAGCTTTTTCAAAGAAAGATAGCGGTGCGATCGCAGCGGTAGGATTATGGGGATAACTTAATACCATCATCCGTGACTGTGCTAAAACCGTTGGGGGGATTTCTTCAAACACCGGTAAAAAATCATTTTCTTGCCGTAAAGGCATCGGATAAATTTGACCTGAAGCTAAGTAAACTCCCCCAGCGTGAGAAGGATACCCTGGGTCAAGTAATAAAGCAAAATCTCCAGGATTTAGAACAGCTAAAGGTAAATGTGCTGTCCCCTCTTGGGAACCAATCAGGGGTAGCACTTCAGTTTCCGGGTCTACAAATATACCAAATCTCAGTGAATACCATTCGGCTGCGGCTTGACGAAACTCTTGGGTTCCATGAAACAACAAATAACCGTGAGTACTTCGATCGTCCAAAGACTTAGCGATCGCTTCGATGACATGATTTTCTGCTGGTAAATCCGAAGATCCTAAAGACAAATCAATTATCTGACGATTGTTAGCCAAAGCTTTAGCCTTGGCAATGTCCATATCTGCAAATACATTGGATTGCAGTGATTCTAAACGTTTGGCAAATTGCATTTTAAGGTTAGTTGTTAGTTGACGCGTTGTTGGTTGTTATTAATTTTCTAAACTACCATCAAAAAACCACTATCTACTAACCATTACAGGAATGGCCGCGATTGTCACAAGATCCTGGTTGGTGCGTGACAATACAAGCTTTATTTTTCGTTTTAAATGGATCGAAGTGTCACGCACCCGACTACCATCTACTAACCACTATCTACTAACCATTTAAATGATTATTTAATAAACTCATTAATTTGTCTTTGGTAACAGCTCCTTCGCTGGAGGCTAATACTTTATCTCCTTGAACAAGTCGTAAAGCAGGTACACCTTCCACCTGATATTGTTTAACAGAAACTGGATTGGGGTCAACTTCCATTTTTACAACTTTAAGCTTGTCGCTATATTTTGCTGCTGCAGCATTAACCGCTGGGGACATCAATTTACAAGGGCCACACCAAGTAGCCCAAAAGTAAACTAATACTGGCACATTTGCTTGCAGCACTTCTTTTTCAAAATCAGCGTCGTTTATATTGATAACACCCTCGCTCATTTTAGTCTCCATCAAATAGCATCCTTCATGATCACACAAGTTAAATGTATCCCAATATGCGGTTGGGAAACTACTGATTGTGGGAAGAAGACGGCCCAAGTGAGTAGTGAGTAGTGAGGAATTAGTTGGAGGGTTGTTAGGAGTTATACAGCATTTTGCAAGTTTGAGGAGGTAACGCAAAAATTTTCTAAAACTCTTGTGGTACGGGCATCCTTACCCATGAGAATGTACCGATGCCTTTTACAAAATATGCTGTAATTATTTGCTTTAACTAAAACATATGGGTTTAATTCGCCACTGTCACAGGGTGGAAGAATTGAGTTGGGCATTATACCCCATCTCAATTCAAACCAACTTCTATCTTCCAACTTCTATCTTCCTTCGTTTAAACCTTTAAACTTGGTATTGCAAAAATCCCACAACGGACACAGTTGTGGGATAATTGAAAATATTAATAATAGAGAATTAAAAAAATTACAAATCGTCTAATTCTTTACGTAGTGAATCAAGTTCAGCATCCACTGGTTCGGTTTTTTTCTGCTGCTGTGGTTGATTGGTGTCAGCTTTTCCTGGTAATTGGGCTTGGCTTGTTGGTTCGCTTCCGGGGAGAGAAATTTGTGCTTTTAAAGCAGCTAATTCATCATCGATGCCGCTGCTGGCTTCAAGCTGTGCAAATTGACTGTCTAAGTCAGCACCGGCTAATTCTGCCGCTGATTGAGCGCGTGCTTCTTGCATCATGACTTTTTCTTCCATGCGCTCGAATGCAGCCATTGCACTGCTGCTATTCATGCCGCGTACCATTCCTTCAAGTTGCTCTTGTGCTTTCGCTGCTGTAGCTCGGGCTTTGAGCATTTCTTTTTTGGTTTTGGCTTCGGAAATTTTGCTTTCCAACTGGATTAATTGACGCTTAAGATTGTCAATTTGAGTGTTTTGCTGGTCTAAACTGACTTTAAGACTGGTTGCAGACTCACTAAAAGATTTTTTACGCTCTAAGGCTTGACGAGCTAAGTTTTCATCGCCTTTTTGCAGCGCTAACATCGCATTACGCTGCCACTTATTAACTTCATTACTAGCATCATCATATTGCTTCTGAGTACGTTTTTGAGCAGCGATCGCTTGAGCAACTCCTTGACGCAATCGAACCAAGTCTTCTTGCATCTCAACAATGGCTTGTTCGAGTATTTTTTCTGGATCTTCGGCTTTACTCACCAAGTCGTTGAGGTTAGCGCTTACTATTCGTCTTACACGATCAAATAATCCCATAATTTTTTTCCTCTTGAGATTTACGCTCTTGCGATAAAAATTTAGCTTTTTGCTAGATATATACTTACCTATTTAAATGTAATCTTACTCTTACAGAATTAACCCTACCTATAAGCCATAATTCCGAGAATAAATTTTACAAGCCGCCGCAATCTAATCCAATATAATTACTGGGGAGGCTGTTGATTTTCTTGCGTACTATCACGAAGTTGTGCTTTCATTGCCGAAAGTTCGGCATCTACATCATCAGCTTCTGTTAAGCTCGCAAATTTATTTTCTAGTTCGTCTGCACCAGATATAGTAATTGCTTCTTGTTTCGCTTCCAACTCTAAAAGTCTATCTTCCATTTTCTCAAAAGCTTTCAGCGAGCCGGTATTGCCAACATCACCAAGCATTTCTTGAATTCGCAAAGAAGCTTCAGCAGATCGAGCGCGAGCAATATACATATCTTTTTTGGTTTTAGCCTCAGAGATTTTTAACTCTAAAGACTGCATATCTTTTTTTAGTTTAGCTACTAAAGTTTTTTGTTGACGAATTTGCTCTGTAAGGGCAGTTGCAGTTTGTTGGTATGCTTTACGTTTGGTAAGGGCTTCTCGCGCTAAAGCCTCATTACCTTGTTCCAAAGCCATTTGAGCGCGACGATACCATTCATCTGCTGTTGACTGAGCTTGAGCCGCTTTTCGTTCGGTGCGTTTTTGAGTGGCGATCGCAGTTGCTACTCCTTGTCGCATCAGCACCAAATTTTCCTGCATCTCATAAATGGTTTGTTCGAGAATTTTCTCAGGATCTTCCCGTGCAGCAGTCCAACTATTAACATTTGAACGAAATATACGCACGATACGCTCAATCAGCCCCATAAGTCAAGCCTCCATTTTTGATCGATTATTAGTTATCAGTTAACGGTTATCAGTTAAAAGTTATCAGTTATTTCGTCAATATGGATGACTTGGGATGATGGTAGCCGATTGAAATGAAGGTACCACAAGGTTATGGCATTATTAGCTGTTAACTGTAAATTGTTTTATTAAGGTTCTTCAACTCTTGCGATAATTCCATTTTGTTTGAGAACTTCTAAATGTTTTTTTACTCTCTCTTTAGATTTAAAAGCACCTAAATAAACATATTTACCTTCTGGTGACAAATATGCATCTGGAATTACTTTTTTCACCTGATTCAAAGTATCACCAGTATTATCTACAATGACATTATAATATCCACCTCTGGTTGGTTGTATTTCATCAAGGTTTTGGGGAGTTGCTGCTGCTTCAGATTCCGAAATATTTGTAGTGGCAGTATTTGCTGTTTGTCTGGGGGCAGGTTTTCCTACCTTGGTGGGTTTTGAATCGGGTGTTGCTCCAGCGACATCATCAATATTGTTGATATCTGGAAGCACATCACTTGCAAGATTGGGATTTTTAGGTATGGGTGTTAATTCTGGTTCCCCTGGTGGATTTGTAGTATTTTGATTTTTTGTAACTTTTGAACTACCTTTAAATAATCTGAACAAACTAAATGAAGAATTGTTATCTAAGTTAAAGACTATATAGCCAAAGGTAATACTCGATAGCAAAAGTAACAGCATGGCACCAATGCTTAAAGGCGATAGCAGACTGTCATTATTCTTATTATTTGTTGGCTTTTCAGAAGATGGTTGTTCTTCTGCCAAGCTTCGTAGCAAAGCTTCAGAAGATTCCAAATAGTCATCTGGCTGCTTGCTAGTATCATCTTTAGGTGCGGATAGATTTTCATTTTCTGTATTAAGATTCATATCCGCTTTCACAATGCTGCTTTGGTTTTGCGGCGACATGGTTTGATTTTTAGGGGTAGAGGCTGTTGTGTATGGTATTGTTTGTTGGTTTGTTTCTTGGTTTATAAAAGGAATTTGCTGTTTTTCAGAATTTATCTTTTGCTTGTCAACCACTTCTTTTGAAGTTTCTGGTACCGGAGGAGGCGGAGTTGTGGTTTTTATTTTACCTAGGGAACTGTTCACTTGTTGTTGTTTTATATAAGCCGCAGCTTGTTCGCCTGTTAAACTTTGTTGATTATTAGTATTTGCAACAGTTAAAGCGCTTTGAGCTTGGGGTTTAGCAGCAATCAAACTACCGAGACTTTTTTGAATTGGTGTTCTATGTATAATTCGCGTTCGACGATATCGTGCCAATTCTTCATCAAGTTTTACTTCTAAACTTGCTAATGCCGCACTTAGTGCTGGTTTTATTAATAAGGGTTTCGATGTTTGACTACCAGAATAATATAGGGGGTTTTGACTCATATCCCATGTGCCTCCGTACCGACTGCCAGATTATCTACGATTTGATACTCCCACCTTTTATATGAGGGATTCTTTTTTTCACAGACACTGCGGCGTAATGAATTACTTCAATTTCCATCAGTATCTCTCTAGGAGCATTTTAAAACACCGGCAACAGCAGCGCACTTAATCCTTTATTTCTGATTACTTGAGCGCTAGCTAAATCTCCATGTGCTGTATTCAAAAAATATCATTTTTGCCCTTGATTTTATATCCCATAAAGCTTATTCATGGGCGTTATTAGTTTTTCTTTAAACACTTGAGCATTGACCGATTATTGACCGATTTAAGTCTATGGAAGATAATATTCGCTTCAGTAATCGCTTTTTTACTGACGAAGGCTACTGAGGCTAAGAAATATTTATAGTCATGACTTAAAATTGCAAGCAAAGCTTGATATATTAGCTATTCTATCAAATATCTACACCGGTTAATAACTTAAGTAGATTAAAAGCCATACAATTTGACCAAGCTGTAATTCCTGCAATTTTCCTTATTTAAGATGTCTTTTCAATCAATTCCAGAGATTTTAGATATTCTACAAATTGAAGCTTTATACCAACAACAGCCCCTAAAACGCTTACTTGATTGTTGGCAAGAAGTTGTTGGTAAAGTCGTTGCAACTCATACCCAACCAGTTTCTATTGAACGGGACGTTTTATGGGTGGCAACTTCTAGTGCTGCCTGGGCGCAAAACCTCACTTTTGAACGTCAAAGATTGTTGAAAAAGTTAAATAAAGTATTACCAACGCCTTTAGTTGATATACGTTTTTCCACTGCTCATTGGCAGCGTACTAAGAAAAAACCATACCGGCAGCAAAGTATTTCATCCCGAGAGCATCCTAGTTACCTAGGAAATATGAGTAATCACACATTTGTTAAGTCCTTTCCTAAAAACCCTGATACTGCTTTTGCTAATTGGGCTAAAGCTATAAAAGCGCAATTTTCATCTTTACCCCTTTGTCCTAATTGTCAATCTCCTACTCCCAAAGGAGAATTAGAACGCTGGCAGGTTTGTTCTATTTGTGCTGCTAAGTCTTTTTGAATTGGGCATGGGGCATGGGGCATGGAGTATAGGGCATGGGGCATGGAAGTGAAGGTAAATAGATAATTGATAATTTTAAGTTGATAATTTTGATGCGATCGTTGTCAATTTATGGCAATTATTTAGTCTGGGGGGTACTCTTTGAAGCTCGATAACACTATGCTCCTGCATCTAAAGCAGGTTGATTAATCGCGATCCCTAATCGGTTTGGGCATAAAACTCTAGAATGATTTTTTTAGAGTTTGTTTTTTTTTGTTACATAATAATTTCAAAATATAACAAAAACATAAAGAGATCATAAAGTTAGTTTTTACCTTGGGATCGCGGAAAACTATATAGAATCACAACTTGGTGTATTTATTCAGTATTTACCTGTAGGAGCAAAATATAAAGACGTAAATCAGCCAGTCTACGGCACAAAAAATGAAAAGCATGTCTTACTTCACCTCAGCTTGCCGAAATTGTCGTCATTTTACACCACAAGGGCGGCGCGGAGGGGTTTGTCATCAACTGGGAGCGCCAGTGCGTGGAAGTTGGAAAGCCTGTTCTTTGGCTGTTCCTGCCTTTGCGCCCTCATGGGAAACCTTGGAAGATGCTTGGAGTTTACCCCATGCTCATCGAGTATTAGCTCAGAGTTCTAAAAAATTCGTTGTTAAGAATAATCTAGAATCTCATGTTGAGAGAGTATCTACTTCAAAAAAAGTTGAAGCTTTATTAAGCTAAATATTTGTGTGAGGAGCAATTATCTTTAATTGTTGGAAATATTTGAACGGTTAAGTCACTAGAGCACTTTCATCAGAGCAGCTTTAATGTAAAAACAATTTAACCGTTCTATGTAAGTGGTAGATGGTTTTAGTCTATATATAATCAAGCCATCGAACAACATTTAATTTAGAATTAAAATTTGTTTTCACAATTTGTTTTTTCAGTGTTTTATCACCCTTGCAGCTAAAAATTGCACCTTTACTCACAAGGTGCAAATTTTCTTGTTTATTTTTTGAATTACTCAAAAAGTGCGGTCAATTTTGCAAAGTATATCCCGGCATTATGTCACGGTAGCCAAGGATATTGACGGAAATCAGGTTTGCGTTTTTCTAAAAATGCCTGTTTTCCTTCGCTTCCTTCTTCTGTCATGTAATAAAGTAAAGTGGCATTTCCAGCAAGTTCTTGTAAACCAGCTTGCCCATCACAATCAGCGTTAAATGCTGCTTTTAAACAACGAATTGCGATCGGACTTTTTTCTAAAATTTCTTGTGCCCATTGAATACCTTCAGCTTCCAATTGTTCTACAGCTACAACCGTATTTACTAAACCCATATCTAAAGCTTGTTGAGCGCTGTACTGACGACACAAAAACCAGATTTCACGAGCTTTTTTTTGTCCGACGCTGCGTGCTAAATAACTTGCACCAAAACCACCGTCGAAACTCCCAACTTTTGGTCCGGTTTGTCCAAATACAGCATTATCTGCAGCAATTGTCAAGTCGCAAATTAAATGTAAAACATGTCCGCCACCGATCGCATAACCCGCAACTAAGGCAATTACGACTTTGGGCATGGAACGAATCAAGCGCTGTAAATCTAATACATTTAAACGGGGTACCCCATCATCATCGACGTAACCGGCTTTTCCCCGTACACTTTGGTCGCCACCGGAACAGAAAGCATATTTACCATCAGTGTGGGGACCAGCACCAGTAAATAAAACTACGCCTATATTAGAATCTTCCCGGGCATCGCAAAAGGCTTGATAAAGTTCAAAAACAGTTTTAGGACGAAAAGCATTGCGTTTGTGGGGACGGTTGATGGTGATTTTCGCAATGCCGTCGGCTTTATGGTAAAGAATATCTTCGTAGGTTTTGGCGGTTTGCCAGTTGATTTGCATCTGTTCGCTGCTAATCTTTCTATCTTAACGATATTACTACGGTAGGGTGGAATACTAATACGGTTCAAGAAATTGGCAAGAAAGGACAAGCAGGGGCTGAGGGGCTGAGGAGATGGGGAGATGGGGAGCAGGGGGAGAGAATATCCGAACTGTATTGGGTGAAACACCACAAAAAACTAAAAATTTGATCGATTGACAATATTTCAGATTTGATATATCAATTTTGCGTAATTATTTATCAAATAATTGTTGTTTGTAATAGCGAATATAAATCATCTTTGTCAAGTATTAACTATCAACTGGACTTCTGATCCACTTGTACAAGGCAGCAATCTTGAACAAAGTTATTTTGTGCTATCACAGAGTGAAATTACTATGATAAATTTGAACATGCAAACAATTTCAACTGCAAATAATCTAGAATCTATTGAATTAAGCAAAGATAATATTTATCAAATTCTTTGGGAAAATGATGAGAACCAATTCTCTGTAAGTCCTCGTAATTCCAATGGGGAGTGGGAAAATCCCAATGCTGACATTTTATTGGATGAACAAGTAAAAGCGAATGGAAATCGGGAGATAGATTTAGCTACAAGACCTTTATTTTATCAGGTTAATGAAGAGAAACTATTTGACCCAAATCGAACCTACGTTAGTTTTATTAATCTGTTGGATAATTACGCTATTCGCTCTGTAGATCCTGAATTTACTTCGGAGCAAGAAGAAGCAGAGCAAAGGGAGTTTTTATCTCTAATTATCAAAACCAAGCCAATGCAATTGGCATTGAAATATATTAACCAAGAGTTCGGTGAAAATCTCTCTGAACAGCAGTTTTTGTCCAAGCTAAACCGTATTTGGTTTGAACTATACACCAATTACTACAACGGTAAATCAACTAAATTTGCTTCTGGTTTTGAGCATGTTTTTGTGGGTGAAGGAAAATTTGATACCCATGATGGTGACAACCGAGAAACTCTAGGTAAAGTTTCGGGATATCATTCTTGGGTAAAATTTTACCTTGATGAGCAAAATCAGCGAGTCAACTATTTGGGTTATAAATATGACTTGAGAGGAGAAGATGGGCCACGAAATCCCAACGTTGTCACACTACAACAGTCGCAAACAATAACTGATATGCGTGGTAACGTTATTGCTAAACTATTTAAGAAGAAAGGTGGTTTTTTTGTTGGCCCTAGTCCAGAATGTGAAATTGCGATCGCAACGGTTGTGTTTTACGAGAGCATTAACAACAGTAGAGTTAAACGGGACAAACGACGAGTAAATATCAATGGAGCGAACTACGATTTAGTACTCTATCGCAATACTAATCCCAATGGTACCCGAGGAGAGATGATTCGTTCGTTCTTCCCTATCTTCCTCAGTCTTGATGGTACAGAAGAACCAGAAATTAATGTTCCTCGTGTTGTACCAATAGATCAAATTATCAAAAATGATGGTTCTGTAACAATCATCCGAGCATTACCGAACCCTTCAGGAACAGATAAAGGTAAAGAATGGGTTGAATTGCAAAACATGAGTAATGAAGCAATTGATCTGAGTGGTTGGCAAATGGAAGACAGAATCGGACGTGGGGAAAGCTTGATGGGCACATTACAACCGAACGAAGTCAAGCGGTTTATGGTAAGTCGTTCCAGTCATGAGTCTATGCAAATGACTAACAAATCGGGATTAATTACTTTACGTAATTCTGATTCACACCAAGTTGCTGCTGTTAAGTATTCCCGTGCTGCTTCAGGGAAAGTAATTGAGTTTAATTTGTAGAATCCCTCTCTAAACCTCACCCCGCCTGCGGTCGGCGGGGTGAGGTTTCCAAGATCACAAAACAATTAATCAAATTAAAAGTATTTAAAACAACTTTGATGCTTAAATCTAAAGAAAAAATTTTTAGTATAAGTCAAAACTAGAATTTTACGACAATTTAAGTATATTGAAGAAAAGAGAAAGTGCGATCGCCAGGGCTAAAAGAAAGGAATTTAGGGTGTAGAGTTATTTTGAATTATCATGCCCGGTGAACAGCAATGAAAAGTTATTAGTAGTGGAAAAATAATATTATGTTGGATTTTGACGAAAAGGGTTTTGCCATTGGGTGTTTTGCAGGTTTTGCTGGGTGTTTTGTTTTGATTATGTTTATTTTCTGGATAGTACGAACAATCCTACATATGTTATTTGGCGAACAAGTTTATATTTACGTTCACGATCATCATTTTTTGGGTTTTGTTGATTTGATTAGTGCAGCGCAGTTGCTTGGTTAAAATTGATTTTTTATAAGTGGGTATGCCTTATTTGTGTCATTGCGAACGAAGTGAAGCAATCCCAAATCCTTGCGATTGCTTCATTTCGCTTCGCTACACTCGCAATGACAATAAGAATCCTGTGTTGAAGGGCGTTCAATTTCTTTTCCTCTTAGTTTGAGAGATTTTGGTGCGTTACGCTGTGGTAACGTACCCTACCTCTTTTTTTGAAAAACAGTTCCTAAAACAATAATCAAACTAGAAATTATCATTATCGGTACAATTGGTAAAAAACCAAAGGTAAAACTGGCTGGAATTATCTTTAATTGAAAACCAACTAATACAGCTTCCCCCACAAGAATTGAAACAATACAACTAAAGGCATTAATATTTTTACCATACAAAGCAGCAATAACTGTGGGAAATAAAATAGCTATTCCGGTGAAAGTTGATTGTGCGATCGCAGAAATTGTTGCTGGTGGATTATAAGCAATAATTAAACCAATAATCGCCAGAATCACAATTAATATTCTACCGACTAAAGTTTGTTCGGATAGAGTTGCATTGGGACGAAAATAAGAAATATATACATCCCTTGTCAACATCGAACTTAAAGCCAAAAGTTGGGAATCTAAAGTTGACATCAAAGCAGCTAATGCTCCCACCATCACAAAAGAAGCTATCCAAACGGGAGTATATTCAGCCAACATCATTGGTAAAATCCGATCGGTTGCTTTTCCAGCTAAATCGGGAAAAGGAATATGTCCCCAAACTCCAATTAATACCGGACAAATAAATATTGTCGTGGTAATTATTGGATACAAAATCGCAGAAACTTTTAAAGGAGTGGCTGTTTTGGGAATATAAAACCGCATAAACATTTGGGGAAACATCGGTACACAAAGAATCCACAACAGCAGATAACTAAACCACTTAGATTTTGTGAAAAAATTATCAACTCCCTGTCGAGAAAAAAGTTCTGGTAATTGTTCGTAAGCAGTACGGTTGGCTGTGGAAAATCCTCCCAAATTGTTGGCAATAGTGACTACAGCAACAATCATCAACACAAACATTAAAACACCTTGCAAAACATCGGTTAATGCAACGCTTTTCATTCCACCCATAAACACGTACATTACAACCACAAATGTTAAAAGGATTGCTCCAAGAAAATAAGGAATTTGTCCATTAGTTAAATTCTCTAAAAGATATCCTCCACCAATTGGTTGTAATGTCAAATAAGGTAATGTAAAAATCACCATTACTGCCAGAAATATAAGTTTAAGAGGTTGACTTCCCAAACGTTCTGCAATTAATTCTGAGGGAGTAATAAATCCTTTTTCTTTACCTAAAAGCCAAACTTTGTAACCAATTACATAAAATAAAATTGCTACAAATGCTCCAGAAAAAGCCATCATGGGATAAAAGCTAATACCGACACGGTAACCAGAACCAGCAAATCCCAAAAAAGCAAAAGCACTAAAATTGGTAGCAGCAAGGGTGAAAAATAAAACAATACTGCCAATTTTACGGTTAGCTAAAAAATAATCTTGAGGTGTGTTATTTTCACTTCGATAACCAATAATGCCTACAACTAGAGTGAATAATAAATAAGCAAAAATAAATAAATAAGGCAGAATATTTTCTATGTTCATGTATGTTTAAACTAATTTAAAGGTGTTTTCCAAAATGTGAGAGCAAATACGATCATGGTAAAAGAAATAAAAAGTTGTAACCCAATAAAATATATTACCCAAGCAGGAAGATAAAATAATGAAAATGATACATCTGATTGCCAAAACCAAAAATCAAGGGAAAGAAAAAATATGATACTAAAACATAAAAACCAGAAATAGGAATTTTTCATTATTAGTTGTTAGTTGTTAGTTGTTAGTGCTT
>DESS01000310.1 GCA_002361335.1 Richelia sp. UBA3308
CATGTCCGTAATTCCGCAGCTAATGTACTACCAAAGCTAGAGCAACAAGGTTTACGTGTTATTGTGCAAATTCTAGATGCAGTGCATTTTTCCCGCTTAGAAGTTAATAGATTGAGATTTTTGGCACATTTTATCGGTGGTGGCGAGCAAGATATAGAAACTTTAATCGAATGGGTTGGCAAGCCTAAGACTACACCAAATGATTTAGATGTTGACAAAGGTAGAGAAATCATGGGAGTGTTCGAGGAAACTTGGATAATCAGGGATTCTCTATCAGATTTGCGCCCAGAATTGGCACGACAGATTGCTGTAGTTGCCGACTTAGTTGATTGGCAAGCAAGGGATATCCTCTTACTACAACGTCATTATCAAAACCTTAAAGAAGACGGTAAAAAACAAGCTGATACCCTACAGCGCGTCATTAATAATCTGGAATTTTGGAAGTGGCTTTTTATTGGCAGCCAAATTTTCCTCATTCACTTTGCCGATCGCTAAGTGTTGGGATTGCTTGGCTACCTTTAGGAATGAGGAATAAATTCAAGAAAATTAAAAAAAGGCGATCGCGAAGCGCATGCCCGAAGGGCTTATCGCCACAAAATACAATTTCTCCAGATAACATTACACCAGAATTTCAACCGATTACCGCAGCAATTCCGATTCTTCAAGGACAAGTTGTCATAGAAGGGGAATCTGGTTTGGGTAAGTCAATGTTTCTCCGTTATTTGGCGAACAAATCTCAGGGCATTTTTGTTTATCTCCCCGCCCAAAAGTGTGACAAAGGAGTTATTAAAGCAATTTATGCCAAGCTGAAAGAACAGGTAGATGATAGGAAGTTTCTAAAAAATCTTATTTACAATGGTGCTCTAGATATCTGTATTGACGGACTCAACGAAGTCACAGCCGATACACGAGCGAAAATCTCTCAGTTTGCGGAAGGCTATTTCCGGGGCAATATGATTATGACTACTCAGCCCCTGGAGTGGATACCCCCTTCTACTGCTAAGAAATATGAATTACAGCCCTTGCAGCGAGAACAAATTCAGCAGTTTTTGCTTTCTCGTTATAGTATGGGTGGAGTTCGCGAAGGAAGAAGAAAGAAGCAAGAAGGAAGAAGGAAGAAAGAAGAAGACTGGAATTTGGATGGGGCGCATCAAACATCATTAGACGGTGGGGAATTAAAGCCAAATTTAGAGATTAAATATGAAGAAGATTGTTCAAAATACCTTGCGGAAGCTTTCAACGAACTACAATCCCCAGAAGATTTAGCAGCAACCAAACGGATTCTTTCCAACCCCATGGATTTAACTTTGGTTGCGCTCATGTTATCACAAGGACAGCAACCAGATTTATTTCGCTTGCAAGAACAGCAATATCAGTTAATGTCGGCAGAATATGTGGGAGAATGGCAACAGGAATTTCCTTTACAAAGATTTTCTCAAGCCGTTTACCAAATGCGGTTAAATGATGAAACCACTATACCCAGCCAGGAATTTAAACCAGAATTAACCTGTCTCGAAGATGAAAAATATAAAATGGTTATCAGCCGTCAGTGGAAGAACGATCGAGGGGAGGTTGAGAAAAGCTGGTATTTCCGCCACGATAAAATTATGGAATTCTTCCTGGTGCAAAACTTTCTCGGTATAGATGAAATTGTTCAAGAGCGGGTTAATGAACACATTAATGATCCCAGGTTTCGCGGTGTATATTTATTATTAGCTAATTTACTTCCTTTAGATGACGCTTTAGGATTACGAGAACGAATTATTGAATACGCTGTTAACAATAAAGACCATACATTAAGCGATAAATTTGTTCAGTTGTTACAATTACGTTTACCGCAAAAATGGACTCAAGGGGTAAACATCAAGTCGGTATTACAACAACACGAACAAAAAGTTCAGTATTTAAATTTTGTCGCCAAATTTTTAGAACAAGTTGATGCCAAAATCAAACGAGAGCAACAACTTTATTTAACTATAGAAACTATTGAAAACAGTTTGAGCGATTACACGCCGTTTCCCCTGTTAATAACTGTCGATGCGCCAACAGATAAAGATATCAGTCATTTAGTAGAACTTTCCCAACAATTAACAACAACAGCTAGTCAAAAAATTGGTTTATTAATTTATAAATTTCCCCCAGATACCACAGCCAGAATGGAAATTGCCAAAGTGCGGCTGCGGGATAATTTTTTGTTAATTCCTATTCCCATAACATCACTAGAAAAAGTCTTAGGTGATAAACATGATTGTATGGGATTGCTGGATGAATATATTGATAGATACCTCCAGCGTGCTGATTTCTTTGATGACAGGAATGCCATTAGCGATACCTTATCATTTTTTGGTCGGACAGAAATCTTACAACGCTTGGGAGAAGAATTACTCAGATATCAAGGAGTAGGACTTTTTGGATTGCGTAAATCAGGAAAAACCTGCGTATTGCTGCAATTAGGCTTTATGTTGCGGCAACATCCAATTGTACACATTGATTTACAAACCTATAACAGTTCTCGCTACGCTGCGGCTTTATTTAACAAAATTCTCCTCAGTTTATCTACATTAGAAATATCTACTTTAGAAAGTCAAATTCCACTCCCCCAATTTGTACCATATTCTTCAGATACACCAGCCGCCGAATTAACAGTTGACTTTATTCAACAAGTAAATGAATATGTCCGTGTCATTCAGAAAAATCATAAAAATAAGAACTTTAAATATAAATTACCAATTATCTGCTTTTTAGATGAAGTAGAAAGAATTATTCCCACACCAGAAGACAACCGCGACAAAGTAGAAGAATTTAATACCTTTATGGGAGCGCTGCGGGTATTATGTCAACAACGAAAAATGTCACTGTTAATTGCCGACGTACATCCCGATTGCAATCGCATTAATTCTTGGGCACAAACAGGAGTTGCTACCAATCCCGTATTTAGCTTTTTCAAAGAAATCTTTTTACCACCCTTCTCCGAAGCAGAAACTCAAAATATGTTGGTGAATCTTGGTAAATTAATGGGATTAGAATTTGATGCAGCCACACCCAAACAAATCCATTATAATAGCGGCGGGCATCCCTTCGTTTCTCGCCAAATCGCTCGCTTTCTCACACAGAAAATTCGAGATCAACACGACTTACACAACCACAAACCAAATACTGTCATCGCCGCGATCGCAAATAATTCCAAACCAATGGAAATTTCTCACGAGTACGTAAATCCTAATAAAAATCAAGATAATAATAATCAATATCATAAAAATCAAGATTTTAAATATCTAGTTGATCAAAATCGAGATAATAATAATCAATAT
>DESS01000190.1 GCA_002361335.1 Richelia sp. UBA3308
CTACCCCGAAGGGGTTCGGTCAAGCTCAAAAATTTAGGCTTTTGTCTATTAAGTGAATATACAGCATTTTGCAAGTAAATGAGTTACAAAAAAAAATCGAAAACTCTTGTGGTACGGACAGAGAAGGCCCGTGAGAATGTACCGATCAAAAAATTAAATATGCTCTAAACATGAAGTGGTGATTCCGGACTAGTCCACACGTAGCAGTGCTACATCTCTACATAAGTTTCATATTTAATATAAGAGAATGCAGATATCTTAGAGGAGTTACAAATGTGAATACAACCAAGGTTGTCATGAATCTGGATAAATTAGTTTTCTCGTATAAAATAAATCTTCTCTCTAAAGGAATAACATAGATATATTCAAAGAAAGATTTATGCTCCGACAAATTATTTATATGACAAAGACATCTCTATCCTAGGGCTTCAACAAAATCATGAAGATGGCAGATGTTGTTTTTACAATTATCTAATTTAATTAAGTTGAATAGTACAGGAAAAACTGAGTTAATTAATGGTTGTATTCTATAAAAATCTCAACAGCGATGCTTTTTCTAAAGGAGGTGCTTTAGGACAATACTTTAATGAAATCGAATCATAAACACCCTTTTACATAGAAATTGCATCATTTAATTCAAATCAAATAATACTATCTTTTAAACAATAAATTTGATATTCTATTTAGCAGCCAGAAACTAAAAGCTATTTAGAAGTTTAGAAGATACACCGTTACTGATAACTCAATTTTTTTTGAGCATATACAACTTTTTGGTGTTAGCTAACTTTCTCTCGTGAGGATTATGCTACAGCAATCACTCGTTTAAAGGACAGCTTTTGGCTTGTCTGTAGCGGTCTATACATTTAAGGAGTACATTAATGACAACAACCAACCCAACTCGCGGACAACTAGAAAGAAATCTATCACAACGAATTCAAAACTTCTATGCAACCTATTTAGGACATAGACCTACAAAAGTAACCTGCCAACTATTCGATACTAAGCTGGCAATTGTCATTGAGAATTCTATCACACAACCAGAGCAATTATTAATTAATCAAGGTCAAGAAAAATTAGCCGAACAAGTCCGTTCCGGGTTAGACGAAGCTATTGAACCTCAATTAAAGCAGCTAATAGAAGAAATCCTCGATAGAACCGTCCTTGACTTATTGTCAGATGTAACTTTAACTACTGAACGCAGTGGTATAATTGCGGTATTGTCAGACACGCCATCAGTTCGTAATCCCGAGGCGATACCTAAACTCAAAAAAAATAAAACATCGGTTATTAAACAAGAAACGAAACAAGAAGAAAAACAATGCTAATTTCTGTATAAATAGCTTTGATCGACTGCTTAAATAGCCTGGGAATGAGAATAGTAATAGCGAGAGAGCAGTAATAACTATTATTTATGCGTTTTTGTGGAGTTTTAGGTTTAATTTTTAAGTTAGTTATTTGACTATTGTTTTTATATCTGGGTGCCTCGATCCACATCTTGAGATTTGACATGTCTTACTGCCATCGTTAACATTACCTAGGCTATGGATTCTCTCCTTACATAACATATTTTTACTAAATACTAGAAAACTAAATTTTTATTCAGAGGTATTTCCCCATGCGTCAAACATCGACTATCACGTCTAATCATGTTGAGAAAAGCTTATCCCAACAGATAAAATCTATATTTCATAAGCAGCTTGGACACCGAATTGATGAAATACACTGTAATTTTTTAGATAACAAGCTGGTAATAGTGATTCAGGAAGCCCTAACTAAACCAGAATTATTGTTAATCAAAAATGGACATGAGACAATAGCGAAAGAAGTCAGAAGTAGTATAGAAGAAATACTACGACCTCAACTTAAAAACCTGATTGAAGAAGTTACAGAAATTGAAATCACACAGATACTGTTTGCCAGTCATTTAGATGCAAATTGTGTCAGTTTAATCGCTTTATTCGTCGATGGCGATAGTTAAGCATCATGGTGTATGGCTACCTTGCTCTGAGGAGAAATTCTAATTGGTTCAAGGTGTTGAATAATTACATTCTCCAACTCTTCGAGCATATAAGGCTTAATAATATAGCCATGAAAACCAGCTTTTTGTATGCGTTGCCAATCTTCTGTCATAGCTAAAGCTGTTACGGCTACTACTGGAATGAAAGATGTCAATGGATCTTGTTGAAGTTGGTAAAAAATATCAATGCCATTTACATCTGTTAACAGAATATCCATCAATATCAAATCTGGTTGATATTGTTTTGCAATTTCTAATGTTCTGACACCATTAGTTTCACCGATAAACCTGTAATCAAGGGATTCTATTACATAATTAATAACTAAGAGATTATCTTCATTATCTTCTACTGCCAACACTAGAGGTTGTTGCCGTCTATTTACACAAGAATCTTCTGGTGTCATTACTTATTTCCGAATAGGATCGCAATAGCATGGGAGGCATTTATCCTGCGGTAAAGCAGCGCTTGATATGGATTAATTGGCTCGTGATTTTAAAAATAGCAAGTTAAGTGTTCTTTGCCGATCAAGCCTAAGACTACGCCGAAGGCATGAGAGCGGGAAGTGAACGCTTTAAGTTGATATCTTGAAAAGCATAAAATTATTATAAACTATAAGTTCCAATAGCGTATGTTGCACTGCCTCGGAGTCATGCTTGAGCCTTCACCCTTCCAAGGCTTGTTTGAACGGTAAAATAAATATATGAAAATAGGTTTAGATCCTAGAATCTAAACCTTACAGAGTTATTATATTCCGCAAAAGATGAATGAAATTAGTCAATAGCTTTTTTTACTTCATCTTTTGCATTTTCTATACTGTGTTGTACTTTAGCTTCTGTTTGCTTTTCTTTTCCTTCTTCTTTATCTTTAGGATCTCCAGTAATTTCGCCAATCATTTCTTGAGCTTTACCTTCGATATTTTTTGCGGTTGCATTCAATCTATCTTCTGTACTCATAATTTTTATCCTTGTGTTTTGGTTGATTGTTAATTTCTTTTGACTATAAACAGTATATGAAAATATTTTTTTTTGTACTTCTGCCTGTAGATAAATGGATTAATTAGAAAAGGTATACATTTAGATATAAATAATCGTCAGAGGAATATTCCAATTGACGGTGGTAATTTATATTTAATATCTTGTTTAATATGGTTATAGGTGAGTGAGGATGAAAAATTTCCGACGATTAATTAAGTATATCTTAAGGAAGATAGCTCAAAATTATATCTTCTAATTGATCTAAAATATATGGTTTTTTTACATATTCATGGAAACCAGCTGCTTGGATTTCGTCCTCATCTTCTTTCATTGCTAAAGCAGTAATAGCTATAACCGGAATATGAGCAGTAGCAGAGTCTTTTTGCAGATTTTGAAAAATCTCAAATCCACTTAAATCTGGTAAAATTATGTCTAATAAAATTAGACTTGGTTGATATTTTTTGGCAATCATTAGTGCATGACTACCTTGATTTTCTCCTACAAAGCGACAGTTGAGATTTTCAGCGATATAACTTATTAATAATAAATTATCTTCATTATCTTCAATTGCAAATATTAATGGTTTATCGGCATTTTTTTGTAAGTCATCTGAGGGCAAAATAAGTTCCATAATTGACTGTGGTAAATTAAGTTTGTATAGCCCGCAATTAAAACTACAGAGTTCTAGATTTTATAACTGTAGTTTTAGTTGTGACATAGAATTGGTATCGATTCAAAACTTAATAACTACCAAGTCAATCAAATTCTTCGTTTAGAATTTCAATCAAAGAAAGAATTTACCGAGTCGATAGTAAATAGAACTAATTTACTATTATACACAAAAACTTATTTTTTCCAAGTAAAGTTGAATGTGTAACTTATAGTTGGCTGGGAAGTTGAATTGTAACACCTTGGTTTTTCAAAATACAACGTGTTTTTGTGAAATCCAATTTATATTGTTAATTATCGGAGATAATTATCAATAAGACAAACCAAAATTAGTTATTTTTCATGGATATTACATAGAAATTATTGTTTTGACAAGTATTCAAACTTACATTTTTGCCATATAGTTATTTAATCGCAATATATTCTCAGCCTTGGAATGTGATATCAAAAATCGGAGAAACACTTGTAACATCCACATCTTTTTATTTATAAATTTCAAAACACCTTACCCACCTTAGGGAGCGGTTAATATCAAGTTCGCTTAATTTTAAATACTTATGAAAAAAAGATATTTGTAGTAGCGCTTAAGCGCTAAATCCACCTCTTAAGCGGTAAAGGGCAACGCCGGAATTTGATTATAAGTATTGATCCGAACTTGATATAGTAGAAAAACTGCAAAAATAACGAATCATCGCAAATTGGTATAATAGCCTATTATTACTTAAGAAACAGGGATATAAATGGGTAGGCTAATTGTAAACAAACTGCCTTTACCTAATTCAGAATTAACGCTTATACTACCTTGATGGGATTCAATAATACAACGGGATAAATATAAACCTAAACCGCTACCAGAACGTTTGTTTGTCCCTTGACGAAACCGTTCAAATAATCTCATTTGTTCTTCTTGAGAAATTCCCGTACCAGTATCTTCAATTTCAATCAAACCATTGTCAGGAGTTACTTTTAAACATATTGAAATATAACCAGTATCAGTAAACTTAATTGCATTACCGATAATATTAGTAAAAACCCGTCGTAGCTCAATGCGATCGCCCCATGTTACCACGGATTTTTCTTCGGTTATATCTAGGTTTAAGGATAATCCTTTTCCCTGGGCTAAAGGAGTTAATTCTTGTACGACACTGCGTATAAGTTGGTTTAAATTGCAGTTACTAAAGTTAAAAGTTTTGCATTCTGCTTCAAATTTATAGACTTCTAGCATATTCTGTACCATTGCCAGTAAGTCACGGTTGCTATCAATCATATTATCAATGATCGCCTTCAGATCGGAGGTGACACTAAAAAATTGTCCCTTAACCATCAATTCCAAAATTCGATTTGATGCAACTAAAGGAATTTTTAGATCGTGAGCAAACCGGGAAACAAAATCTTGACGTAATTGTGCCATGCGATCGCGCTCGTCAATACTATGTTTTAATCGCAGTAATGAGCGCACCCGTGCTTGTAATTCATCGGGATTAACTGGTTTGCGAATAAAATCATCGGCACCAGCATCAAGCCCTTCAACTACATTCGACTCATCATAAGCTGTGACTAATAAAATGGGAATAAATGGTAATGCAGAATTTTGACGAATCCGTCGAGTAAATTCGTAGCCATCAAGTGAAGGCATCATCACATCTAATAATAATAAATCTGGTGGAGATTCTTCTACCATTACAAGAGCTTTTCTACTATCCCCTTCTAAGGAAATTTCGTATCCTTCTTCTTCTAAAATAGCTTCGACGACAAGTAAATTGTCATATACATCATCGACAGCCAAAATTTTATCCTGTTTATTTACTATATTAGAAATCATCATAAAAAACGTGGTAATTCTAAACGAAAATCTGAACCTTTTCCTAACTCACTTTCCACTGATATTGAACCTTTCATCATTTTAATTAATGAATCTGTAATGGCTAAACCCAATCCCGTTCCTTGATGCTGTCTTGAGTTAGTTTGATTTGCTTGCCTAAATGGTTCAAATATATGTTCTAATTTTTTTGCTTCGATTCCAATTCCAGTATCGTGCACAGAAATTCTTAATAATTCGCTGGTAATTTCATTTGCACTTACTTCTACTTTTCCAGTATCAGTAAACTTGATTGCGTTAGAAAGTAAGTTCACAATTACTTGTCTAACTCTGGTGCGATCGTGAAAAACTATTGAGTTTTGTAAATCTATATATGTATTTATTGTTAAATTTTTTCGTTCTGCTAATATACGTAATTCATCTACAGAAACTTTAATTAATTGGGCAATATCAAATTCTTCTGGAACCAATTGCAATCCACCAGCTTCAATTTTTGATAAATCAAGAATATCATTAATTAGTTCTAATAAATTTTTACCATTATTCAAAATCCGCTCTACCATATCTAATTCTGAATGAGAGAGTTTTCCCTTGGTTTTTCGCAAAATCATTTCTGAAAAAACCATTATTGCATTCAGCGGAGTTCGCAACTCATGGGACATTGTTGCTAAAAAACGAGATTTTAATTCTGCTGCTTCTAGTAATTTCAGATTTTGTTGATGAATTTGCTGCTGTTTTTCCTCTAGTTGCTGATTTTTATATTTTAGTTGTTCGTTACTTTCCAATAATTGTTGATGAAATAACTCGATTTTTGTTTCAGCTTCATACATCCGCACTACATGTTGTAAGCTTTTGGCTAATAACTGGGAACTAATTCTTGACTTATTAATATAGTCTGATGCACCTGCTTTCATTATTTCTACAGCAATTTGTTCGTCCCCTTGTCCAGTTAATATAACTAAAGGTATTTTATTTCCTGAATCACGTAGTTCTCTAACTACTGCTAAACCATCTTTTCCAGGTAAGTGATAGTCAAGAAAAATACAATCAAATTCATTGTTTTCTAAATAAGTTATTGCTTCCTCATAATTAGAAGCTTCTAATATATTGACAGAAAATTCTATTTTGCCGAGAGCGCGACAAACTGCCATTCTGTCAACTCCATCATCGTCTATAAGTAAGATTCTTAAGGTTTTTTCCATTATTATTTTTGAATAAAAAAGCCATTTTTTAACAAAAACATGACTTTGTCAATTTTATAAATTACAGCATATAAACTAGAAAAGAGTCTTAGAAAGCATTATATTTATAAATACTATATTCTTAATTACATGCATAAATTATATTAATTTGGCATTTCTGACAATGACCAATACTTATTCAATGTTGCCATTACTTCTACAAAATGAGAAAATTCAACCGGTTTTATTAAATAACCAGCAACATTAAAGTTGTATGCTTCTACTAAATCCCTGTCTTGATTAGATGTAGTTAATACGACTACTGGAATTGATTTGAGATTTTGATCATTTCGTAAATGTTGTAACAATTCAATTCCCCCCATTTTAGGCATATTCAAATCGAGTAAAATTAAGCGCCGATCGTGGGGAACTACGGCTGGATTATCTTGTGTTCCTCTTAACATATTTAATGCTTCGAGACCATTATTAGCAATAAATAAGGGATTGGCGATATTACCTCTTTTGAATGCTCGTTTAACATTCATAATATCCACTTCATCATCTTCGACTAGCAAAATATTTATCATTCGATGATCCATGATTCGACTATTTTTACTTAACATACTTCATAGGAAGAAATCAGTTATCTAAAGTTTCTCATTTTCTCAAAAATAATTTGTATTTTTTATGTTATTTTTTTTACTACGAATTATAGATTCCTAATTTAATCATGAATTGCATCGTTAGTTAGAACTTGTTATGACATTATATACTCCTTTAGGATAACTGTATATTTTATACAAGTTCATTTTGGCGATGTAAAAATAAATTTTGCTCCTTCTCCCAATTGAGATTCTACTTTAATTTCACCTCCCATACTATCGATAATTTTCTTGACAATCGCCAAACCAACTCCAGTACTTTCTTTGCGTTCGCCAGCTTCTAGGGTTTGAAAAATGGTAAAAATTTTCTGATGAAATTCTGGGGAAATACCAGCACCATCATAACTAACTGTGAATTAATAAAATTTTTCTTTATCACTAGCCCAAATGTTTATGTATCCATAATTATGTGAGTGGTGCTTAATAGCATGACTAATAAGATGATAAAAAACTTGATTTAAAGCTAACTTTTGAGCGGTCGAAATTGGCATTTGAGATTTAATTTCAATTGTGAAATCAGCAGGAGGTGCAAGCAAATAAATTATCTCATCTAATAACTTTCCCATATCAACTGTTTCGGCCATGCGCTGAATACGTCCAACCCGAGAATATAATCCTTCCATGGGATAAACTCTTCCCCGTAGTAGTTGAAGTTGATGTTGGGATAATAAAAATTATCTCGTTCTTCAAAATGAACTATATCAAATAATTTACTACTATTAGCTTCAATCTCATTCAATCCAGTAATTTCCAACCAACGCCGATTCACATATTTAATTGTCCCATTTACATCCGCAATACAAATAAGATGATAAACGAAATCCCAAAATTGCAACTCACAATCAAGTAAATGTTGCTGTGAATTATTAACAGGTTCTAATTTAGATTGTAAGTATTGCCAATCTAAGTTACTTTTATTAGTATATTCAGAAGATTCCATAGTCATCAGTTTATGTTTCCATATATTAATTTACGGCAAAGATACGAGTCAATATAAGAACTAATATAATAAGTAATAATTGCTTAGGGAAGATATTAAGAAACCTAAGTATTTTGGTACTTAAAACAAACAGTGTCTTATAACCGTAGTAATACAGTTTCCAGCATAGCTATTTCTTTTTATGAAACCAATATTCTAGAGAACAGTAGAATGTTCTGAATAAATCTATCTAAAGGTTGATGTCATAAAATTTGTGTATCTATCTACAGATGTATATTTTTACATTCACTAATGCACCAGAAATAAGTTAGCCTAGATTCCTTGTGTAGCGTTAATTTACAGAGAAAATACCATATTAATAAATATGGTAGTGTTGAATATGCATCATGTAATGCTTCAAAATAGAGGAAATATTAGAAGTAGGGTTAAAGGAACTACATATGAAAGAAATAAAAGTTGTAATTATTGAAGACCATAATTTAACTCGAATTGGTTTAAAAGCAGCCCTGCAAGGGAGAGAAGATGTTAAAATTGTTGGGGAAGCTGCCAATGCTACAGAAGGTTTGAAGCTACTACAAATTTTAAGACCAGATGTGGCTACAGTTGATATTGGCTTACCAGATTTTGATGGTATCGAATTAACTCGTAAATACCGAGAATTACAGGCACAAAGCGAAGAATACAAAACGAAAATATTAGTATTAACAATGCAAAATAGTGAGGAAGCTGTATTAGCTGCCTTGGGTGCTGGTGCCGATTCTTACTGTATGAAAGATATTGAAAGCGAAAAATTAATTGATGCACTTCTAGAAACCTACGAAGGAAATTCCTGGCTCGATCCGAATATTGCTGATGTAGTGTTGCGAAAAATACGCGCAGAAACTGAAAGTCAAAAAGGTGAAAACAGTGAAGCTAATACAAAAACAATCTCCATTCGTGCTGTTGATTCTGAGATTGAAAAAGTAATTGAAACTTACCCTCTTACACCAAGAGAATTAGAAGTATTAGGATTAATAGTGGAAGGTTGTGATAACGCAGAAATTGCCAAACGGCTATTCCTGACAGTGGGAACCGTAAAAACCCATGTTCGCGGCATTTTGAGTAAACTATGTGTTGACGATCGCACTCAAGCAGCCGTGCGTGCATTACGCTCTGGGATTATCTCATGAAAACTGGTAACTGCACTCAACCGAGAACGGCTATATTGATTGATAAAAATAAATTTTAAACATAGGTTATAACTATAAGTTGGGTTATTTTTTTGTAAATCAACCCAACATAAAATAGTTTAAAATACTTATTTGTTAACTTGAAACTTTTGCGGTTATAGGAATTTTACTAATTTTAAAATTTTGCATTCTCTATTCATTTGATTGCATTACTTTATGATGATTATTGGAGTTATTGTCTGGTTTTGATATTTCTTGGTAGTCGTTGTATTGTTTCTGATTATAGAAATAAAGAGTACGTATTGGGTAAGGAATTACAATATTGGCATTATCTAATGCTTTCTTAATATTAGTTATTGCCCTTGTTTTTACATGACGTACTTGTTTTTGCTGTGGCAATGTCCAGTAGCGAACGATGAAATCTATTGAACTATCACTAAAGCTGACTAAATCTATTTCTGGAGCAGGTTCAGCTAATACACCCTCTACTAGAGAAATCGTTTTTTCCAATATTTGAGATGCTTTAGGTAGGGGGGTATTGTAATCTACTCCAACTGATAAATCGGTTCTTCTACTTTCAAAAGCAGTTCTTACCAATACCGCACTTGTAAACACTGTAGAATTAGGTAATAAAACTTTTTCACCAGTATATGTGTGAATTTGAGTAGTCCGAATATCAACTTGTTCTACAGTTCCTTCATAATTCCCTATGACAATTTGATCGCCGATTTTAAAGGGTTGTTGTAATAATAAAAGTATTCCTGCAAGAAAATTTTTGGAAATATCCTGAAAAGCAAAACCTATTGCAACAGAGCTAAGTCCCAATGTAGCAATAATATCGCCCAACCTTAATCCGGGAAAAACAATTACACAGGCAATAATAATTCCTATAGTCCAAGTTGTAACATAAACTGTTTTAGACAGCAAAAGTTGAAGAGATTTACTACGAATTGTTCTTTGTGCAATCTTAGTAGCGATACCCTTAAAAAACTCAGCCGCAAAACGCGTTAAAAACAACATTATTAAGGCTGTTACAAGGGCTGGAAGAATTTGTACTGTATTACCAATCAGTTCTTTTAAGCTGTTCTTAATTGTTTCTATGATATTCATACTTGATTGATATTTTTAGCAGTTTATGTACATTCCAAAAAAATCAGCTATATCAACTAAAACGATTTTGTGTTTGATTAGTTATTGTTCGAGAGATAATTAGTAAATGTCAAATAAAACAGCCAAAAGGCTGAGAAAAGCGATCAAATTTCTAGTCCCAACCTCAGCAAAAAATTTAACAGATTTGTATTAATCGGAAATTGCAGAAGGATATACTCTATCAGCTACAAATACAGGTTTAGTAGTGTATTCGGCTTCTAACTTCTGCTTAAGTTGCAAATCCCAACCTAAATCATATTCCCGTTCAAATTCAGCAGCAATAAATGGACGAAGTACTCCGGTAACTGCTACTACTTGATCATCTTTAATAACTGCTTTCGGATTAGGGTTGAGAACTAACAAATCCGTAGCGCCAAATAACTTCTCTTCATCCAAGGTAAAGATATTAGGGTTTTGAATATCTTCAACTTCACCCGTTACCGCAAGTCGCTTATTATAGTATTTTTCCGGATTTTTGGTAATATCGCCTGGATCGGGAGATAATGCAATAGACTGAGCAATAATTGTAGGTTTGTTCTCATAGTCTACATAATATTGTCTGTCTAATTTCAGGTTGTATTCCCGTTCGACATCAGCAATTACTAAATTACGAACTACACCTGTTACCTGAACTTCTATATCGTCATCACCAGGTAAAGTAAAAGGTTCACCGGAAGCATTAATAACCAAAATAGGTTCGCTACCAAAGAATTTTTCATCACTAACAGTAAAGGAAGCGGGACCTACTTTATCTAATGGTTCGCTTCTTACAGTAACATTTTTACCAGCTAATTGTGCAGTATTATCTACAACTTCTTTAGTAGTAACGTTTCCCCCTGTAGGAATATTTGCTTCTTCGTTGTTAGCACAAGCGGGAAGCACTAAAGCTATTAAAGATAAAGTAATTACACCCTGAAATCTCCAAAACTTATTCATAGATACACCCTTAATTTGATTAAAACTAAACAATTTATTCTTTTTACGAACTCGATTCATTTTCTTTAAACTTTCAAATTACAATCAACCCTACTAGTGGATGATTAATTCAAAAATACATCGCCATCTTGTTGAATTCTTAAAACACCCTGGTTATTATCAAAAGTTGTTTTTTCATCCAAAGTAACTGTTAACATTCCCTCTTGTTCAGTAGACATCGGGATTACTCTTAACAACCCTCTATCTTCTCTTATCATAGTGATTGTTGCAGGTGTGGGAATATCCCGTAAAACAACTTCTTCTCCACCTTCTAAATACCTAACTTGAGTATGTTTAAGAGCTTGATAAGAAATACGAGCATTAGTATCGTTTTTCAATATCACACTTACTTTACCTGCTATAGGCTTGATAGTAGCAATAGCATTCGCACGATCTTCGGGAAGAGGTGGCTGTATTGGTTTTACATTTGTAACCGGGGGTACTACATTGATAGATTGATCTACAGCTTCTCCGGTTTGTTTCCAACGGGTAGTTGCAGCATTAGGCGTACATCCTGCTGGTACTATCAACTTGCTGTTGTAAGGTTCTTCATAATAAATTTTAGGACAGGGATTGCGCTTCGGATTTGGACGTTTAGGAATCCCATAAGCAGTTAATGGAAGGAATGGAATCAGAATTGCAAAGCTGCTGAAAAGTTTTTTCCAGGTTTTAATATCTCTCTTTTCCTTAAGCATAAATATCTCCTTAAATCTCCTTAAATGTTCTTCGGTAGTTAGTTAATTTTCTAGATGCACATATTTATATCGAGAATTTTAAACTTTTAATTTTTATTGTTTAAATTCTTTAGATTTACTTAGATTAGAATTGAATTGTAAACAACTTGATAACTAGATCTAAATCAAATTAATAACTAACTGACTTTAATATTAATTTATACTCTTTCAATAAAAATTTATTCTAGCCAAGGCAAGATTTATGTTGAATACATATATCTATCTTTAGAAAGAATGTTCAATATCTTCAGAAATAGTAGAGTCACCACTTGTTTTAAGTATTTCGACCAAATAAATCAATAATATCAAGTTCGGATGAATACTTATAATCAAGTTAGTAGATATTTTTTTTAGAAATAATTAAGGCAACTGGATATAACTCTATCAATATACCTGTAATATTATGTCCGGTTAAACAGTTATCATATTTGATCTGAGTAATGAGTAATGAGTAATAAGTAATGAGTAATAAGTATTCATGAGTAGTGGAACGGAGTAACGATTAGCAATCGCAAGACGGCGGCGATTGCTACCCTACTCTTCGAGAACACGCCCTTCGCAATGACGGTTGTTTAACTGGACATCATATAATACCATTTCTTTATAAAGATGCGCCGAATTTAAGCCACCCCACCGGTGGGCTTTGTTTGGGTAGCCCCACCATAGCCTTTTGGAGGGCGATTAAACGCAGCCTCATACAGAATTGGTATAACTAGAGACAAATAGTTTTTTTTAGAGAAAAAAGAACAGATTTTATTGCTGGTAAATTAAATCTTTATAAAAAAAATAATCATAAAGTTAAAAGTAAAACAGTATAAATTGCTGCACCTAATGCAAAAGACCAAAAACAGCTTTCTCGTTCTTCCGGAAGCTCTTCTTTAAGGACATTAAGAATAATACTTCCTGCTAAAAAAGCAAAAAGAACAGCGATCGCAGCTTCTCCAATATGAGTACCACTACCTATTACCCATCCGGCGATAATTGCTGCTGCTAATATCCAGCGTCCGATATTGTCGTAAATATGCTTATGATTTTCTCGCAATCCAAAATCGTTGACAACAAAGTGAAGCGCCATTGCTAAACTATATAACAATAAACCTTGTATAGTTGACTCTTCTCGATGCATCAACAAGTAGCCAATTAAAGCATTGTAAAAAGTAAAAGAAACAATGTGTACCCAAAATACAGCTTGTGTTGTAACGTCTCCTTTACCTGCTTTTTCTTGATTGTCGCGAGATTCAATTGCCATTTTTTCTAAACTGTAAAATGCAATTAATCCCAGAAGTGCAAGTAAATAAACGTGGTGTTCTAAATAAGAAATTAATCCTTTTTGTGCTTCTTCTAAAACAGCTTGATGTTCGTTTAATTCCGGTAGAATATGCACAAAAACATAAGCCACCGATACGCCGCCAGCAGCACTCAGCCAGCGACTGCGAGGAGCTTTGATAAACTGGATTTTTCCACAAAATAAATGAGTTAATGCTAATCCAAATGCAATTAATGCCGTTGAAATAAAATTAAAGGATGTAGATGATAATGATACATTCATTAATAAATTATTAAGGGATTAAATTAATCAGTCGTTTATCAGATTTTACCTCAATTTCTCGGAGCTTAAA
This sequence comes from Richelia sp. UBA3308, assembly GCA_002361335.1. Taxonomy (GTDB): domain Bacteria; phylum Cyanobacteriota; class Cyanobacteriia; order Cyanobacteriales; family Nostocaceae; genus Rivularia. The sequence goes on from DESS01000190.1 coordinate 13,910, forward strand.
GACTTTAGGCTACATTTGGAGTCTGTATATATACTCATGACTCATGACTCATTACTTATTACTCATTACTCATTACTTGTTACTTATTACTCATGACTCATTACTCGTTACTCGTTACTCGTTACTCATTACTCATTACTCATTACTCATTACTCATTACTCGTTACTCGTTACTCGTTACTCATTACTCATTACT
>DESS01000191.1 GCA_002361335.1 Richelia sp. UBA3308
TGTCAAAAGCTAAATCTTAAAGTATTATTAAAATTATTTGTGGTGTATATTATGCTGTTGCGATCGCTAACGACTATCTTTATTTCTGGCGTTATCGGCATATTTTCCTTAATTTATGCTCCTGCTGCTTTTGCATTAACGCAGATTCCCTTATCAAATATTTCTTACCAAGAGTGTCCCCCGGAACTGAGTCAAGGGAATGTTACTAGCGGTGGTGCTAGTAGGGCTGCAAATTGTTTTATAGTCACCGGCAAGGCTAAAAACATGACAAATAAAACTGTATACGATGCAGACATTTTTGGACGGATTTACGATGCTAATAATAATTCGGTGATGCAAAACCGTACTCGTCTTGGTTCCATTGACGAAGTACCACCTGGAATAACTGATTTTCAAATGAGAATTACTGTTCCAGCAAATCAACCTACGCCATTAAAATTGAAGCAGTTTAAAGCGTCGGGGTTCACTTCTAAAGTTCGTTATTGAACGATTAATTATCAAGAATGAAGTATGAAAAAGATACAGCACTTTGCAGATAAATGNNTTGGTTGATTGAGCATATTTTTTTTAATACTATTTACAGTACTAAGATTTTATTTTGAGTACAGTAATATATTTTAAAATTCTTGTGGTACGGGCATCCCTGCCCGTCCAGATGTACCTTATAAACATGAAATACGCTGTAAATATGAGTTACATATCTTAACAAAAGTTAATCTATATCTTAGATAACAGATGAGTAAAAAGTACTTCATATTTGATATTTCATACTTCATAATTTAAATAAGACAGTTAAAAACCAGCAATCATTGGACCAGCTAAACTTCCCAGAACTGCGCTAATTACATTTAGGGCTAGGAAAGCCAGAATCGGAGATAAATCAATACCTCCTAAAGGGGGAATTATATTGCGGAAAAGATTAAGATAAGGATCGGTTATCTGGCTGAGTGCTGCAAACGGTTGGTTATACCAGTCAATTTGGGGAAACCAAGTTAACAGTACGCGAATAATCAGCAGAGTACTGTAAATCTGGATGAAAGTAAGTAAGGTGCTAATCAGTAAGTTCATGGATGTTTGTTTTTTTACCTTTTGGTGAAAAGCCGTCTTATTATCGATTTTAATTTAGCAGGTACTAGGATGCCGAGAAAACAGCTTCGGTATTAACCATGCTCTGAATTTATTTTGAGCGGCTGTAAAACAATTTATGGCTGTACTTCCGCTCAAATTGATGTTTCCTTAAGATTGTAATTCTTCGCTACGGGAGGAATATTGATTTACTTCTCCAGAATTTTTATTTACATTGCTTAATTGGTCGCGAACTTCATCTATTGTGGCGTTTAACTGGGCAATTTTATCTTCTAGGGAACGTCGTGCGATTTCCATTTCTACCCCAGATGCTGCATCTGCCATCTGTCGTCCAGATTTATCAAAATTTGAATTACCCGTGGCTGTGATTTGATTTTCTTGTCGATCTTCTGCCAATTCTGCAGCCGAATCGCGTCTTTGAGCTACCAGTGTTCCGATAACGCCACCGATTATGCTGCCAACAATCGCTCCAGCAAAGAATCCGCCTGCGAAACCATCCCGTTGAGTCATATATTCCACCTTTAACTCTCGCTACTTCCTACTTTAATCATCACGGACAATAGTAAGTACGCCCGCTGGTTGGAACTTTAAAATCCGGCAAGCGTGCTTTTTGTCTTAGTCCGACTTTGTTAAAAACTATTCATTATTAAGTCCCAAAAGTGCGATCGCCTGCATCTCCCAATCCCGGTACTATAAATCCTTGTTCGTTAACAACTTCGTCAATTGTTGCGGTGTAAACATTTAAACTCGGATAAGCTGTGCTTAATTGTTGTAATGCCCGAGGAGATGCAACTACACAGACAATCCGCGTTAAACCTGGATCTACACCACGTTTAGTTAATTCTGACATGGCGGCCATTATAGAGCCTCCCGTTGCCAGCATGGGATCGGTAATCAACACTCTTGTTTGGGGATCAATTTTTTCTGGTAGCTTATTTAGATAACACTGGGGTTGCAATGTTTCCTCATTGCGGACTAAGCCCAAATGATAAATAGATGCCAAAGGAAGTAAAGTTTGTGCTCCTTCAAGCAATCCTAATCCAGCACGCAAAATCGGTACTACCGCTACTGGAACTTCAGGATTAATTAATGTTGCCGGACAAACGTCCAATGGTGTCTGTACCGTTGTTTCTTGAGTCGGTAACCATTCTCTAGCGGCTTCATAAGTTAGCCAGCGTCCCAATTCAGTCATCGCTGAACGAAACAAAACAGAAGGTGTCGCAGCATCGCGAGCAACTCCCAGCCAGTGCATGATTAAAGGATGGGGTGGAACATAAACGCGGAGTTGTAGCGTCATAACAAATGTAGAAGCTTGAATATATATGGTATAACAACGCCAAATATCATAATACGCTTTTAAGCTCGTGGCTAATAGCTAATATAAACCCTTACAACTTTGTTGATATTTTTATTGACAATTTTTTTTATTACTAGTTGACATTTATTCTCAATCAACGCTATATTATTTTCCAGTGTTCTCCTCTCTTTAAGGAACGGCAGACGGGATTGGTCGGCAGTTGCGGACTTGTCCCTCTTTTTTTTGGGCATGGGGCCGAAGGGAATTAAGAATTAAGAATTAAGAATTAAGAATTAAGAATTAAGAATTGGGCATGGGGTATGGGCATGGGACATGGAAGAGTATTGAGTTTTAAACTAATAACTCTTAACTATTCACTACTCACTACTCACTATTAATCCAAAATCCTTTAACCTTATAAAATGTTAGGATTTATTACGAACTATGTATGACGTGATTGTAATTGGGTCGGGTATTGGTGGTTTGGTAACTGCGACTCAGTTGGTGGTGAAGGGTGCATCTGTGTTGGTTTTGGAGGGATATACTATTCCTGGCGGTAGTGCTGGCTATTTTGAACGGGAAGGCTATCGTTTTGATGTCGGCGCTTCGATGATTTTTGGGTTTGGGGAAAAGGGTACGACTAATTTACTTACCCGTGCTTTAAATGCTGTAGATCTCAGTTTGGAAACTATTCCGGATCGGGTACAGATTCACTACCATTTACCATTATCTTTAGATTTGAAAGTTGAAAGAAATTATGAAGATTTTTTACAAAATTTAATTGCGTATTTTCCTCATGAAAGTAAAGGAATTCGTCGTTTTTATGACGAGTGTTGGAAAGTATTTAATTGTTTAAATCAGATGGAGTTACTGTCTTTAGAAGAACCCCGGTATTTAATGCGGGCCTTTTTTGGGCATCCATTGGCTTGTTTAGGTTTGGCGAAGTATCTACCGCAAAATGTCGGGAATATAGCGCGAAGATTTATCAAAGACCCCCAATTATTAAAGTTTATTGATATAGAGTGTTATTGCTGGTCCGTGGTACCGGCTGATATGACACCAATGATTAATGCCGGCATGGTGTTTTCCGATCGCCATTACGGTGGAGTTAATTATCCTAAAGGTGGTGTAGGACAAATTGCTCAAAAATTAGTAGAGGGTTTAGTTAAAAAGGGAGGGGAAATTAAATATCAAGCCAGGGTAACCCAAATACTTGTAGAGAAAGGAAAAGTTGTAGGTGTAAAGCTGGCAAACAATCAAGAATATCGTGCTCAACGCGTCGTTTCTAATGCTACCCGGTGGAATACATTTGAAAAATTACTTTCGCCAGTAGAAATACCACCAAATGAAAAACAATGGCAACAGCGATACAAAAAGTCGCCTAGTTTTTTCAGCTTACATATGGGAGTAAATGCAAAATTGTTTTCTTCCCACACAGAATGTCATCACATTTTGTTATCAGAGTGGGAGAAAATGACCGATTCGGAAGGTACAATTTTTGTTTCCATCCCCACATTACTTGACCCCGAATTAGCTCCGAAGGGATATCATATCATTCATGGGTTTACACCAAGCTGGATTGACGAATGGCAAGGTTTATCGGAGAAGGAATATGAAGCCAAGAAAGAAACCGTAGCTTGGCGAATTATTGATAAATTAGAAAAAATATTTCCGGGCATAGATGCCAATTTGGATTTTTTAGAAATAGGAACGCCAAAAACCCATCGCCGATTTTTGGGTAGAGTCGATGGTACATATGGACCAATTCCCAGACAGAAGTTAAGGGGGTTGTTGGGAATGCCATTTAATCGGACTGCGATCGAGGGGTTATATATTGTAGGAGATAGTACCTTTCCCGGACAAGGTTTGAATGCCGTAGCGTTTTCTGGGTTTGCTTGCGCTCATCGGGTGGGAGTGGATTTGGGATTTATATAATATTTCATCTGCATATAATGGAAATTTTGAATTACGATTTCTCAATAGGTTGTAATTGGTAAGGTTTATCGAGAAGGAATTCATCGTGTATAGAGATGCTTGTGGCGCAAAAGATCTAATTGTAAATTAGTTAAAATCCCGATAATTAAATATAGCAACTGGTTGGCAAGATATGCAACAAAGCATTCTGCGTCAAAAAGTTATTTCCAACCTCCATTATGGCGATAAGTCCACCCTTGTAAAATTATTTCTCAGGATGTATGCTTCTGTTTTTAATTATGCAGTGATGAGGTGGATTCAAATTCATGGATCTTTAGATACTCTGCGGGGTGTATCCTTAAGATTTTTATAAACCACCTAAAATCTAAATTAAATTATACCGGACCTTGATAAAAAAAGGAGGTAAAACTAGAACTAATGGGGCATCGGCCATTTTTGCAGCAATATGAACGCAAAACCCTGCAATAGTCTTCCCCACACAATATTACATGTTTATTAACAGGTTTATTTAGAATTTAATTACAGCTATAATTTTTACTTAAATTAAGCAAAAACTAAAAAAATTCACAAGAAGCACAAGTGGCAATATTTATTATCTTGGCTGAAATTAGCTTGGCAATCCTATTTTTCTCCCTAGTTAACTGGGTAGTTAACAAAACTTTTAAGCTATTCATGAAGATTCCCCAACCTGGGAATGAAATATGGAACACCAAAACTTTAAAAAGGAACATCAAAAGGGTGTTGTTGTTTTGTGGCGTGCTTGTGTGTCTCTCTATTGTGGGGGTGAATGGTTTTCTACTCTACAAAGGTGAAAACCTCGAGCAATATACCATCTCGTTAATTCGTCGCGTTCCTTCAAGATTCTGGATAAATATGGGAATTGCCACAGTCCAAAGTTTTGGGGTGGTAATTTTGGCATCATTCTTAACAAAAATAGTGGACAAGTTTCTTACTATAACTTGCACTCGTGCTAAGAATTGGCAACTCAGCACTGCTGACGATCAAAGTATTGATGCTTTCTTCACTTCTTTTAATAGAATCGCGATCGCCGGTATCTGGTTGTTCACATTTGTATGGTGTACCCAGCTTTTTCAAGTTCCAGAAACTTTTACTGAGTATCTCCAGATTGCAGTCAGGATTTATCTAATTGTTACTATTGGGTTTCTGATTTTAAAAGTAGAAGATGTGATTATTGACACCTTAGATATTTTCAGCGTTAAATATTCCAGCCCTGATAATTTGCTGCGCTTTTACGATCGCCTCAGAAATGTTGTTCCTTTCTTCAAGCGTTGTGTGAAAGCTGCGATCTATACTTTTATGGCTACCTTAATTATCGAGCAGATTGAGTTAATTGGCAATTTAGCATCTTGGGGACCAAAAATAATTCAGCTGATCGCAATTGTTTTTATCAGTTATGTTTTGGTTGAGTTAGTTAACTTAGGAATTGAGGAGTTGCTGCTCAAAAGCGACAAAATAACTGAATTGGAGATGCAAAGACGGCTGACTATTGTTCCTTTATTTGAAAGTTTTTCTAAATATATCATCTATTTTGGCGCTGGTATCTTCATTCTTGAAACTGTTAATATTAATCCCAATCCCATTTTAGCTGCTGCTGGTATTCTTGGTTTGGCTGTTAGTTTGGGAGCACAAAACTTAATCAATGATATAGTTAGTGGTTTTTTTATTATTTTTGAGAATTACTATTTGGTTGGGGACTATATTGCAGCAGGGAATGTGGAAGAGAGAGAGGTTGAGGGTTTCGTTGAAGCTATTGAACTCAGAACCACCCGTCTGCGACATCCTAATGGCCAACTTCAGATTATTCGTAATGGAGAAATGGGTTCCATTGTCAACTACTCTAAGAACTATATTTATGCAATGGTGGAAGTACGGTTAAATTATGACGTTGATTTGGAGCAAGTATGTAATATTGTTGAGTCAATCGGAAACCAGTTAAAGGCAAATTATGCAGAAGAAGTACTCCAAGCTACTCAAGTGGATGGAATCGAGGAATTTGGAGAATATTATCTGTTGTTAGGAACAAGAACAAAAGTCAAGCCAGGGAAGAAACTCCAAATTGAACGTATTCTCCGTAAAATGCTTAAGGATAGTTTTAGCCGAGAGCAGATTCAAATTCCCATTCGCGCTCAAGAATAAACTTATCTTAAGTATTTTAGGGGCAATAGGGGCGAATCAGCAACGAAAGGGTGCCGGAGGCGATCGCAGTTATTCAAATTTACGCTCCTTTCAATACTCTGCCCTTGTTTATACTCAAGATTTTTATATAGTAATTTCAAAGTTTCCACAAAGATCGCCATCGAATAATTTAAGTAATTATCCTAAATTATTTGCATAAATTAAAACAATAAAAACCAATCTTGCCAAAGCATCAAAAAGCCACTAAACATGACAAAACCCATCACCAATTGCCGAAATCTACGTTCGCTGATACGCTGTAAAGCCATATGTCCCAAGTAATTACCGGGTATTGCAGCAAGCCCAGTAATTAAGCCATAGGCTAGGTGTTGGGAAAGCAAAAGACCAAAAATCCCATAGGAAAAGATTTTTATGGTATGAACAACTAGCCGCGCAGTAGCTTGAGTGGCAAGCAATTCTTCCTTTTGCAGCCCAAAGCCAATGTAAAAGGGTGTTAACAAAGGTCCCATACTTCCCAAAATACCAGACAACAGGGAATATACAAAGCCAGCTGGTAGAAAATACCAAGCCAAAACACTTAAACCCTTTTTATCTTTTTCCTGGGAGCGGAAATTCTTTAGAAAATAGTTAAGGGCAGAAACAATTAAGAAAATCGCCACACACACAGTAATCCATTCAACCTTTACCTTGGTTAAAATAAAAGCCCCCATGACGCTTCCAAATATAGCACCGGGAACTTCCCAAAGAATCACACTCCAGTTGATGTGCTGGCGATAGGCAAAAACTCGCTCGGCATTACCCAGAATGGCACCTGCTGTAATCACTGGTGCGTTACTTTTTAGTTGTCAAA
>DESS01000096.1:0-14965 GCA_002361335.1 Richelia sp. UBA3308
TTGGGCATTGGGCATTGGGAATATTTTTTTATAATACCAAAACAACCAGAAAAACTTTGGCTATGAATGTTCTATGAGGAAAAACACGATCGTATGATGTCCGGTTAAACAGTGATAATATTTGATATGACTAACAACTAACAACTAATTTAATTTCGACGTTGAATAAAATTACTGAAAATAATAGATCCTAAAACCAACGAAAAGGCGATCGCACTCATAAAAGCTGCAAATTCTGGTGCAATCCCTTGGGGTTTAGTAAATACTGAACCAAAAATACTCATAGCTAAGCCAACACCACCAAAATACATCCCTATACCCAAACCTCCACGATGAGGGGGTACCATTTCTAAAGCGAAGGGAATTGTACCGTTGACAACGAAGCTGGTGCTAATTGCTAAAGCAGCAAGAATTATGATATTTGCCCCAACAAAAGGTAATAATAGCATTAACAAGATCGCTACACCAATACCACCAAGCATGGCGTTACGATTACCAACCTTTTTGGCAATAACACCAGCAGGTAAAGCCGCAACAGCCGCTGTAATTCCGAATATCACCATCTGCAATTGGATATCATCGGTATTTAACTGCAGTTTCAAAAATTTACCGACTCCACTAAATAACAAACGATAACCCCAAGCAAAACTACCACCTAAAATAAAAATTGAACCCAGAGCCGGAATAGATATTGGTAAAGGTGATGCTGCTCGGTGTTTATCAACTGGTTCTGTTGATACAATCTCAGGAGGATGAATAAATCTTAGTATAGCTGCCGAACCTAGTAGCACAAAAGAACCAAATACAAAGGTAACAATTGGGCCTAAACTAAGAAGTAAATCGTTAGCAGCAAATCTAAAAGAACCAATTGTTCCACCAATTAAGGTTAAGACGCTGGCAGCCATTGGTAAACTTTTTGGCAATGCATATCGCCCTAGGAGAGATAAGACGGGGCTGCGAAATATAGTCATTGCCAAAGCCCAAGCTACTACTAATACTGGCAAAATGTATTTTAGTACAGTTGTCGGTGGAACAAAAGTTGCCACACATGGAATAGCAATAAACAAAGCTGAAGAAAGCAGCACTCCCACAGTAATAAAAGGAAAACGACTAGCAAACCAACGTTGTTTTTGATCGGAAAGGGAACCCATCAAAGGTTCCATGAATACAGCTAAAGCATTTTCTAAAATTAGCAGAGTTAGTGCCAAAGACTTAGGGAAACCGAATTGTACTAATAATTTAGGTAAATAAAAGTTGTAAATTACCCAGCTAAGTGTAATTGCACCCTGTACCATGCCCAAGCCACAAACCTGTAACCATAAAACTTGTTTGCTGTTAATCATTTTTCGATATATTTTTTATCTATAAAATAATTTTCGTAAAAACTATAACTACATTGACTACTCCTCCGGATTGAATCACGGAGGATTCTAAGCTGATGTTGTTCCGCAGTCTAAAGACGTGCTGCACAACAAAGTTGTAAAACACTTTTTCAGATTGCGAAATACATCATACTTAGCGGGGTTCGTCAAAGCCCCATCAATTTTAGATAAATATCTTTTTATCCAAATTTTTGGAAGAATTTCAGATTTATGAATAACCTTCCTTAAAATGTTTCCTGCTGCATTCAAGTCAGCATTAATTACTTTACCTTCCTTACTTCTATACAAATCACGAGTTGTTCTTTTACCGCTTGGCTTCCAGTCCTTGGGTTTTACACCATATTGAGGTAGGCAATCGCGGTCTATAAAAGATGCCTTGGATGTATATTCTTCAGAGGTAACATGAAACTTTATTCCATATTCCTTACATAATTCTTGAAGACGTTCTATCAGTCTTTTAGTCGGCATTGAAACAGTGTTGTAATTGTTCTTTGTGCCGTTGTTAATCCTTTGCTTATTACCTTCATTCCATCCAAAAACTAGATTACCTATGCCATCTTTTAAGCAGCGATTAATGATAAATCGAGCCATCTTATTTACTGAATCACGAACAACTAAATTACGCTTTGCTGTTAGCTTGTCTAGCTGTTCATCCCAGTATCTATCGGGCTTATATTTTTTGATTGACGCGGTTCTATCTCGGTAGTTGTCTAAAACCTTTTTTAAGGGATTAGCATCTACAACGAAACTACGCCCTTTAGTGGTAACAGCACTGACCCAATTCTTAACACCGTGGTCTATCGCCAAGTAATGAGAATAATCTAACTTGGGATTACTTTCTAATTCAGTTTTACCATCGTCGCAAATCCAATCAATCCAAAATTCACCCCGTAAGGGTCTTATTCTTACTTCCTTTACTAAGTTAAAGTCAACAAAATCAGGTATTTCTAGCTTGATTTCCCCTATAACATCACTCTTGGAAAGCTTACTTATTGACGGATAGACACAACCGTTTTTATAGGTCAAAGCCTGTAAGGGGAATGTGACGGTATTTAGTCCCCCAGATTTGCGATATCTAGGAAGTTTTGGCTTGCCTACTTCACCGTTGAAAAATAGATTAACTAGCTTATTAAATGAACTTATTGTTTCTTGCACTTCCTTGAGTGTTTGTTGGGCTGATTGAGCAGCCATAACCTTATAGTGTTCCGAAGATTTTAGTAATTTATCAACCTCGTAATAATTAGTAGCTGTTACTTGTCTTAGTTTCCAGCTAGCTTTGTAGTCGTCACCAAACCAATAAGTTGATGCTGCGTGCTCTTGTTCTAACTTCTTGTAATGCGCCTGCTTAAATTCGTATAAAGCACAGTTATAAAGTGAGTTAGAAGCCTTGCACTGTATCTCCCAAAAACTTAATTCTTCAAGCGTAAACTTTGCTCGTATTGGAACTGTCCTGAAAATATTGACTCACCTCCTTTCCTTTGCTAGCATATATTTAGTTTGGTCTACTAAGCAATATATGTCAACAAGAAAAAGTATTAAAGGCACAAAAAATACTCCGTTTATATATGATGAAGTAAAGAAGAAACATGGTATATTTCTAACTCCTAGCTCTTGGGAATGGCTGCAAGAAAAAGCAAAATCTGAAGGGACAAGCGTTAGTGAATTAATAGAGCAATTGGTAAGAGAAAGAAAAACGCCTATGTTGAAACCTTCCGAGTCCGTTTCATCCCCTGGTTATAAACGCAGGGGTTCTCACGTCCCGCGATACTCTTGATAGTTTATAGGTTGGGTTAAGAAAAGTATTTTAACAACAATCGCACACTGCTTAAAGTTAAGCATATTAAGTAGGTTGGCGTTGAAAATAGTAATTGGGATAAGGCAATAGGCTGTCTTGCAATAGGCAATAGTAGTAAGGGTTTGAGGATAGTTTACATCTAGTACATAGCTTGGTTTATTTGTGCCCACTTACTTATTTCAGAAATTAAACATTACTCATTACTCATTACTCATTACTCAACCCCCACAGAATGCTAGTTTAACTGGACATGATATTACCGCATGTTCCGAGCAAATTCTTATTGTTGATAATATTTTTCTGCTATTACTAGCATTTCATAATCTTCAGTTGATAATTTATCAGTTCGACTAAAAGCACCAAGTTTCGCGCCAAAAATCTCAATTGTTTGAAAATTTAGTGTTTTTAATTGCCAAGTTATTTCGGATGGTACATAATACCTTTCATTGCATTGCAGTTCTTTTTTGTTCCCAAAATCATCTTCAAAAGAAATAATATTACTATCCCGAAAAATCATTAAGTCGAATGAATGATTGTCGTATATTGCATTTCCTTCTTTTGCTTCTCCATTGAGGAATTCTTTGACAGAATGAAATAGAGGAAATAAAGCGTTCAAGGCTGTAAAAATTAACTTACCTTTTGGTTTTAAGGCATTGGCGGCATTCTGCAAAATTTGAAAATTCATCTCGTCGGATTCCATTAACGAAAATCCACCTTCACATAGTATAATTACCAAATCAAATTGATTCAAATAAGTAAGTTTTCTTGCATCTTGTTTTTCAAATAAAATTTGTAATTTTTTTTTTGCTGCTTTTTCTTTTGCCCGTTGCAACATCGATTCGGATAAATCAACCCCCACAACATTGTATCCTCTTTTGGCTAATTCAATAGAATGTCTGCCAGTACCACATCCTATATCAAGAATTTTTACTTCTTTGTTATATTCGATTTCTTTTTCCAGAAAATCGCACTCTCCAATGGTTCCTTGAGTAAAACTTTCTTTATCATATTTAATTGCGTAATTTTCAAACAATTCTTCATACCACTTTTTCATCTTTTTTCTCCTTTGATTTATGATAATAATCGGGTGTATATCAACTATAGGATAGATATTTTTCAGTTTAATTTACATGTTGCACCAAGATTTTTTTATGTTGGAAACGCTGAGGAACGCAAAGTAAAACGCAAAGGAGCACAGAGTTTTTTTAGCTCATATTTTTATTATTCCGATATAAGCGGAAAAGATATTACATAACAGCAAATTCAGTGTATTGTCTGACATCCTGTGGATGAAAAGCTAAAACAATTTGTAATTTAGGAATACCTGCTGCTACTAGTTCATTTGCAATACCGTATTCAGTTCCATCTCGCTGAATCCAAATTTTTTCATCAATAATTTCGATATGGATTATACAACCGTGAACCCGTTTTTCTCCTTCCCATCCCAAAGTCATTACTAAATAATTATTTTCTTGTTTATCAATGATTCGTTGACTTTCTAATTCTCTATTATACTAAGGAATTTTCACGTATTCAGTCAAAATATTCTCAATAATTTGACGATAATTTAAGCTGGTATCCATATAGATATTTTCTCGGCGCAGAGCTTCTGAAGGGAGATTTGCATGGCTTTTTGGTGCTGTATTTATCCACTCTTGCCATCTGGATAATCTCTCTTCTGATGTTAAAGATTTACTAGGAAGGTAAAATTAAAGGCTTATTATTAAGCTTTTCTTGAAAGAGTTGTTGCTCTTCGGGAGAAAGCTTTGAAACTATTTCGACGAGTGATTTAACAAGTTGTAAATTCATCAAAACCTCTCGACACTATCCCATGCCCAATGCCCCATGCCCAATTCGGGCATTCTAAATTCGGGCATTCTAAATTCTAAATTCTCCATGCCCAATGCCCTTTCGGCCCAATGCCCTTTCGGCCCAATGCCCCATGCCCCATGCCCCATGCCCAATCCCCCATGCCCAATGCCCAATCAACTACATTCTCAAATCAGCAATTGCCCCCTTTGTCATGGCGGCAATGGCTTTATCAGTAGCTTTAGGCAAATGATAATATTTACCTCCGGCATTTTTCGCTAACTCTTTCGCAAATCCCGTAGAAACGAATTTACTTTCGGTGTCGATTACTAATAATTGAATTCCTAAGGCACGAATTTTGGCAGCTACTTCTAATAATTCCCCTTTGATATCTGGTTTTTCTCCTGGCTCTTGGGGTTCACCTAAGGAGCGCGACAAAGAAATATTACCGCGTCCGTCAGTAATTGCAACTATAACGACTTGTCCAATATCTCCGCTTCTTTGAGCGTTTAAGCCGACGTGGGCTGCTTGGGTTAAACCGTGGGCTAAGGGGGAACCTCCTCCACAAGGCATTTTTTCTAAACGATTACGAGCTAAAGCGATGGAGCGTGTGGGTGGTAATACGACTTCTGCTTGTTCTCCTCGGAAGGGAATTAAAGCTACTTGGTCGCGATTTTGATATGCTTCTGTTAGTAATTGCATTACGGCACCTTTAGCTGATTGCATGCGATTAAGTGCCATGGAACCGGAAGCATCTACTACAAATATTACTAATGCTCCGGCTTTTCTTGCTAAGCGTTTGGCACGAATATCACCTTGTTCTACAATTACATTTCTTCCGGGATACCTTTGTCGTCGTGCTTTTTGATAGGGTGCTGCAGCTCGCAATGTGGCATCTACAGCAATGCGGCGAACTTTTCCTTTGGGTAACATTGGTTTAATATAACGCCCTCTGTCGTCAGAAAAGATTAAACCGCGACTTCCGGAGTTACCTTGGCGCTGTGCTGTTTGAGCAAAGTAAAGTACGCTTTCATCTAAGATTACACCTTCTGGGTCAAAGATGAATTCTTCGGGAATACCGGGTGGCTCTTGCTCTTCTTGATTTGATTCCTCTTCTGTTTCTTCTTGCTCTTCTTGCTCTTGGTTTGATTCGTCTTCTGTTTCTTCTTGGCTTTGTGGTGGTGGCGGTGGTGGTTGTTTTTCTTCTTCTGGTGGTGTTTGAATTACAGTGGCACGGGGTACTATAACTAATTCCACGGCACGGCGTAAATCTTCGGAATTAACTAAATTACGTCCATCCAGTGCTGCGGAGGCTTTGGCGACTCGCACAGCAAATAATTCGGCGCGATGCCCCTGCACTCCGCCACGAATTGCTTCTTCGACGAGATAATTAATTTGTTCGTGGCTGATGGTAACTTCTTTGAGCCATTCCCGTGCTAAAACTATTTGAGTTTTTATCGAGTCAATATCATCGCTATATTGTTGAAGAAATTCTTGAGGGGAGCGAGAATAGGAAATGGCTTGTAAAACCGCTTGTACTCGATCGTCTAAACCTAAAACGCCGTCAGCGGAAAGGGAAATGGCAATGCGATCGAGTAAATGTTCTCGTAAATTTCCTTCTTCTGGATTATAGGTAGCAATAAATAAGGGTTTACAAGGATGTTGAAAACTGATTCCTTCCCGTTCGATTTGGTTGCGCCCTTCCGATAATACAGTTAAAAGTTGATTACTAATTTGGTCATCTAAAAGGTTAATTTCATCAACGTATAGCACCCCGCGATGTGCTGCTGCTAGTAAACCGGGTTGAAATATCGTATCTCCCAACTTTACCGATTTTTCTACATCTACCGAACCCAAAAGTCGATCTTCGGTGACTCCCAAGGGTATTTGGATAAATGGTGCCGGAATAATTTCCGTTTCTAATGTGGAGACGTTATTTATGGAGACGTTATTTATAACGTCTCTACATAATAAATCATCGTCCCATTCTTCCGGGTGGTTGGGATTGCAATTACTGATAGAATCCTTAACAACCTCAATCGGCGGTAATAAAGCATGAATTCCACGTGCCATCACCGATTTTGCCGTTCCTCTACGCCCGGCGATCGCCACTCCTCCTAATTCTGGATCGACAGCGGCTAATAGTAAAGCTAGTTTAATCGCTTCTTGACCAACTACAGCGGTTAAGGGAAAGGTGGTAATAGCAGGATTAATAGTGGATGCAGCCATTTTTTCTATAATAGTTAGTCTAATGTTCTAGCTTACCATCCAAATAATTCAAAAAATTTTATTCCCCAATAAATCACCGCACCAAAAACCAAACAATCAAACAAATCCAAAATTTGAAGCGTTTTCCGTAGCTTAAGATAAAATAATTACTACACTTATTGTGACTAAATATACAAAACATGGCTGTTAGTAACCACGAACGTATTGGTAGAAGTTTAACTCTTTTAAATCAAGGTTTATATGCTTATGTAAAAAAAGAAATGCTGGATTTTTATGGTGAAGATTGGTTAAAGGAGAGTATTTCTTGTTTGTCTAAAGAACAATTACAACATAATCCAGAAGAAATTTTGAGTGAAGATATTTCTACTTTATTCAAAGTCACGATTAGCCATTGGGAAAAGGTATTTCAAAATAAATTTCAAAACAAATTTCAACCAAAAAATCACAAAAATCAAAAAACAAGTTATGAACATCGCGCTTTAGTAGATGAATTAATTGAGGTGAGTTACAAATGGAATCAAAAATCCCGTTTTTCTTATGATGATACTTATCGGGCTGTTGATAGTATAGCTAGACTTTTAAAAGCTATTTCAGCATCTGAAGTCAAGATTGTAGAACAATATAAACAAGATATTTTAGTTTTATTGTGTTCTAAATCAACAGAAAAAGTTAGTAAAGAAAATCAGGATTTTGCAGAAATTATCCAACAAGAAAAATTTAACGATCGTACCCTTTTGCTTAGTGCCCTGACTCATCGTTCTTACGTCCATGAAAATCCTCAAGAAGGCGAACACAACGAGCGTTTAGAATTCTTAGGAGATGCCTTATTAACTTATTTAAGTGGAGATTATCTTTACCGTCGTCATCCCAATATAGAAGAAGATGAATTGACACGTAGACGTTCTGCATTAGTTGATGAAAAACAATTATCAAGATTTGCTTATGAAGTGGGTTTAGACAAAAAGATGCGATTGGGTAAAGGTGCTATCAGAGAGAAAGGACACCAAAATCCAAATTTACTTAGTAGCACTTTTGAAGCTGCGATCGCGGCTTATTATCTTGATAATAATTCGGATATTGAAGCAGTACGTAGTGTGATTGAACCTTTATTTGATTCTGTTCCTGAAGAAATATTTGTATCTCGTTCTAATGTTGATTCCAAAAATCAATTTCAAGCATGGGTTCAGCGTAGAATAACCCAAACTCCACCTAAATATATGACGAAACAAATAGGAGGTGTATCTCACGCTCCAGAATTCCTTTCTGAAGTATATGTTGAAAACCAAAAATATGGAGAAGGTAAAGGCAGAAATAAAAAGGAAGCCGAAAAAGCTGCTGCAGAAAATGCTTTGGCTCTATTAGAACAAGAAGGTTTTATTTAATGCCTACATTTTGGAGGCAATTTGGGAGACGTTGCAATTCAACGTCTCTATGCAGTAACTAGATTATTTAGTTGTTCTTCGCATTGTTTAAATATGAAATTTACAGCAGAAAATAGTTTATCTAATTCGTAAATAGTGTAAGGTGTAATATTGCGAACAAAATTATCTGCTTCTAATTTTCCAAATTGCCACGTATAACCATTAGAACTTATACCAAATATAATAATTGTCAGTTCTGCATTTAATCTTTGTGCTGCAATCATTTCTGCTAAACATTGTGCCCATCCACCTTCAAAATCGTCTTGTTTGGCTTCAACTAAAATAAAGTATGGCCGATCAAAAACAACTTTTCCTAAGGTCGAACGTTTTGCTAAAATATATTCGGGATAACCAGAAAGTTTATCGTTATAATTTAATGATTGATGACTCCACAAAGTAAACTTACTACTGTAACGTTTCCAAACTTCTTTTAAGACGGGATATATGAGATTTTCACAAATAGCAAATTCTGAG
Source organism: Richelia sp. UBA3308 (assembly GCA_002361335.1). Classification (GTDB taxonomy): domain Bacteria; phylum Cyanobacteriota; class Cyanobacteriia; order Cyanobacteriales; family Nostocaceae; genus Rivularia. Next base: position 9,111 of record DESS01000096.1, read on the forward strand.
TTATTGACAACTCCTTCACGCATGACAATTTCTAAATCTTCTCGAAAGTAATCAGAAACTAGAAATTCAGCTTCACCCATAAAATTCGCTTCATTATAAGTTACCTGATATTCTTTGAGAGCTTCGCCGATGGTTTTAAAATTACTAAAAGCCATATTTACCCTTTTATTGAGCGCGGTAGTTGCTTTTGATTTATTAATTTTAAGCTTATCAATTAACTTTTGTACCCAATCATCTTTAAAGGAATTTAGAATGCCCGAATTTAGAATGCCCGAATTTAGAATTTAGAATTAAATTCACTAGTAGCGGCGGAGGTTAAAGTTTATACATAAAAAATCAAATGATTGTAGGGTGTGCGACGGTTACGATAATTTACCACCTATAGCGCTTGGGATTTGAAATTACCGTCACGCACCATAAACCATCACCACTCTCAATATACAAGGGTGTGTTAGATGCACTTTGGAACATCTGTCAAAACATATAATCTTAATACATAAGCACGCACCAAGGGTTATTGGTGCCTTACGGCAAATAAGCAGGCTGTTATTTTTCCTATGGAATCCTAAAAAGCCGTAACGTAACACACCCGACTTTAGAATTATTTTATAAACACTCTTTAAGAGGAAAGGAAATTCTCTAGATAATAGCTAATATAATCAAATGGCTATGTTTACTTTATAATAGGTAATTTTATTTATTCTTTATTAAAATTGATAATGAAATCTGTAAATCCTACATTCCCCAACGAAAAACTACTAATGACCACCAAACGCCAATACCATATTATTACTTTCGGTTGCCAAATGAATAAGGCCGATTCGGAACGCATGGCTGGTATTTTAGAAGACATGGGTTTTGAGTGGTCGGAAAATCAAAATGATGCGGATATAGTTATTTGCAATACTTGTTCTATCCGAGATAATGCTGAACAAAAGGTTTATTCTTATTTGGGTAGACAAGCAAAACGAAAGCGTGAAAATCCTGATTTAACTTTGGTAATAGCGGGTTGTGTGGCGCAACAGGAAGGAGAAACTTTACTACGACGGGTTCCGGAATTGGATTTGGTGATGGGGCCTCAACATGCTAACCGTTTAAAAGATTTATTACATGAGGTGTACGGTGGTTCTCAAGTTGTGGCTACTGAACCCGTGCATATTATGGAGGATATTACTAAGCCGCGTCGGGATAGTAAGGTGACGGCTTGGGTGAATGTAATTTACGGTTGTAATGAGCGTTGTACTTATTGTATTGTTCCTAGCGTCCGTGGTGTGGAACAGTCGCGCACGCCGTCAGCAATTCGTGCTGAAATGGAAGAGTTGGCAAGACAGGGTTATAAGGAAGTTACTTTACTCGGTCAAAATATTGATGCCTATGGACGAGATTTACCGGGAATTACTCCCGAAGGTCGTCGTCAAAATACTTTGACTGATTTATTGTATTATGTTCACGATGTGCCGGGTATTGAAAGATTGAGATTTGCCACATCTCATCCCCGTTATTTCACGGAAAGATTAATTAAAGCTTGTGCGGAATTACCGAAGGTTTGCGAGCATTTTCATATACCTTTTCAATCGGGAGATAATGAAGTTTTGAAGCAGATGGCAAGGGGTTATACTCATGAGAAATATCGTCGAATGATTGATAAAATTCGCGAGTATATGCCAGATGCGTCGCTGAGTGCTGATGCAATTGTGGGTTTTCCTGGGGAGACGGAATCACAGTTTGAAAATACTTTGAAGTTAGTAGATGATATTGGTTTTGATTTGTGTAATACGGCTGCCTATTCACCGCGCCCCAATACACCAGCGGCTGTGTGGGAAGAACAATTGAGTGAAGAAGTTAAAAGCGATCGATTACAGCGGTTGAATCATCTTGTGGGTACAAAAGCAGCAGAGCGATCGCAACGTTATATGGGAAGAATTGAAGAGGTGTTGGTGGAAGATGAGAATCCCAAGGATAAGAATCAAGTTATGGGGCGTACAAGGGGGAATCGTCTGACTTTCTTTGCGGGGGATATTAAGGAGTTGAAAGGGAAGATTGTGAAAGTGAAAATTACCGTAGTGCGTCCCTTTAGTTTGACAGGGGAAGTGGTGGGAGTACGGGAAATGGTTGGTGTTTAATAATGTAGAGACGCGATATATCGCGTCTCTACAAAATTTCGGGTAACAAATACAGCATATTTTATCTTTATCAGGTAGATTTGTACGGGCAGGGATGCCCGTACCACAAGAGTTTTAAAAATATAGTACTGTAATCAAAATAAAATCAAAGTGCTGTCAGTTCTCGATAGGAATATAAACAATGGAAGCTGATAAAATACCAGAACAAAGATTAATCGAAAAAATACGTCAGCTAGTTCCTGAACAAGTGGTATTAGTTGAAAATTTTATTGATTCTTTATCTGGGCAAAATGAAGATTATAACCTTACCCTAGCTGCGACAAAGCTTTCCGAACCAGTTTTGCTAAAAATTTGGGATAATCCTGAAGACGCTGAATATGACAAGAACCTGCTAATTAAAAAATTAGGAGAATTACAACAAATCGATGCTCAAGGATTATCTAATATATTATTGTAGGTAATTTTGGGTGGTAGTCAGTAAGTTGAGTTAAAACTGCTCTAAGCAACAATACCAAAGCTTACTCCTTTGGCTGCATATGTTGATTTCACTAACACCTATATATAAATGCAGGCTATTAAATCAGTCCAAGCTGTGCAAAATCGGTAAAGTGAGGTGAGGATGACGGAAGAAAATCGCAGCGTTGATATTGGTAGGGATGTCACAAAAAGCGTAATTATTCCTGGTAATCGCAATACTGCTACTATCACCATTACAAATTACTATTACCGCGAACAGACAACAGTAGTACCTGTTGAATCTACTGATGCTGCTGATGATAATCTCCCTTGCCCTTATCGTGGTTTATTTCATTTTGGTCCCGATGATGCGGAGTTTTTCTTTGGACGTGAAGTATTTATAGAAGAATTATTTAAAGCGACTCAAACCCGTAATTTTATACCTTTATTGGGTGCGTCGGGAAGTGGTAAATCTTCTGTTGTGTTGGCGGGTTTAGTACCAAAACTGCAAAATCAAGGTAATTGGTTATTTACTCATTTTCGTCCGGGTTCAGATCCTTTTCATGCTCTGGCTTTGGCGTTGGTTCCGCTTTACACAAAAAATTTGGATGATACAGATAAAATAATTCAAGCTCGTAAATTAGCAAAATCTCTTGGTAATGGTGAAATTCCTCTGGCTGATGTATTTGCTCAAATTCACCAAAATAATTCTACCCATAAGGTATTGTTAATTGCCGATCAATTTGAAGAAATTTACACTTTGTGCGCCGATCATAAAATTCGTCATAGTTTTCTAGATATTTTATTAGCCACTTTTCCATCTTCCTCTACTCAGTCACAATGCGATCGCGTGTTAGTGGCAACAATGCGAGCAGATTTTTTGGCAAATGCTCTCCTATACCGCCCTTTTGGAGATGTATTGAAAAATGATATCAAGCTTAGTTCGATGAATCATGATGAACTAACATCGGTGATTTCTAAACCTGCTGAAAAATTGCAAGTGACTTTTGAATCGGGATTAGTAGAGCGTATCTTGGATGATGTAGAAGATGAGCCGGGAAATTTACCTTTATTAGAATTTGCATTAACTCAGTTGTGGAAGCAGCGTCAGGGTAAACTGTTAACTCATGCTGCTTATCAAGCAATAGGTAAAGTACAAGGTGCTTTAGCTCGTCATGCAGATTGGAATTATGGAAACTATAGCGCTATAGAAAAAGAACGAGTACGACGGATTTTTATTCAATTAGTACAACCTGGTGAAGGTACACTAGATACGCGAAGATTGGCGACGAAAGCCGAATTGGGTGAAACAAGTTGGGATTTGGTGAAACATTTGGCGGATAACCGATTAGTCGTTACCAATCAAAATGCTGCTAACCAAGAAACAGTAGAAGTTGTTCATGAAGCGCTGATTAGCAATTGGGATGAATTGCGGCGATGGATGAATGAAAATCGTAGTTTTCGCGCTTGGCAAGAAAGGCTGCGGTTGGATATGAAACGATGGCACAAAATGCAGCAGGATAAAGAGCTGTTGTTGCGGGGTAAAGTGTTAGCAGAAGCAGAAGAAAAGCTGAAGTTACGGCGAGATGAATTGAGTGACGGGGAGAAAGAATTTATTCAAGCTAGTGTGAAACTGCGCGATAAGGAACAAAAGCGACGTAACTTCATCAGATTGGGACTCATATCTGGTTCAATTTTGATCGCAATTCTAACTCCATTTATTGTCAAGCAATGGCAACAAGCAGAGGAGAAAAATAGCCAAGATAGATATAGAGCCACTTTTGAAAGACTGAAAAATAAAATTGCCGATGTCAGCCTAGTTGATAAGACTAAAGATTGGAGTATTACAAACATATTTGTTACTGATGATAATAAAATATGGATGTCTCATCGCAAATCTACAGAAGAGGGATTATTAATAGCTTATGACTTGAAATCTGATGCTATAAAAACTTATTTGGATGCGAACATCACTGCGATTTTTGCTCGGAAGAAAGATATTTGGTTAGGAGTGTACAAAAAAAAGGATAATTCATATCTATTACATGGTAGTTTTAAAGGTAACCGTTGGCAGTTTGATGATGAGCTTGAGTACACCCGTAGTAAGCAGATTATGAGTCTAGTGAAAGATAGCCAAGATAATCTATGGGTAGCAACCTTGAATGGAGTTTGCTTGTTAAACTCACAGGGGTGTGAAATTGTTAAAGAAATTAACTCCGCTTGTCAAAGCTCAGGAAAGAATTCACAAATACACCTATATCAAACAATATTTGATATGAAAAGAAATCTTTTATGGATAGCAACAAATAACGGGCTTGTTCGCTGGAACTTGAAGAAAGAAAAAATTTCAAGATGTTTTTTATCGAGTAAATATTTATATTCTATAACCATTGATAAAAATAATAGTTTTATTTGGGTAGGACATAAAGATGGTGAAATTACTCGCATTAAAAATGAAAAAAATCCTGAAAAATTTTTCGTTTCAACAGAAAATGTCAGAAATTTGATTCCTTTAGCTAACGGCTTTATTTTGGCTTCGACTCGGAAAGAAATTTTTATCTACAGCCCTGAGCAAAAACAGTGGTCAGGAGTAAATTTAACACATGAAATAAATGAGATATATAGTATCAATATTACAAGAGATGGTCATCTTTTAATAGGAACAGATAAAGGACTATATCTTTCTCAAAAACCTATACAAATTTAAGCTAATTCCTAAAATTTAAGGAGATAAAACTAATGTTTATGGGAGTAGAAAACAGAACAGAACTTGAGAGAAAACTTGAAGATTGGTTGAATACAAGAAACGAGAGCAGTCTTAAATATAGTGATAATGAGAATACTTTCACTATAACAGTGCAAAATGATCAGGATTTCTTTATAAGCCCTATAATTTTACCACCAGTAATAATAGATATAGAACTTACAGAGGAAGACCTAAAAGTTTATCAATATTTTCTGCTCGAATTTATATCCTTAGAAATTTTTCCAGATGAAATACGGAAAATACCAGAAAATGCAAAAGAAGAATTGGGAAAATTCTGGGTTAAATTAATAGCTAATCGTGATTTTATTAACCAATTTTTTGCAAGTATCCGAAGTTTTTACTTAGATCCTAACAATCTTATTCCTCAACTACAAAATATTGTAGAGCAAATTAGGGGACAATTTTCAGAAATGGTTCCAGAAGGTAAAATTAACAACTTAGAGAGTGCTGTTAAAGAAATTTTTATTCCTCATCCACAACCATCTATGGAGGAAATATTTGCAGCAATT
>DESS01000096.1:15058-20990 GCA_002361335.1 Richelia sp. UBA3308
TTTAAGTGAAGAAGCTAAAAATTGGCTACGAAACTTGTTTATACATCTTGTTCAGAATCCTAATTTGGAGCCAGATGTCAGGGGTATTATAGGCGCGATGAATAAATTATTATTTCATTCTAAAAAGATTAGTAATACTAAATTCAGTGGTTAAATGATTGCATGTAATTTTATCAATACTTACGCAATTATTACAAGACACTGAAGCACTTCCCAGGTGCTAAGGGGAACTGCTGGAGTTATTAAATCCCCTAAAATTTCCCCGCTTGCTTTCATTGCTCCAAAAGCTGCACGTTTGGGTTGAGTTGTCGCAGCAGATATAATTACTAATGGTTTGCCCTCATGGGTAACAGTTAAGGGTGTTTTAGTACGTTGTACTTCTGTTAATAGTTTCTGGAGATTTTCAGGTAATTCGTTGGTACTAATTTGTTGCATTTTTGGGTTTAACAACTCCTAACTATATGTATGATACTGCGAAAATATTCTTCTTAATTTCCTGCAACATATCACTATTACAAATACCACCATGAAAAAAATCCTCATCCTCTCCGCTAACCCCAAAAACACAAATAATCTCCGCTTAGAGGAAGAAGTACGAGAAATCAAAGAAACACACCAACTATCTCCCCATCGAAACGAATTTGAAATCATCACCGAATCCGCCGTAGAAGTTGACGATTTAACCCGCTTCCTATCTCACCATCAACCTACAATTGTTCACTTTTCCGGACATGGTACAGATACTGATGGATTAGCCTTTGAAGATAAATCCGGATACCAACAACTTGTAAGTACCCAAGCCCTAGCAAAATTATTTGATTTATTTCAACAACAAATCGAATGTGTTGTACTCAACGCCTGTTATAGCGAAACACAAGCCATTGCAATTCACCAACACATTGATTGCGTAGTGGGAATGAATAAAGCAATTGGCGATAAAGCAGCCATTAAATTTAGCATCGGATTTTATACAGGTTTATATAGCAACAGAAATTATCAAGATAGTTTTGATATGGGTTGTGCTGCCATTGATTTACAGGGAATTCCCGAACATGCAACCCCAGAAATTAAAATTCGGCGATCGCGTTTTCAAACCCAACAGCCAATCAACCCTGTAAAATCTGATAATAATAATGATTTAAATAACCATAACCAAGGTACACAAAATCGTTCAGTTTCCATTGGGGGTAATGCTAGTGGTAGTGCAATTCAAACAGGAGATGACGACACAGCCAACATTAATTATCAACAAGTTAACTTACCCGCACCAGAAACCGTCGATATCCAAGCAGAATTCAATGCTTTACGTGAAATAATAGAGAAATTAGAAACTTCAGATCGTCGTAAAATTGATAATGCTTTTGAAGATGCTCAAGAAGAAATAAATAAACCACAGCCAGATAAAAATGAAATCGGTGAAGCATTAAACCGAGCATTGAAATACGCCAAAAAAGCAGAAGGATTTCCCAGTGCGATCGCAAAACTTCAACCTCATCTCATTAACATTACTGCTTGGTTGGGTGAAAATAATTCTAAATTCTAAATTCTTAATTCTAAATTCTTAATTCTAAATTCTTAATTGGCTTTGTAGTGGTAGCTCCACCATAGCTAGAGTGAGAGCGATTAAGCGCAGTCTGATACAAAATTGATATAACACCTAAAAGACTGCGATCGCCGCAGCAAAGCTGAAGGCAAAACAAACCAAGAATACCCGCTAAATACATTCTTGTGGTACGGGCATCCCTGCCCGTCCAAATTCTACCAATTTTCAGTGTATTCCACAAAGCGCGAAAATCCCTATATTCTATTGAAAAAAAAATTTCTCAAAAAATTTCTCAAAAAAAAATTCAAACCTTCCGGAATCGACACCTCACTAACAGTATCCTATATCAGATGAGCAAATTATAGCTTACAAATTATATCTAACCTGGGGAACTATAGCCCCGCTTCTTATATTAAACCTTCAAAAACCTGGTCATAATGGCTAGGTTTTTGATGTTTAAGTAATCAAAAGTATTCAGCATATAAGCTACCTTATGATACCCTAACTGCAATTAGTTATGATATCTAAGTATTGAAGATGACAAAATTGCGGGTAGGTTTACTTTTTGGCGGTTGCTCTGGTGAACATGATGTTTCTATAGTTTCAGCCAAAGCGATCGCAGGGGCATTAACCACAGAAGAAAACGCCAAAAAATACGAATTATTGCTCTTTTATATACAAAAAGATGGTTCTTGGCAAGGTCCCGAAATCGCACAACAAGTTTTATCATCGGGAGAAGCCCTATCTTGTGAAAATTCTCAACCCCAACTTTGGCAATTCCCAGCAGAAGCAGAAACCATAGATGTATGGTTCCCCATCCTTCACGGACCAAATGGGGAAGATGGTACAATCCAAGGATTACTAACCTTAATGCAAATTCCTTTTGTTGGTTCTGGGGTATTAGGCTCCGCTGCCGGTATGGATAAAATCGGTATGAAATCCATATTTGCCCAAGCCGGATTGCCACAAGTTAAGTATATGTCCTTAACTCGCCAGCAAATTTGGTCAAATCCTTGTATTTTCCCCAAACTCTGTGACGAAATTGAACAAACTTTGGGTTATCCTTGTTTCGTTAAACCCGCCAACCTAGGCTCATCCGTCGGTATTGCCAAAGTGCGATCGCGCTCCGAATTAGAAACCGCTTTGGATAATGCAGCAAGTTATGACCGTAGAATTATTGTAGAAACTGGAGTTGTTGCAAGAGAAGTTGAATGCGCCGTTTTAGGGAATGATAACCCCAAAGCTTCTACTGTTGGTGAAATTACTTACGAAAGTGATTTCTACGATTATGAAACTAAATATACGAGTGGTAAAGCAGATTTACACATCCCCGCACCAATCCCCGATGCCGTAATTAAACAAATTCAAGAGCGAGCAATTCAGGCATTTACTGCTCTTGACTGCGCCGGTTTAGCAAGAGTAGACTTTTTCTATGTTGAAGCAACCGGAGAAGTACTGATTAATGAAATCAATACTCTACCGGGTTTTACGGCAACGAGTATGTATCCCCAACTTTGGGCAAACAGTGGTGTTTCTTTTCCGGAATTAGTTGATCGACTGGTTCAATTGGCTCTGGAAAGAAATTCCACTTCAGAAAATAATAAAGTCCTGTTAAGCACTTAAAAATTACTGATGATTGGGGGATTTAGTAGTCATCAGTTACCTAAAAAGACTACTTAAATCCCAAAATTGATTACGGATACGTGAAACCTCTCTACTCCAGTACAATCTATATCTTGAGAAGTACAAATCTGAAAAAAGTCATGGAAAACACTCAGAGTGTACAGCAGGAGTCGTCTAAAGTCAAAGAGGCGGCACCAATTCCAGAAGACACTAAATCGACAACCAAAATAAATAACTTTAAAAATGTAACGCTACATTTATTTATGCGTTATCCCTGGTTATTTTTGGGTGGTTTGTTATTAATGTTTTTGGGAGGCGGTGCCCTATCAATATACAGCTTAGGTTATGTTGGCGAAAACATAAAAGATAAAGATTCAGAAACGCTACAGGCTGAGGTAATACCGCCAAAGTCTCCCACTCAAAACCCCGAAAGTAATCAAAATCCCATACCTTTATGGATGGTAGCTGCCATAGCTCTTAGTTGCGCTAGTGGATGCTTAATAATTTTAAGATTAATTAACCGTCCCCAGCAAAAACACAAAGTAAAGAAACGTATTATTAATCGGGAGCAAATACGTTTAGCACAGCGAAGTTACCAAGCAATAGAAGCACGTCTACCAAAAAGAACCCCTGTTTATGCATCTAAGCCACGTAAAAATGCGATCATGGCTATGCCTCCACAAAAAGCGAAACCCAAACCTGTTGTAACTGTTTTACCTCCAGAGCAAAGTTTTAAGCCGAATCAAAAAAATCAAGATTCTTTAGCTGATATATTAGATATTCGCAAGCAGACTTCTTTGTCTTCTATGTTACGTAAGTAGTAATTACTAAAATTAAACTTGTAGTTTTACAACTTTGGTTGGCTTGCAATTAGACATTAAAAGTTAAAAATAAAAGCGATTATATTCCACGCTTTCGAGATTTCACTATCGATATGCGTGTTTTTTGTATTCATACAGCACTTTTCCAAATTTTTAAAATCTTGTGGCAAGGGCATCCCGCTCAGTACTAATGTACCGATCAGAAGATGAAATTGAAAGTAATATCAAGTCCGGCTAATTACTTACTATATAACCTTTTACTCATTACTCATTACTCATTACTCAACCCTCACAGCTTGGGCTAGTTTAACCCGACATGATATAAATCAATTGCATAACATCAAAATGTAAAGAGACGTTACACTGTAACGTCTCTACATGAGTGATAGCAATTTTTGTTGTGCGGCGTGCATGATTTTCAACTCAAAACTGTTGAAAATCGCAGCAATTAACTGTTTTCTAGCTTGTTTTTCAAAACAAATTAGAAAACCTGCCAAAATGGCAACCAACTTACAATTTACTCAGTTATCTTTAATCAAGATAAACGACTTCAAGGGTGTTGTTATCGGGGTGTATCACTTTAATTAGAATAACGTGATACACTTCCTGCCACTAACTTATGTTTTTATAATGGGGTGTCTTTATAATCAGATGTTTTGGATGATAATAGATGTTTTTGATGAATTGGTTTAATCAATTGGTTTGACGAAGTTGGATATAAATACTAACACAGATATAAGAAAGTTGTCAACACCAAAGAATAAAAAAAATTAAGTTTCGTTTGCTGCATTAGGAATACCAACCGCGTACAAATGTTGCGTTGACCCAAAAACAGCCCCCAAAATCAAGGCAATGTTTGTATGTATTCCGAAACGCTTCAGCGGCAAACGTAAGAGTGGGAGTGAATGCGCTTGATATGCATCCTCCCACTCTTATTTTATGGGTATAGTTTACAATTCAGAAAAAGTTTGTATTTCTTAAAAATTCAATAGTGTTGCAGCCGATGCGATGGGCTGCACCACTAGAAGCATCATGATGGCAATTAGTAAGAATTTGAAATTGAGAATTTAGAAGTTTTTGGTGTAATTTTTTTCCATGTTCAACAGGGAACCAAGTATCTTGTTCGCCCCACATAATTAATGTAGGGCAATCAATATTAACTAAATTGTTCTGAATCTTACTCAACCAATTTGGTATATTGTTTCGACAATTTTCAATTTCTCGTGCAGCAATTTGTAATTCTTGAGCAACTTTAAAAAAAGTACCCCGAAACTGAATATAGGGGTAGGTTATCCAGAATATATCTTCTTCAGTCAAAATGGAAGGGTCAAATAGTACACTACGCCTTTCGTTTGCCATGATTTCTCGGATCAATGGTGCGAAAAGGTAGCTTAAACGTAATTTGTCAATTACTTCGATTAATTCTAGAGGTGTTTGAGCCAGCACAGACATACCCCAATGAGGAAGTCTTTTAGTGAATACTGGAACATTAATGATTGCTAATCGAGAAACCAATTGAGGATATTCTTGTGCAAAGGCAAGGGCAATTAAAGCTCCCAGAGATTCTGCTAAAATTGCTACAGGTTCATCACATAATGCTGTAATAATCCGTTGTAATTCAATTACTTGATGACCAGTAGTTTCTTGACGATATAAAGGCTTTTCAGAAAATCCAAAACCTTTAGCATCAAAACAAATTACTCGACAATATTGAGATAATGGTTCGATCAGATAACGCCAATTATAGCTCCAGCTACCAATACCGTGCAGTAAAAATAAAGGTTTACCCGTACCTTTTTCGCCATAGGCAATTTCTACGGGATAACCTTGACTATCAGTAATTATTACTTTTTTTTGTCCTTGAGGAAAAGTATATTGCCACCAGTTTTTCATTACATTTTATTAGACATTCGGTATTGGGGATGGGGAATTAAGAATTAAGAAT
>DESS01000096.1:21036-24620 GCA_002361335.1 Richelia sp. UBA3308
CATGGGGCATGGGGCATTGATAATTGTTATAACTCCGTTCCTCATAACTCCTAACCTTCAATCTAAAATCTAAAATCTAAAATCCAAAATCCTTTAGCCTGTAATCATCTTCCAAATAATATCCCAAATGGAAAATGAAATACTTACTGTAAATGCGACTAAAGCAATCGCAACTAATAATAAGACAGCGAAAATTAGAATAACAAACCCAATACCTGCTTTTTTCTTTTGACTGGGAAATTTCAAGTGTTCTTCTAATAATTTGATATTGTGGTCGTTAGCTTGCCAGGCAAAATCAAAGAAGTCTCCTAAAATGGGTATTACGCCAACCAAGGCATCAATAATAATATTTAAAGTCATTCTGCCTAAAGTTCTTTTAGATGCACCCAATCGTGCGGCTTCCAAAACGATATAACTTGAAAGCATAATACCAATAAAATCACCGCCTCCGGGAAGTAATCCTAGTATTGGATCTAAACCTACACCGACTCCAGTGCCAGGAATAGTAATAGCTTTATCTAATATACGGCTAAGAGTTCGTAAACGCTTTAAAGTTGGTGCTTTCACATCAGGATTGATTGAATAAAATTGAGAGGGTGGCAAAGACATGGTTGTTACAATTTTTATATGATGAAATCGCTGTTTCTCTTACTGTTATAGTGGAATCTTCTACTACCTTGCAGTTAATATGTAGCTGAAAACACTATTGAATTTTCTTTTCAGAATTTGGGTACATACTTTCCCCGACGGTAACATTTAATTGATTACCTATAAGTACAACTGCAGCAGTCATATAAAGCCATAACATTAGTACAATCACAGTACCAATTGCACCATATGCTTTATTATAATTACCAAAATTCTCTACATAAATTCTGAATAAATTTGACACTAATGCCCAACAAATTGCGGCTACAAAAGCTCCCGGCATAATTGGCGTTCCTTTCTTCCAATTACTCGGACCAAAACGATAAATAAAACCGAAAGCAGAAGCTACAATTCCTAATGCTACAGGATAACGCATTAAGTTCCATAAGTCTGATAGAAAATTTAAGTAACCAGCAGAATTATCTACTATAAATTGTAAAACTTCTCCACTAATGAATATTAAAATACAAGCTATTAGTAAAAGGATAATAGTACCAAGTGTTAACAATACAGATACTAGTTTAGCCTTCCAAAATGGGCGTATTTCCAAGGCAGATGTTTGTTGAATTTGGTCTAAAGCTGTCATTGCGGTACCAATTGCACCGGAAGCAGTCCAAATTGCAGCGAAAAAACTTAATGAGAATAATCCGCCATTTTTGGAATTAGCAATTTCATTTCTCGCAAATTCAGTAATTAAATCTAAAGCTTCTTTAGGAGCAACTTTACTTAGTTGTAGTGCTAGTTCCTTAAAGATATTTTGCAAACCTTCTTCTAACAAGCCAATCGCTGTCAAAATAGCCAGAATTGCCGGAAATAAAGATAGTATGGCGTTATAAGCGATTTCCGAGGATAACCCTAAGAGTCGCCGTTCACCTACATTTGTAAAGGTTTGTTTAAGATTTTTAAAATTTAGATGACGAAAAAATCTGAAAAAGGTCGGTTTGATCATGGCAAGGTATTAATTATCAACGATCAATTATTAATTAATACTGACCAATTATCAATCGTTACCAATACATTTTTTATTTTTCGGAAACTTGGGGGGGGGTAAATATTCTTACCGCCAAACTTTTCTGCACCGGATTTGCGATCGATCTCTCCCTCACTCCCTCCTTCACTGCCTCCCTCAATTAGTTTGGTTAAATAAATTTGAGTACGGCATCCGATGGAGATTCTTTTCCTAGTTTCTGGGTTATCCGTTTTGTATCAATTTTCCATTTCGATTCAAGGTACTTTTTAATTGCTTTTACACGGGTTGTACTAGTATTTTCAATTTCTTGTTGTTTTTGATTGGCTATTATTTGTAGACGCAGGGTAGGTTGTTGCCGCAACATCGAGGCAATACGATCTAAAATTTTCCGACTTTCGGGTGTAAGAACTGTTGATTTTTCTTCAAAGTTAATACTCCTACTGCGAGCATCAATTCTACTCATGATGATTTTCGCCGAGGGGTAATTCAGTCTTTGTCTAATATCATTGGCAATCAATATTTGAGCATCTTTATCCATTTGGCGATCGCTTAAATATATGATGCGAATAGCCATGGGTTTCCCTGGGCTGGTAATTAACTCGTAATTAATTATTTTTGCAGGTGGTGGAAACTGTAAATTAAGTAAAGCTGATTTGGCTTGTTGCAGAAAATTTGCTTGTAATTCGCCGATAGTAAATATTGGTTCTGATGGTTCTTCTTCCGGTATTGCGCTAAAAATTTCGCTTGTTGCTGTAGGAATTTCAATTAATTTTAATGATAATAATTGTTCCGGTTTGTTTAAACGATTAGCTAGCAGTTGAACAAAATTATTTTGTTCTCCAGGTGTATACAATTCGCTAGTAAAAATATGCAGATCAATTATCAATTGTTGATTGCGTTGTCGAGTTGAAACTTGACTAATAAAAGAACGTGGTTCACCGTCATTAAAACTAGCAAATTGTTTCAGCCAAATTTCTCTTACTGCTGAATTAATTTTATTTTCCTGTCGTTTAAGAGTAATTTCCCGTCTGAGTTGAGTAAATGATTGACTAAGTGGGAATAAAATAGTCACAATCGTAATTATAATTAAGAAAAATCTACCGCGAAGATTACCAATTTTTTTTAAGCGTTTTGAGTCTGGAAAAAAGTCTAAAATTTTTCTTACCCAAATGCTTTCTTCATGTTCTTTTCGCCATGCTCGGATTGCATCTTTTGTTCTAACGCTATCAATATGTAAAGCCAAAAAAACAACCATTGCGGTAAAAGTAATTGCTACCAAGTTGGTAAAAAATAACAATCCACCACCTCTGGCAACCCCCAATCCATTAATCGTATTGACGCTGAGTGCGATACCAAACCCGTAACCCACAACACATAAAGGCGGCATCAAAGCAACTGCGATCGCAACGCCAGGAATTGAAGTTGCTACCCCTATTGGCTTTTTACAAATTGCCACTGAGCCTACAGCACCCGAAAATAATGCTACTACTAAATCAAGAATGTTGGGTTTAGTACGCGCCAAAATTTCCGGTGTCATTTCTTTGAAAGGTAATAATGACACCAGTAGTACCGCAAAGAAAATCGCAACCAAACAGGAAAGCCCGAGTTTGAGAGTTGCCCGTGCCGCTAAAATCACATCACCCGCAGCCAATGCTAAACCGTTACCCAAAATACTCCCCATCAAAGGAGAAATTAACATGGCTCCAATAATCACCGCAGGGCTATTAAGTACAAGCCCCACAGTGGCAATACCTGCCGCAAAAAACACTTCAATCCAATAACTAACGTCCCTCAAATTCAGAGAATTACATATACTTAAATAAATCTGTTCTTTACGATTTGTATCAATCTCCAAGTTGTTTGACAGCCAATCTCGAAATTTAAGAAATTTTTGATCTTCTTTATTTTGCTGATTCATTATATTTGGGGAATTTAGAATTTAGAATTGGGTATTGGGCATGGGGCA
>DESS01000097.1 GCA_002361335.1 Richelia sp. UBA3308
GCTAAAGCTTGTTGGTAGTAATCTAATGCTCTGGTGTATTCTCCCAAACTTTCGTAAACTCTGCCAATATTGTTGAGAATAGCACCTTCACCTTTACGCTCTCCAATTTCTCTAACAATAACTAAAGCTTGCTGAAAATTATTTAACGCTTCTCGGTATTCACCTTTATTCAACTGCTGGAAACCTAATTTATTCAACCGCAACGCTTCATCACTACGCTCCTTCTTCCCTTCTACCTGCGCTATCTTCTCTTCAACATCGACAACGGATGAATTGGTAACGGATGAGTTGTCTGTGACTAAAGCTTCCACGGGTGAGGAAACTAAAAACACGGTTGCAGCAAGCAAGTTGAGACTGTAGCGCATGATTTAATTTTATAGTTAAATTTACTAACAATTTTTTATATATCTGGGTAAGTGGAGGGTATGCAATATTTTTTGTACTACCCCAGATAATTTATCAGTATTTTTATGGTTTCGATAGGAAGTTTTATGTAAAAATAGTCAATTTTCCCAACTTAGCGGGGAATTTAGGAGGATCTAAAAAGTGTTGGGTTTCCTTCCGCTCAACCCAACCTAGGATTACTGTAAAATTTATTTGTATCGGTTTGTCTTTTTAATTGTCTTTCTGTGGGATTAATTCCTGGGGATGGACAATTGTAATACTTGAGGTGAATGTAAAATCCTTGGGATTAAGAGTCAAAATATGTGTAATCCCATTTGCGAACATTGTTCCAACGATACGAGCATCATGAGTACGTTTACCCATGACTTTGTTGGATGTAACTAAATCTAACCAGTTCGGAAAAATTTCTGGGGATTCTTTGAGCAAGAAAAAATGATTACAAAGCTGATCTATTGTATTACGTGTTTGTTCTACGTTCCATCCCAAACCATTTACATTAATTGGACGAGTAGCAACCACCCAAAATTCTACTATTACTTGAGGTGCTATAAAACATTCGTTTCCCCGTGCTAACAATAAAGATACCGCATCTGTTGCAAGGCTATGTTGAACATCTGAAGGATTGCAAAACCGTAGAACAATATTAGTATCAAGCAAATATCTTGTCATTCTTCGTAAATGCTATCCCGACTCAAAGCTTCATCAGATAAGCTTACACCGTTTGATGGTAGTTGTGAAACCCATTCCCTAAATGCTTGAGCGCGTTTTTCAGCTGTAGATTTCTGTAACGATGATGATTCAACTTCGGATTGAAATTCATTAGAAGCGATAAATTCAGCAACTTTTTGAAGTTGTTCGTCGTTGAGGTTGTCTATTTGTTTCTTTAGTTTTTCTTTTAACATAACGTTGGTTTGCTATGGAGTTGATATATTTATCGTAACTAATATTAGGACTACAACGGATTACAACCGCAGCTTTAGCCATCGTCGAAAACCTCGCAAAATTGTTATCCACAAAACTGCATACCCCTGTAAACTCCCAGATATATAAATAATCAAACCCTAAACATCCGTTGTAAAAAATCTATGAAACGCCGTCATTTTATCCAATTCGCTGGTTCAACATTAGCAACAATCGGTATCAGTCAGCTAGATATTATCCAGCAGGGGAATAAATATTCTCAAGCATTAGCGCAAAATACCGGACGTAAATTAGCATTGTTAGTGGGAATTAATGATTACCCTGCCGACATTGGAGCTTTGGGTGGCTGTGTCAACGATGTGTTGTTACAAAAACAATTATTAATTCATCGTTTTGGATTTAACCCCAAGGATATAATTACTCTCACCGATTCTCAAGCAACTCGTCAGGGTATATTAACTGCATTTGAACAACATTTAATTAACCAAGCTAAACCTGGTGATACTGTAGTATTTCACTTTTCTGGACATGGTGGACAAGTGGAAGATCCAGATAAAGATAATCCTGATGGACTTAACAGTACTTTAATTCCGATCGATTCTGGAAATAGTTCCTCTGGTGGTACAGTGGAAGATATTATGGGACATACGCTGTTTTTGCTGATGTATGCATTAAAAACAGATAACGTTACTGTTGTATTGGATAGCTGTCATTCTGGGGGTGCTAAACGGGGTAATTTTGTGGTTCGTTCCCGTAATAGCAGCAAAATATTACAAATTAGTCCCAAAGAAATCGAATATCAGAACCAATGGTTAAAACGATTGAATCTTCCTCGTAAAGAGTTTATCAGATTGCGTCGTGAGAATATCGCTAAAGGAGTCGTCATAGCATCAGCAAAACGGGAACAATTAGCGCTCGATGCTTCTTTCGATGACTTTTCTGCTGGTGCCTTTACTTATCTATTTACTCAATATCTTTGGCAAGAAGCTGAAAATAAATCTGTTAAGAGAATATTAGTTGATGTCAGTCGCAGTACTAATATATTTTCACAAAAATTAAGTCATATTCAAATTCCAGAAATGGAATCGAATACCAAGCAATCCAACCCCCAACTTTACTTTACTCCTTTTAAAGCGAACTATGCCGAAGCAGTAATCACCAAAGTAAATGGTAATCAAGTAGAATTATGGCTGGGTGGAGTAGATTCTCAATCTCTGGAAGCATTTGAGAAAGATGCAGTTTTTGCGATCGCAGATGGTAGAGGCAAGGAACTGGTAAAATTAGAATCACGTCAAGGTTTGGTTGGTAAAGGTAGATTAATTAACACCACACAATTAAAACCAGGAACGCTTTTACAAGAAAGAATTCGCGGTATTCCGGCAAATATTCAGTTAAATATCGGACTTGACGATACTTTTGATGGTAATACTCTCAGAGCCGCAAAACAAGCTTTTCAAGCAATGAAGCGGGTATCTGCTGTACCTCTGGGGCAAAAGGAAGTGCAATATATCTTTGGTGTGATGACTGAAGCAAGATATGGGGAATTACAAAAACGTCAGATTGCAAATCTTCCACCCGTGGGTAGTTTTGGTTTATTTTTACCAACATTAGATGAAATAATTCCAAAATCCTTTGGAAATTCAGGAGAAACAATTACAAAAGCAATAGAACGTTTAACATCGAAATTTAAATCCCTTTTAGCAGCGCGAGTTGTTAAACAAATGCTGGGTAATACTAACACTTCAAAAATAAAAGTTACCGCTTCCATGAATATAGCTGGTAGCCAAAAAATTATCAGCGAAACCTTTCCAGTTAGGGGTTTTCAGAAACAACAAGGTACAAACCAAAAGCCACAGAAAAAACCAATAATTACAGAAAACGGTATTCCTAAATTATCCATCGGCACTCAAGTTAACTTTGAACTTGAAAATCAAGAATCCATACCACTTTACGTTAGTATATTAGTCATTGATGCAGCAGGTGAAATGGCGGTGATATTCCCTAATAACTGGACTGTTTCCGAGGGTGCTGCATTATTAGCAGCAGGAGAAAAGCGAACCATTCCCGTCCCCAGTGATGGATTTAAATTAACAGTGGGAAAACCATTGGGAATGACAGAAGCATTAATTATTGTCAGTACAAACCCACTGCGAAATTCTCTGAAAGTGCTTAAGGGAATTGCAAAAAGAGGAGGTACCAAACGTGGAGCAATTGCTGCTAATGAAGATGAATTTTTAGATTTAACAGATAAATTACTCAATGACTTAGATACAGCTACCCGTGGTGGGTTAAATGTAGAAGGAATAAACCTACCAGCAGGAGTACGCGGAATTGATACCAACAAACTTGCAGCAATGGCGATCGCATTTGATGTTGTCAGTTAAATATAGTTTGAAAACACACCCTACGCAGGTAGGCTCTAGAGGCAAAAGGGTTCTAGAAGATTAAGGTGTACCAATAAGGAGTTTCAATTTTCAATTAGGATTCCTATATTAGCCCCAGGATGGGTGCCTGTGGGCTTTTAAGGATGCTCCCATTACCAATGCCTATCACGAATATATAAGTTAAATGTCTAGCAGCTTATCGACTCATATCAAAAGCAAAGGTTGGCAATGTGATCTCAACACTATCCCCCAAACTAACACTTACCAAAAACTTCTCATCAAAATTTCCCACAACTCTCGTAAATAAATAACTATTCCCCCCCGAAACCGGATTCACTTTTTGTTCCACTAAAATTCCAGTTTGATCGCTAACTCTTAATTTTAAATTATGCGGTAAACTTTCTAATGCTGGAGTTCCCAATATTAATAATAAAGTCCACGAATTTGGTTCTGATTCTGATAGTAAATGCCAAGTTACAGCATACAATCTTAAGGGAACACCAGCTAAGGATAAATTTTGATAAGCACCTCTTGCTATAAGAGGAATTTCTAAACCTCGTTGTTGCAGTTGCGAGCTAATGACTGTAAATTCTTCTACAGGACTTCTCATTACCGGTTGTGGTGCAATATTCGGTAATAAATTCCAAGATTCTTCAGCCAATGCATCCAATTCATCCCACAACCAACGTCCGACATTAATTGCTGGCTGAGTAATTAATTTAAATATATCTGATAAATGTTGCTGAAAAGTTCCGATTTGTAAAGTCTCTTCTATATTTTGATTTTGTAAGTTATATATCCAATGGATTAATTCCCGATTTGTTAATACTAAGGTTGCTTGTTCCCATGTCAAAGCTTCCCAAAGTTCTTTTGTTTGTAATTGAGGTAATATTTTGATAAGCTGTTCTTTTACTAATTCTAAACTGTGGACGCGGTTGCTTGGAATTGTAGGTAAGGATATAGCTGTTGGTTCTAAACAATGTAAATACAATAATAATCTATCTGGTTCGTTACAAAACCAAGTTAAAGGTATTTCGTATGTCCACTTTGAATTCGGTTTTAAGTTAATACTTTGCTGCCTTTCTAATAATTCCTGATAAGAGATGAATCCTTGAATAATCGCTTTTTCTTCTTCCTCTATAACTTCAACTAAAATGTAAAAATGAGAAATGTATTCCGGTAAATCTATAACTATTCTAGCAATATCAACTTGTTCCTCTATGAAACTACCAGTAGTAATTAAACATAATCTATATTCACCTACCTTTATATTCGCTACACTAGGAACTATATTGGCTAAAGCTGGCTGTGAAATAGTACACTCATCCCGATTTATATTAAAATAATTTCCTCTTGAATACAACCAATTTTCAAAAGCAGATAAACTTAAATAATTGAGATAAGTTTGCCATTGCTTGGATTCATTACTTACCTGGTTACTAAATTCTATCCCTTGATTGATTTGCGACTGGGATAGAGAAATTGCTTCTGGTGGTAACTGTTCAAATTCTAAGGTCATTAGTCTTTTTTCTTTAGATATTTTAATCATTTTGGCTAATTATTTTTTTACTTTCACTTTTCTCTTAAATCTAAATATTCACATAATCTCGAAGCAAATCTACTCCTATTTGAATTAGTTCTTGAGCCAGCAGATTCTACTTCAGCTTCCGCAATCACATTAGATACTTGTTCTGTCAGTGCAATGTGAATTTGTGATTCTAAAGCTTGTAATTTTGCTAAAGAATAATATTTTTTTGCTAATTCTAAAACCCGAGTTTTTAACATTAGTAAAATTTCTTGATTGACATCAGCCCGGAATTCTTTTAACTTCAACAAACGAGTTACTTGAAATTGCGCTTTCATTTCTATACGTTTAGCTATTTTAGTCATCGATAACCCCTGACAATGAAATAATTTCAATGCAGTTATAAATTTTTTAGCTTTAATATAATCTTTGCCTTGTAATTTATTGAATCTCGTTTCAGTAACAGTAGCTAAAGCATTATCCAAACATTCTAGAAACTGGGGACGATATAATTTCAAAAATTCTCTAGTTTGATTTTCTGCTTCTGTATCGGAATTATTAGCTGATTCTAAATAATCGACATTATTCCTATCAGTAGCATCTATAGATTCCCTAGCTAAAGAACCACCCCTAATGTGAATTCGATATTCTCTGAGATATGCCGCTAATAGCTGTAATTTTGACATTAAATTATCAGCAGCAACACGGTATTTACCTTGACTTAGATTGTTCAATTTATAGCTAATTTGCTGTAATTGTTCTATAGTTGGTGGTTGACATTTACTTGTTTTAGCCTTGCGTTGCTTTAACCTCTGAGCGCGGTAAACTCCATGGTAACTTGACAACAACCATTTACTTTGTTGAATTTCCGTAATAGTTAACGAGTGAAATTGACTCAAAATACGCTCTAATTGTTTTGGCTGAGTGTCGTTAAGAATTGCCCAATCACTCAAAAGGTAAATTCCACATTCAAGCAAAAATTTATTTAAAGCTGGATGCTGTTTTACCTTTCTATTTGTCCAAGATGATAAACTACTTTGGTGTATATTGAAACTTTGCAATATTTCCAAGGAATAACATTTATAAGAGTTTTTTGAGTGCAGTTTCCCGTCGTCATCTAATACATAGGGAAGTAAATCCCTACTGGTGAAACCCCCAATTCTACCAAACTGCTTTGCTAAATTTAAGCAAACTTTTTCGATTTCCCAAGAAATGAAGCACAGCAGACACCTTTGTGCTTTATTTCTTGTATCTTCAGATGTATCCTTGGATAAATCTAACAACCGCAATTGAATTTCTTTATGAGAAAGATTGTCTACATCAAATAATTCCCTAAACACTTGGTTAAAAAATGTCTGGGCTGATGAGATAGACAAAATTTGGCGATCGCCAGCAGGATCTATTCTTACTAATGTGGAGTATATTGATGGATTAGTCATCGTTTTACAATCATTAGTATACAACGCATCTTAAATGACTAAGTACATTTAACCAAATTTTTCTCATAAGGATGCTAAAGCAGGTTTGCTCAACTGTCATTAATTCTTAATTCTGAGCAATTTGTAATTATGCAGTTTTATTAACTAACCAGCAGGAAATTCCTGCCACGGTTGGTTGTCCAATTGTATAAAACTAAAATAATCAGGAAGTTAAGGGTGGATTTGTATTTTGATTTTGCAGTACGTCACGTTATATTTATGTTTTTTACCCAGCCTAGTAACTAATCACTGACAACTAAAATGAATGTATTAATGGCACTGTGTTTGGGTATTGGCTTGAGTGCTGCATGTGGCTTTCGAGTGTTTATTCCACCCTTAGCACTGAGTATTGCTGCTCACAGTGGAGCAATCCAATTATCTCCGGATTGGCAATGGGTAGGTAATTATCCGGCACTAATTACTTTGGCGATCGCAGCAACGATTGAAGTGCTTGCTTATTTTATTCCTTGGGTGAGTAACATGCTCGATTCGATCGAAATAGCCCTTGCTCCCATGGCGGGAATGTTCGTTACTGCATCGAGTTTATCAATAGCTGGAGAGTTTAATCCAGTTATTGTATGGACTGTAGCAGCTATTACTGGGGGAGTTACTGCCGAAACTGTGGAGGTAGCAACATCTATGACAAGGTTAGTTACATCTGGTGCTACGGGTGGTATGGGGGGACCTATTGTTTCTTTACTTGAAGTACTTTCTTCCATTGTACTGTCGATTTTGGCAATAACTGTTCCGATATTGGCGATATTTTTGGTTTTATTTCTAATAATTTATGGTGGCGGTAAGATTTTAAGGTTCATTTCTAAGAGGAAGCGGAGAAGGCAAATGAAAGCTTTTCTAGATGAAAGATAAAATAATAATTACCTATTATCGTGAATAAATTATGATTGCTACCGTTCATCCCTATAATATTACTTGGGAATTGTTACCCGAAGATTTCATTTTAGACGATGAACCAGTGGATAATGTCAATCAACCACCACTTGCTGCCGCTCTGAGTGAAAGTTTGGATAGGATCGGAAAATTATCATCAAATGCTTTAGTTACAACTAATTACGGTATTTGCGCTACTCTTAATGGGAAAATTGTCGTTAAGGCTCCTGATTGGGCTTATATACCGCAAATAACTGTATCTAGGGAAGAGGTAAAACGCAGCTATACTCCAAATTTACAGGGTGATATGCCAGTGGTGGTAATGGAGTTTCTTTCGGATACGGAGGGGATAGAATATTCCAGCAAGCGTACCTATCCCCCTGGAAAGTGGTTTTTTTACGAACAAATTCTACAAGTACCCAACTATATTATTTTTCAACCAGAAAGCGGTGATTTAGAAGTACATCGTTTGGATAAATCGGGAAAATATGATTTGCGTTCAGTTTCAGATAATAACCGTTATTGGTTGGATGAGATGCAATTATTTATCGGAGTTTGGCAAGGAAGAAGAGAAAATCGGGATGGTTATTGGTTGAGATGGTGGGATGAAGCGGGTAATTTATTGTTGTGGGGAACTGAGTTGGTTCAACAAGAAAGGGAAGCGAATGTTGCTGCTTTGAAGCGGTTAGAGGAGTTAGAGCAAAAATTGCGGGATGCTGGAATTGAACCTTAGTTTTTTTGGGTTTAAACGCAGAGGGGCGCGGAGGTGTTCGCAGAGGGGCGCTGAGTTTTTTTATAAAGGGTAGAGATGGGGAAGAGGGGGAAGAGGGGGTAGAAAAACTTTTTAAATAACTCAACTCCGCTTCTGCCAACCTTTGGGATTTTTACTACCGTGAAAAACAGCCGTGACAATTATTCTACTTGATACGATTCGGTAATATATTGCATAAGGAAAACGTTTCACAACTGCTCGTCTGACATCACGGTAAACAACGGGATACGATTCCGGAAGTAAGCAGATAGAATTTAGTTTATCGTCAATACAATCTAAAAAATCTTCACCAAGTCCCAATTGCTGATTTTCATACCAGTTATACGCTTCATCTAATTCATCACGAACTTGTGGACGAAATACCAATACATAATTCATTTTTTACGGATAGAATTTCTAACCTCTTGCCATGTCATTACATTATCGGGATTCGCGTCACTTTCAACAATGCGATCGTCAAGTTCTTGTTTTTCTTCGTCTGTAAGTTCGGGATATGCTTCTTCTGCTGCAATACTGTCCCAGATTGCTTGTACAAGACGAATTCTATCTTCAACTTTTAAAGTAACTATTTCATTTAAGGTCGCTGTGATGTCCATAAAAGCAATTAGTTCAATACTTTTTCAATATAGCGGATTTAATACCCAACTACTCATCCTCAACCTTCCTCCGGTTATTTTTAACCTGACTCCGCTTTCTTTTACCATCAACCCGCTTCTGCTGCGAACTCGCTGTTGGTTTGGTAGGTTTACGTTTCTTCTTAACTACCATCGCACTTTGAATCAGTTCTTTTAACCTGGCGATCGCATCTTCTCGATTTTTCAACTGACTTCTATATTCTTGAGCTTTAATTACGATAATCCCATCTTGAGTAATTCGATTATCGTTTAACTTCAAAAGCCGCTCTTTATAATAATCCGGTAGGGAAGAAGCATTAATATCAAACCGTAAATGAATAGCAGTAGCAACCTTATTCACATTTTGTCCACCAGCACCTTGAGAACGAATTGCACTAATTTCGATCTCATTATCGGGAATAACTACATTATTTGAAATTTGCAGCATAAATTTTTTGCCATACTCGTCAAACCTAGAAAAAATTGTACTTACAGCACTTTATAGAAGTTGGTACCGCAAAAATTTTCTAAAACTCTTGTGGTACGGGCATCCCTCTCCGTCCAAATGTACCGAATTACCGAAATACCGCGATAAACGTAAAGCTGTATCCGCTGTAATATAATTGATTATTAATTATTCTCCAATATTGAAAGTAGCAGACATATTCCCATCTGCTAGCAAAATCAAATAAATATCATTATTATTCACAATGACTTTTTCAAGTTGAATTGCGTTAACTTTAATTTTTGCATCAATTTCGGATGGCATTTCTATGTTATTAATATATTCGTTAACACTACCTTTTGCTCGTTCTAATTGTTCCTCTAAAGAAAAACTGAGACGTTCTTGAATTTTATCAAGTAAGGTTGGTTTTAACAGCCAATTTGCTGCTGAAAGTAATTTGTTTTTTGTATTGATGTCATAATCAAGTTGAACTATTTTAAGAGTATTAGAAACTTTATCGTAGTCAATCTGACCCCAAAGATATAATACTCCTTTTGTTTTTGTCAGAAAATTACCTTGGTCAGCGTTGAAATCAACTTTAACAAGAATTTTTTCACCTAATGCAGATAAATTAATGTCATTAACTATGAGTGTAATATTTTTATCTATGGAAAAAGATTGACCGTTTACTTGAGATTGAAGAGTTTTATTCAATTCGTCGAGAGAAGCTTGTACGGGTAGATTGATTAAAAATTTATCATCTATCTGATTTTGGATAGTAAGATTTGGTAATGGTTTTAATTTAGGAGGAGAAGTTTCTTCACAAATACAAGTATCAACAAGTGTCTTAATACCAATTCCAGATTGAAGATTTTGACCATCGCTCAAATCAAATTCCTTCCAACTAACATTTTGTGGTTCAGTTTTTATCCAAATTGAAGGGTCTTTGTTTACTTGTTTTAACAAATGTAATTTATCCCATTGTTTTGTAACTTCGTCTTTGAAATTTAAATTTTTAACAAATTCTGAAATGAATTTAGGCTTTTCTTTACTGATAAATTTATCTAATTCTTTTTTAAGTATACTACGAACACTAATTTTTTCAATAGTTTGGCCAAGAGCTTGTATTGGTATTTCAGCTTTAGTGAAATTAGTCGATATGTTGATATTACTTTTAAGATTCCATTGATTATCTATATCTAAATAAATATCACCAAAGATTTTACCTTCAAAATTTGTAGGTTGATTAACTGGTATCTTACGAAAACGTAAATCAATTTTACCTTTTACTCTTGCAGTCCCCGATATAGGTACTGAAAAAGTTATTTTATTATTTTTAGTTCCGATATTTAAGTCTTCTCGATTAATGTTGTAGGTTAGATTATCATTGGAGAGGAGGTTTGTAGGGTCTGCTTTTGTACCTGAAAATGCCTTGGGAATCTCTTGATTCAATGCTTTCTGAATATTAGCCAAAGGAATTTTTACAGGTAAATTTAATATGCTTTCACTCGGTTCAGGTTGTAATTTATTGCTTGGTGTTAATTCAGGTAATTTTGGTTGAATATCTATTCCTGTCGAACTTGAACCACAAGAAATAATAATTAGCACTAATACCATTAAATTGGAAAATTTAATTATTCTTGTAATAGAGAAGATTTTCATTAGTTTGATAATGTTTATATTGTATAAAAGTTAGTTTAATTGCTTACCCGTGCTTTGTCTTAAGTATATTACAACCCACGAAATCATATCTTGTACTTATACGTATAAATAATTAAAATATTAAAAGCAAGGCAATAAAGATACGTTTTTTAAACTGATTTTTATGGCTAAATTAGGCTTTTATTATTAATACTGAGCCCCAATGCCCCATTCTAAATTATAAATTATAAATTATAAATTATAAGATGATTGGTGCAAGATGTAAACAAAAGTACTTTTATCGCAGATCATATGTAATTTAACCAGGAGCATTGGGTTTGATTGAAGAGCATATTTTTTGAGTTTCTGCCATTTTTAAACCCATGCCCAATGCCCCATTCGGCCATTCGGCCATTCTAAACCGGCTTCATCAAAGAAGGTAAGAAACTGACAATCTCGGGAAATACAATTATCAATCCCAAAACCAACAATTGAATCAAAATAAACGGAATAACTCCTCGATAAATATCCCCCGTAGTCACCTCTTTGGGCACAACACCTCGTAAATAAAACAATGCAAATCCAAAAGGAGGTGTTAAAAACGAAGTTTGTAAATTAGCTCCTAAAATAACCCCATACCATACCAAATCGATTCCTAACTGTTGCGCTACTGGAACAAATAACGGTATGACAATAAAAGCAATCTCGAAAAAGTCAATAAAGAAGCCCAGCAGCAACACTACCGACATACTTACGATTAAAAATCCAACTTTTCCGCCGGGAAGATTACTTAAAACTTCCTCCATAAATATATCGCCGTTAAGTCCGCGAAATACCAAAGCAAAGGCAGTTGAACCAAATAAGATAAATATGACCATGGTGGTAATTCGCATAGTCGCATCACAAACTTGACTCAAAGTTGTTAAAGTCAGTTGGCGATATACAGCACCAAGAATTATCGTCGCGATACAACCTACTGCACCAGCTTCTGTGGGTGTAGCGAATCCAAAAAAGATACTTCCCAAAACTAATAATATCAACATCAAAGGCGGTAACATCACCTGAAATACCTTTGCTGTTAATTCCATCGCACCAATATTTCTCACTTCTGGGGGTAATGGTGGAGCAATTTGGGGTTTCAAAAACGCGATTATCAATACATATATCGCAAAAGCACCCGCCATCATCAAACCCGGAATTATCGAACCGATAAATAAATCTCCCACCGAAATATTGCGATCGCCAATTCGTAATTGATCCGCAAGCACTATTAAAACCACAGATGGAGGAATTATCTGTCCGAGAGTTCCCGATGCAGCAATGACTCCGGTTGCTAATTTTTTATCGTAACCGTAGCGCAACATAATTGGTAAAGATATCAAACCCATTGCTACCACCGTCGCCGCTACAACTCCCGTAGTCGCCGCCAATAAAGCACCAACTATCACCACCGCCAAAGCCAAACCACCCCGCAAACGTCCTAAGAGAATTCCCATAGTTTCCAAAAGACGTTCGGCGATACCCGTTTTTTCCAGCATTGACCCCATAAAGATAAAATAGGGAATAGCTAAAAGGGTATAATTCGCCATTATCTTAAAAATCCGCAACGGCATTAAGCCAAATAATTGCAGATCAAAAATCCCCAAGGCAGCTCCCAATAAAGCGAAAACAATCGAAACTCCACCCAGAGAAAACGCCACCGGATACCCTAGCGATAATAAAACCAAAGCACCGACAAACATTAATGGTCCAAGCCAATCAATAATCACGGCCTTCCTCCTGGGGTTGTATATAACCTTTTGCGATCGCGAAATTTTTTATAATTTGAGAAATTCCCTGCAATATCAAAAACCCAAAGGAAATGATTATGGCAGTTTTGATCGGATAGCGTGGTAAACCATCTGGATCTGGAGAGTTTTCTAAAATTGACCAAGAATTAATAATGGTTTCCCAAGAATAAAATATTATTAAAATACAAAACGGAATTAAGAAAAATATTGTACCGAATATTTCGATCGCAGCTTTACGACGAGGATTCCATTTACTGTAGAATACGTCAACCCGCACGTGTTCGTTATGCTTGAGGGCATAAGCTGCACCGAAAAAAAATATTAAATCGAAAATATACCATTGAGCTTCAATATAAGCATTGGAACTCAAATTACTACCAATTAAACGTCCTACATACCTACCAATCACATTCCATCCACCGATAACTACCATTATCAATACCAACCAACTGGTAATTTTACCGATGATTTCATTTAAGGCATCGATGATTCTCGATATTTTTAATAATTTCTCCAACGCCCCTATCCTTTATCAACCTTCATCTTGCAGTAGTTTACATCTCTTAGGGGAAATAGTTGTGTTAACTAGTTCGCAATTGTCATTTAGCAATTAAAAATTTTTCTCCATCTCCCCGTTGGGAAACGATTTTTTATCTTTATCTGTAGAAAATAGAATTAATTAACAAGCTCTATCTTATAACCATCAGGATCTAAGATTACCGCACGTCTTCCCCATTGAGAATCCTGTGGTGGCGACAATACAACAACTCCAATCTTTTCTAAATCTTCTATAGTTCGATCTACTGACGATACTCGAAAACCCAAACGTACTGTCAAAGTATCTAAATCATCGCTGCGGGGATATATTTCAAATACCATTCCTGATAATACTACCGACAGATGTTTTTTACCACTACCATGTTGTTCGTATGAAAAGCTAATTCCTAAAGTTTCGTAAAATCGCTTGCTTATTTCCAAGTTTTCTGAATGAATTACTATAAGATTAACAGTAATTTGATTAATATTTTTAACTGACATTTTTTTGAAGATACCCAGACGCAAAAAATGTTTGAAATTATAAAATGAACAAAAATAGCTCCAAACAGATTGTACATAATTTTTATAATCTCTATTAATCAGTCTTTGAAAAATCAATTAAATATTCGGATACAAATATGTTTACTAATCTAAATATTTCGCAATGTTTTCGACTCTTATTGATGCTATTATCAATAATCCAACAGCATTATAGGAATTACATGATGTAATATACTATAGATAGGCTGGCGAAAGTAATAGACGATTTTAATTTTACCGTTTCAAAGCTTGAAAAATCGTTGTTTTTTTGTAGTACGTTGCTTGTAGTTTCATAGGAATTGACTCGAATTTACAAAAATTATCTGAATCTTGTTTACATTAGTTCATTTTAGATAGATATCAATTTGATTTAAAGCACTAAATAGTGAGATGATAGAAAGTTTATTTAAAATAGTTTGAAAAGCAATAATATAACTTTTTGCTTTCAAAGTCTTTATGGGAAAATTCCCTAAAAATTTTGCAAAAGCGCGATCGCGAAATCTAGAAAATAACTCCCATGTTGATAAAGTCTACCTTTTCCATCAAATTCCAAACCATGAAAAGGACAAGCGATCATATTTCTTTCTTTACTACTTGAAACCGAGGGCGTACCTTGGCGCTGACAATAGCGTTGCCAGGCAGTAAAAAATATGAAAAACTACTATCCACCTCTCCTCCTCCTCAAAGAAACTCCTATCCTCAAAAAAATTATCAGAAGCCGCGTCTAATAAAGCTTTTTATTCAGAAACCACAAACAAAATAAAACAATCAAAAAAATACTTTTGTATAACTAAAGTATTTTGTTAATAAAATTAATTTAGTGGCATTTGTGATTGATTTCAGTGAACTTTTATCAAAAAAATATTGTCAAATCGCTTGCATTTTTAATTTTTATTTCATAGTAATTATGTTTAATCAGTATATTTTCTCAGTTGAAAATCTGAATTAATTTTCATAAATTTTCATCATTAATGCTGGGAGCAAAATTAAGATAAATCTATCTGATGTAAGATTATGCATAATAACTTGTTTTCTGAAACAGCACAAAATAGAATTTCGATCGCATCAATAGAAGAGTTAAATTACAATCAACAACAAAATAATATTAATCTTTTGAATCATAGCAGTTATTATTCTTCTATAGATGATTCAATAGATGATTCAATTGTTAATACTTCAGAAAAATCCATAACAGAGAATTTTAATAATTCTAATATCACCCTTATAGATAGCAATATTGAATTAAATTCCCAACCGACTTTTCAACAAAATAACTTGGATCAAAATTTTTATGCTGCAAATAGTGAATTAAATAGTACCTTAACAAATAATCAAGCATACAATTCTGAAAATGGCTATGGTTTAGTAAATGCAGCAGAAGCTGTAGCCAAAGTGGTTGGAGAAGACACCTTTGCTGATGTTCCTGATAAAGGAGCTAAGTATTCAGGGGCTGATGCTATAAACGCACCAGAAGTATGGGCAAAAGGATATACCGGCGAAGGTGTGGTAGTTGCCGTATTAGATACTGGTGTTGATTATAATCACAACGATTTAAAAAACAATATTTGGACTAATAGTGGTGAGATTGCTAATAACGGTATAGATGACGATGGTAATGGTTATATAGATGATTTCTATGGTTGGAACTTTAATGGAAATAACAAAAATACTATGGACGTAAAAGGACATGGTACTCACGTTTCTGGTACTATTGCCGGTACGAAAAATGATTTTGGTGTAACTGGTATTGCTTACGATGCTCAAATAATGCCAGTGAAAGTTTTAGATGATTTTGGATCTGGCTCTAATATTTCCGTTGCTAATGGTATTTATTATGCTGTGGATAATGGAGCAGATGTAATAAACCTTTCATTAGCTGGAACATTTCCTAGTTGGAGTATAGAAGCAGCCATAGAATACGCTAGCGATCGCGGTGTTATGGTAGTGATGGCAGCAGGAAATAATGGCGGTGAAGTACCTGCTTATCCGGCTCGTTATGCAGATGAATATGGAATTGCTGTTGGAGCTGTAGACAAAGATAAAAATATGGCTCAATTTTCTAACCGTGCAGGTTCCGAAACCTTAGCCTATGTTACCGCGACCGGAGTAGATATTTATTCTACACTTCCAAATAATAGATATGATTTTTACAGCGGTACATCTATGGCTACTCCCCACGTTGCCGGAGTAGTAGCTTTAATGTTGAGTGCCAATCCTAGCTTTGATAGTAAGCTCATAAGCCAAACTCTTAAAGAGACATCTAGTAATAATACACAAACCGTAACTGTCGAAACTAATCCTATTTCTTTAGTTCAAACCATCAGTTTTGATTCTATTTTCGATCCTGAATATATAAATAAAATTTTGAGTACAAGTTCTTATTCTAATAATACAACTTTTAGTTTGTCCCCAAATACTAACAAATCTTTAAATAGTTACAGCAGATTGCAGTTTATCAATTATCAAGAAAATACTTTAGAAAATCAGAATTATCAAATTTTCCCTACCGATATTCAAAGTATACTTGAAGAGCCTGAAATTTTACTTCAAGAGAATTTACCAAAAATACAGGTAATATGATGTCCGGTTAAACAGTTATCATATTTGATCTGAGTAATGAGTAATGAGTAATAAGTAATGAGTAAGGAGTAATAAGTATTCATGAATAGTAGATAATAACCGGCATCAATTAAATCGTGGGTTATATAGTAAGTAATTAGCCGGACTTGATATAATAAGTAGTCAAGCAAAATTATTTATAAATGATGTTGGAGTGACGGAGAAGTTGCAAGAAAGTAATGTGATTTAAAAATGCCCGTTATGAGTTTAAAACTTATTCAATAAAAAAATAATCCGCCCTCCTACCCGTAGGGCGATAAATACAGCACTTTACAGATAAATGAGGTACAGAAACATTTTCTAAAAGTCTTGTGGTATGGGCACAGAAGGCTCGTCCAAATGTACCGATCAAAAAATCAAACATGCTGTATATTTTTTTTAGCCAGAGGAGCGCGGAGGTATACACAGAGACACGCAAAGTTTTTTTAGTTATTTTTTTATAATTCGGATGTATCCGGAAAGGATATACCTAATAACTAAAAACTATCTCACAGAAAATGCTTCGCTAAAGCGTCGTGTAACTGGCTCAACTAAAAATGTCAAAATTGATTTTTTACGAGTCACAATTTCAGCATTAGCAATCATACCAGGTGTAAAACCAACTTGTTCACCACGCACAATTACTGATTTTTTATTCAACTTAATAGTGGTAGGAAATATCAATCCTAATTCTTCGTCTACTATAGCATTAGGACTAACCCGGACAACTTCACCACTAATAGTACCAAATTCTTGAAATGGAAATGTTGCCATTTTGACTTTAGCTTTCATTCCCTTACCAATAAAACCAATATCGCGATTGAGAACTTTGACCTCTAATAATAATTCTTCCCCTTGAGGTAAAATTGATAATAACTGTTCTCCTGCTTGTACAGGACCAATAGTAGCCTTAAGATCGTAAACTGTTCCCGAAACAGGAGCTTTGATAGTCTCTAATTGTTGCTGTTTTTTAGCTTGCTCTAATTGACCAGTAATATTTGTCAATTCTTCCTTACGCTTGTTAATTTCAGTTAAAATTTCACTTTGACGTTCAGAAGCCAGACGCTGTACTTGACTACCTGCTGCTTCAAAGGCTGCTTGTGCTTGGCTAATTTCTTGTTTTTGTGCGGCTACATCTTGATTTAAAGATGTAACTTTGTCTTGAGCTTCAGTTACTTTATTTTTAGCGTTAACGATTTGATCTCCAGCCCTAGTAATTTCAGCATTAGCACGGTTGAGTCTATCTTGTGCATCTAAATAATCGAGTCGTCTTACTGCACCTTGATTATTTAAACCCCGTAAAATTTTCTCCCTTTTGTTGGCTAACTTTACATTACTTCCAACTTTATCACTAAGTTCTTCAGCATTCTTGAGATTTATTTGAGCATTGTTAAAACTAGTTCTAGCGTTAGCAAGATTTTCTTGCAGACGAGTTAAACGAACCTTTGCTTGTTCTACACGTGCCCTTTGTCGATTTGCTTCGGCTTCTGCGCTTGCTAAACGTGCTTGATAATCTTGTAAACGAGACTGTAAAAGTTCATCCTGTAGTTTAGTACCTACTGTTGTACCACCAGTACGTTCAGCATTCAAGCGTCGCAAATCTTCTCGAATCAAAAGGGCGCTTTTGGCTAAACGAGCAACATCTGCTTGCTGTAAATCAGGATCCCGTTGAATTAAAACTTGACCTTTTTCGACTGTATCACCTTCGGAGGCATTCACCGATACAATCGATCCATTACCCAAAGATGTGATCGGTCTAATTTGTGTAGAAGCAATGATTTTTCCCGGCGCTGTAGCCACTTCATCAACTTTCGAGAAATGCGCCCAAGTAATTGAACCAAATACAATTGCACTAATGGTTCCTGCTAACAATCTAGTATAAAGCGGTGGTAGTTCCTGTACTGCTTTACCTAGTTCATAAGATAATTGTTCATCTGGCCGAGAAAATTCTTGTTTTGTCCTACGTGCTTGGGATGCATTTGCAACTAAAGAATATTTCATAAAGAATTTAGAATTTAGAATTTAGAATTGGGCCGAAGGGCATGGGGCATGGGGCATTGGGCATTGAAATAATTATTTAACAATCAACTCCTAAGAACTAACAACTAACAACTAACAACTAACAACTAAACTCCTAAATAACGCCTTAAAAAATTATCTAAAGTTTCTAATTCAAAGCCGAAAATATCTTCTAACATTTTTATTTGTTCAGTGGTACAGAAAAATTCATTGGCTAACAAAGTACGGAAAGTACCTAATTCTTGTTGTGTTTTGGAATTTACTAAACCTAATGTAATCCGCAAACCATCCACTAAAAATAATGGTGGGTTAATTATGACTGGTTCTATGAACTACCCCGCCTTTGAGAA
>DESS01000098.1:0-5576 GCA_002361335.1 Richelia sp. UBA3308
CGTTGGGCGGGTTTCCCGACTTGTAGCAACTGGCGCGCGACTTACAGTCGCCATGGTTTTGTATATAATTCGACTTTACAAACATCCTCTAAGAAAACAAGATCGCTTGGCATTATTTCAACTTACTTGAATCACAATAACTAACTTCTCACAAAGGAATAAAGAATGTTTCATTTTGGCATCGAACATGAGGTTGCTTTCATTGATAATGCTGGAAATTTTGCTGATTTTTCGCGGGTAGAATTTGCTGATTTTAACCAAATAGTCGAAAAATTACCTATTTACAAAGAGGATTACCCCGAATTACGAATTGGAGACGCTGGGATTAAAGAGAAGCGTTGGTATATAGAAGGTTTTGAACGCTTTACTGATTCCGAAAAAGTTGTCGAATGCGTACCCAAGGGAATCGAAATTAGAACAACTATAAATCCCGATATTCATAGTACTATTGCTGAATTATCAGAAAGTTTTCGTTTGCTGAAGGAAGCAGCAGCAGAATATGGTTTTTCACCAGTATTAATTAGTTTTAATCCTCACTACGATGCATTCGTTCCTAATCCACCTTTAAATGAATATGAAAAGAAACGAAGACAGGCTTCTCCTGAAAAGCAAACTGCTAATATCCCTATGCTTACTTATGGTCCAGATTTGAATATTTCAATGGTAGGTTTAACTACCGAACGTGTTATTGATATTGGTAAAAAGCTGACTTATTATAGTCCTTATATTATTCCTTTTAGTTACAGTTCTCCCTTTTATCAAGGTAGTTTGTGGGAAGGTTTTTCTGTACGAACTTTTGTTAGAACTGGAAGAAGACCTGCAGCAATGGTATTTTTAGAAAAACGAGAAGAACTGATCGAAAGCTTTCCTTCTTTAACTAAAATTGCCCGCATTCGGGCAGAAGTTGGAAGAATTGAATTTAAAGCTTTTGATAGCTGTGGTGATTTTTCCATCTATAGCGGATTATTAGCTTTATTAAAAGGTATTGTTTTAGATGAATCATTACCTGGTAGAGCAACTGTACCCGATGCAGAAAAGCACCAAATTTCCGCACAAGAAGCATTCGATAACCAGGAGATTTTGACAAAAGCAACTGAGATTTTACAAGCAGCAGAAATTGCATTAGGAAATGACTCTGATGTGAATTTACTAGCACCACTGAAAACTCTTTTAGAAAAGCGAGAAACTCCAGCCCATGAACTTCTCCGACTCTACAAGCATACTGGTTCTATAGAAGCAGCGCTCAAACTTACTTATAGTAGTTAGGGATTATTCACAAACCCTGACTAGATTAAGAAAGGGTTAAAGATAAAAGGATAAAGGAAAGAGAAAAATACTCTTGTTCTTACCTTTATCCTCTTCTGTTTAGAATTAGCTGCCCTGTTAATTGAGCTTTATTTCCTGTTGTTTTCTTGCTTGAACTTCCTGCCAAACATCTTCCCAACGTTCGCTAATTAAATCTTGGAGTTTAGCTAGGTACTCCTCAGATTGATAATTCTCTTCTTCATCATTATCATTTTCATTAAATTGACTGCTAGTAAATAATAATGTTGGTATAGTTGATGGGACTTTAATCATGATAAACTTGACGACTTCAAGGACTATTGCAATTTTATAGCAGTAACTATGCTAAATTGTATGCAAGTTTACAAAACACGATCGTAAACTACATTTAGATTAATTTAGATATACATCAGTTTTAAGGAGTTATAAGTAACTTCAAAACAATTGTTCAAAACAAATTGGTTAACTTTGTATTTAAAGTCAAGGAATGTAAATATCTTTACGCTTATATTTATGCTTATATTTACGAAGAAAATTTCAATAATTAGTACTTAATAATAGTAAAAATCAATCGCTTCATTTTATTTAGTTTCAGAAAATATGATGAATTAGGCAATGTCATACAACAGTTTTCAGATAAATGAAGTACAGTATTTTATATTAAAACTCTTGTGGTGCGGGCATCCGGAGTCCGTTGCAATTTACATTATAAAAATAAAATCTGCCGTATATCGCTTTTGGCTAAGTCTAGACGTAATGACCTAAATTTTACCTAAGCTTCATAAAGCTTAAAAATAAAACTTAAAAATAAAACTTAAAAATAAAGCTTAAAATAAATACTTAGCTGTAAATATTAACAATAAATCCTAAAATTATCGAGAAGTAGTTGAAGGTGCAATTTTTTCAATCGTAATCAATGACTCCATTACTTCTTTTGCAATCGGTGCAGCAACAGTACTACCGTAGGAATTTTCTCCTTGGGGTTCGTCTACTAGCGTCAAAACCACATAACGGGGGGATTCTACCGGCAATATACTGACAAAACTGGTAATTTTAGAACCACGAATATAGCCTCCACTAGCACCAGCTTTTTCAGCTGTACCAGTTTTACCTCCAATGCGATATCCAGGAATTTTAGCGGCTTTACCAGAACCTTTATCAACCACGCTTTCCATCATTTGTAATACCGTTTGAGTTGTTTTAAGGGAGAAAATTTGCCGGGGTGCTGGTAAGTTTAGTTCATCATGGATTTGACCTTTGGTATCTATCAATCCTTTTACTACATGAGGTGTAACCAATTTACCACCATTGGCTAATGCTCCATGCATTTGGATCAATTGTAATGGTGTTAAGGAAAAACCTTGACCAAAGGAAGCTGTTGCAGGTTCAATGGGTGAATTAGCGAATTCTTCTTGTGGTTTGAGACGACTGGTTGTTTCAAATGGCAAATCTGTATCAGATTTTTGCCCTAATCCTATTCTTTCCAGCCAGCCATAGTAAATAGTTGGCTGCAATCGCTGGATAATTTTTACCATACCAATATTGCTAGATGTTTGTAGAATTTGGGCAATATTGATTCTTCCATGTCTCTTTTTCTCGGCATTTTTTATTACACGGTCTGCAACTTGAATAGAACCAGTATCATTAAATACCTCATCCGATTGGATCGTATTAGTTTCCAAGGCGATCGCAATATTTAGGGGTTTAAAAGTAGAACCGGGTTCGTATAAATCTGCTACTGCCCAATTTCTAAATAGAGAAATATCCTCTTTAGTAAATTTACCATTGGGGTTGTAAGTAGGTTGACAAGTCAAGGCTAAGATAGAACCATCCCATGCATCCATGACAATTACGGCACCGCGTTTAGCTTTGTATTTTTTTATTTGTTGTTGGAGTGCTAATCTAGCGGCGCGTTGTAAACGGCTATCAATAGTTAAGTGCATCTCCAATTTGTCAAAGTTAAGAAATCCATCTGGCGCATGATCTGGCATTAATGCACCCCTACCATTTCTTGACAGACGCACTGTCTTCATGGAGCGTTCGAGCAATTTTTCTTGAGAAAATTCTATACCCGCTTTACCGCGACGGTCTGAATTGACAAAACCCACCACATCAGCTAGTAAACTTTCATATGGGTAGTATCGGGAGAATTTTTTCCTTAAATCTATACCATTAAGTCGCAATCCAATAATTTGATCGGCTACTTCTTCTGGTAGTTTGTCAGAAATAAAAATACCGCTTTTGTGTTTGTTAAATTTAGCAATTAAATCCTCAGCATCTTTATTTAATATAATTGCAAGTTTTCGTGCAATATCCGATTTAGACTTATTTTTGTCAAACATTTTCGGATGCACGTACAAAGTATAAAAGGGAATATCGATCGCCACAACTCTTTTGTTACGATCTATTATTTGACGACGAGGAATAAAAGGGCGCATACTAAACATCTGTTGATTTCGCGCCTTTTTAGTTAGTTTGGCACCCTCGACAATTTGTAAACGGTATAAGTTTATTCCTAAACCCAAGCAAGCAGCTATTAATAAACCCCAAATTATAAACAATCGGTTTTTTGGGTTCGATGAAACTTTTGGGGATTCTGGGGCAAATTTCCGCTTATTTCTACTGTTTGAAATACTGCGATGAAAGTGCGACTGTCTATAGTCTCTTTTAGGAATTCTACTGTTTTTACCTGGAAACTTCTGCATAAAGCTCTTCCTTCTTCCTTCTTCCTTCAACATCCGTTTTAATATCCCAATGCATTTGAAGGTTGTGGTTGTGTTTGTAATGACTCTTTATCAACTTGTTGGGAATTTAATGGTGCAGTTTCTTCCAAAAAAATAGTATTTGCTGGAGTGGGGGATACTAATCCAGAACGTGGTTTTTCGGCTTCTTGTGCCATTTTATTTTTCAGCGTCTCATCATGCTTTGTTAGCTGGCGTTCATCACGTTGTAAATCTTGCAATTTTTTATAAGAACGACTCCACAAATGTTGGGAATATACTGTACAACCATAAACTATTAATGTTGTACTTACTAAAAGAAAAGTTACAATCGAAGTCTGACGGTGAAAAGAATTCCAGCGCATTAACCACATTGGTAGTTTACTACCATCTGGCATTACAGGTATTGCTTTGTTATTTAGATTTTCACGATTTTTGCGATCTACAGTTTCAGTTTTGGCTTTTGCAGATGACCAAGTATTAAAGCCAACATTGTAACTATTTTTTGAGGAAAAATAAGCTTTATTACGGCTTTGTCTACTTAAAAATTCAGGTGTCGATTTTGGTAAAGGTGGAAGGCTTGTATGCTCGTTAATTCTAGAACCCCTAAACTGACTTTCTTGGCGGCTAGAATTTTGTCCCAACCAACCTTTTTTTCCTCTTAGATTTGATTTGCGAATAGAAGTCATAATTTTTTAGCTTAGAAATACTTTACTTTAGATAGATTGCAAATCTTAGAAGGTTTTATTACTAAATTTTGTCACCATATACAGACATCTTATCCTACACCCATTTTTAAATAAGGTTGTCAGTAAGTCAAAGTAAGGAGGTAATATTTTCTGCATTCTGAACAAATGTCTCAAATAGTCGTTGAGGTGTCCATTGAATTGCGCCATCTCGTCCAGTAAACAATAATTGGGCTTTGCTTTGATTGAGTATGGATACATCTTTGGCTTCCAGGTTAGCTGATGGTGCAATCGCCACTTGTGGTTGTAAGACGCTGACTAGTTCTTTTAGGGATTTGGTAGGACACCAAAGGACTTTTGTAGGCGGTAGCCTTTGGCTTTTGATCAGTTGACGTAGCTCATTTGGTTTACGATTTCCTACAAACAACCAAGATTCATTTTGAATTTGCATTTGTATTATGGGTAATTGATCGTTAATCAGTCGTATTGTCGCTGAACTAGTATTCACAGTTTGACCTAGAGATAAAACTTGATATACTCCTTTTTGCTGTTGTAATCGTGTTTGAATTGTTTTTTGAGTCAAGGCATTATTAGGACTGGGAGAATAGTCATAGAAAAATTTTATGGGTAGACTTTCTATTATTTCTAACCAACCATTGCTTCCATTATTTTGAAAATCCGTTGCAATTCCCCAGTCAATTATATTTACACCTTGTTGTTGCAGAAACGGTACTATAGTAAACCGTCCGACATTTTCATCTGCACTATTAATTACTGTTATTTTTCCTTTATCTTGAATTACTAAAACTGGTTCTCTACCTGCAGCTAATACAGTGATCCGAAATAAATTATTGGCAGAATGCCAAGCAGGAATAAATACTAAACC
>DESS01000098.1:5672-9273 GCA_002361335.1 Richelia sp. UBA3308
TACTTGCCAAATTGCTATTCTACCAACAGCAACTGAATTTCCTGGCAAGTTACTAAAAAACTCTACTATTTTGATTAATATATCCGTCGGATAATGCAATAAGCTAGCCAAAGCACTTCCTGCAAAAGGAAATATTAATGCAGCGACAGCACTAATAATGCCACCAATACTGATAAGAGAAATTAGAGGAGTACTGATAATATTTAACAATATTCCATAAGACGGTACAACACCAAATATATAGAGTTGTAAAGGTAAAGTCCAAATGGTAGCAGATATTGGAACTGCAATTAAAGAAGCAATAGTAGGTGGTAACCATCCCAAAAATTTGGTGATTGTCGATACAGTGACAATTAAACCTAAAGTTGCTAAAAAACTCAATTGAAATCCCAAATCCCAAATCCAAAGAGGATTAATTAGTAATAATAAAGTTGCTGCAACGATTAATGAGCCTAACTGTTTTACCTTTCGTTTTAAACCGATACCAATTAATGCTGCAAATCCCATAATTACAGCTCTCAGAACCGAAGGCTGAAAACCAGTTAAACTCACAAACAAAATTAATGCTAAGCAACCACAAATAAATTGAGTTTTTCTGGTAAAACGTCTTGTTAAACCCAAGACTAAACCTAAAATTAACGAAGTGTGAAATCCCGAAGCTGCGATAGAATGAGCTAATCCTGCTTGTACAAATAAATCCCGAGTAGAATAGGGTAAATCAACAGCTTTGCTTCCTAAAACCATAGCACTAACAAGGGGACCTTCTGGAATTCCCAACCAACGAACTTGGGACTTAATTATTTGCTGTCTTAATTTCCACCATCCCCATTGATGTTCTTCATCTAAATCTTTTAATTGTCTTCCACTTAAACCAGCAAAAGCGCCTTGTTTTTGAAGATACTTTTGAAAGTCAAAACCACCAGGATTGAATGCGGATTTAGGCTTGTATAAAACTCCAGTAACTTCGACTTGTTGATTCGGGTACAAACCAGTGGATTTTAGTATAGGTACTGTTACATATAACTTTCCAGTAACTCCTCTACTGGCTCCTTCTTCACCTTTTTGATTTGTTACTTCCGTAATCTGAGTTGCTTGCAACCAAAATTGTCCGCGTCCAGAACGAGTTAACCGGGGTATACTTGCTACATCCCCTCGAACAATTACCAGTTGTTCTTGATTTCTGTTGTTGCCAACAGGAATGAAATTACTAATATCTTTAGTTCCTGGTTGGGGAAGACGCACTTGAAAATAAACTGTTGCCAGCAATCCAATCAAACCAGCGATCGCCAATATTTTAGGATGAGGAGTAGTCTGTAAAATATGTGCTGCTTTCAAAGCTGCTTGAGGTTTGTTTTTTTGTAAAGCTAACTTTTTGGAAACAACACGCCGTCTTTGGAAAAGAATCGCCGCGACTACACTTACAAATAATATTAGTAGTCCACCCCAAGGAGTTGTACTTAATAACAACCCTAAAATATAGCCAAGACAGATAATTACACCAGGAGCTTGAATCATTAAGCTTTGAAAAATAATTGATAAAAAATTTTATCCCTTCCTTAAGTAAGGAAGGGTAGAAAGTATAAAAATTGCTGTAGATCAATTAAATTGACATACCGAATCTAAAACCAAGTATGGTATGTACAATCATTACACAAAGGGCAGTAGTACCTAAATAAGCATGCAGCGCTCGTAAACCTGGTTGATTCCCCCCAAATTTTGTCAGGGAGATTGTGGCATTAATTGCTAGTAGTATCAATATAATTGAGCCAGTCCAAAAATGAGAGCTTTTTAAAATTGGTTCATGATGCATTACTAAAGACAAAACTCCACCAGGATACCCTAGTATCATAAATAAAAACATCCACGGCGCTAGTTTACGATGACCGGTGGCACTTTCAACAGCAACCCCTTTGTCTTGTGTTAGTCGCAATCGCCATCCTGTGACTCCTACGAAGGTACCCATGACAAAGATGACAATTCCCATCATTAATGGATGTCCCCAATGTGTTACCCAATGGGGAAGCTCTAGAGAACGAAACCAAGCAGCAAGTGGTTCTAAAATCTCAGTCAGATTAGCCATTCTTTAAATAAGTTCACATTTTTGCAACATTATAATTTTTGCAGAGGATTGAGCTATTTAAAGCACTAGTACCGCTGCGCGGAAATCTGGCATTCAAAACTCAAAAGTCAAAAATATTATAGGATAAGGGTTTCAACCTTTTGATATGGGTGGTTACCCGTTGTACTAGCTAAAGTATATTTAAGGAATTTAATTTCATATTTTAACTAAGTGGTGCTTATGTAGCAATTGTAAAGTTTTTCCGGCTGGGTCAGAATTATCGAATATATGAGTATGAGTGCCTAAGTTCCTTACTGTGTAGCTTTGTCTTCGGAAGCTAAAAAAATATAATGTCCCACTTGTATAAACCAAGCGAGACTCTTTATAAATTCTTTAAACTTACACCAACTTTTAAGCAGCGACTTTTTTTAGCAAGGGAAAACCTAA
Organism: Richelia sp. UBA3308; assembly: GCA_002361335.1. Lineage (GTDB taxonomy): Bacteria > Cyanobacteriota > Cyanobacteriia > Cyanobacteriales > Nostocaceae > Rivularia. The sequence goes on from DESS01000098.1 coordinate 8,179, forward strand.
CTTTTCTCGTTGTTCCACATAAAGTTGTGCTACCTTCCTTGCCAAACTTCTAATTCGACCAATGTAGCGAGTTCTTTCTGTAACTGCAATCACACCCCTGGCATCCAGTAAGTTAAAAGTGTGAGAACACTTCATAATGTAGTCCAAGCTGGGTAAAACCAAACCTTTCTCCGTTAATTGCTTGGCTTCTTCCTCATACATGTTAAATAGCGTCAGTAACATCTGAGGATTTGAAGCTTCAAAATTATAAGTACACTGCTCAATCTCTCCTTGGAGGTGAACATCTCCATATTTAATTGTGTCCGTCCAATTAATCTTGGTAATTGCTTCCACCTCTTGTAAATACATCACCAATCGTTCTAATCCATAGGTCATTTCAATGGAAACTGGACGACAATCAATTCCCCCACATTGTTGGAAGTAGGTAAACTGAGTAACTTCCATCCCATCAAGCCAAACTTCCCAACCTGTGCCCCACGCTCCAACTGTTGCATCTTCCCAGTTATCTTCCACAAATCGAATATCGTGCTCTTCTGGACGGATTCCCAAAGCTTTCAATGAATCCAAATAAATTTCTTGGATGTTATTCGGCGAAGGTTTTATTAAAACTTGGTACTGATAATAGTATTGAAAACGGTTTGGGTTTTCTCCATAACGCCCGTCAGTAGGGCGACGGCAAGGTTCTACATAAGCTACAGCCCAAGGTTCTGGTCCCAAAGCCCTCAAAAAAGTATGAGGATTTTTAGTTCCGGCTCCCTTCTCAGTATCGTAGGGCTGAGCAATCAAACAACCGCGATCGCTCCAAAATTTATGCAGCACTGCGATCACAGACTGAAAATTCATAATTATTCTCCTCCAAGCCAACAACGCATAAACTATTGTTGCTCAAACTCGAAAGGTGAAGGAGAATTTTCAAATTTTTCTCCTTCACCGCGTTTAACTTCAAATTGGTTTTGATCGATCTGGAAAGATTATTCCAAGCCCTTGGGGGCAGAATCCCACTCAGAAGCACCATCAATAATTTTTTTATAATTCAAAACCCTTACTACATAAGCTTTTCAAGACTTATTCCAAAAAAAATCGAAAAAACTTTGA
>DESS01000139.1 GCA_002361335.1 Richelia sp. UBA3308
AGTGTACTAGGACATAACTCCCAACGATCCTGTCTCGCTCTAGTACTAAGTAAGTAGCCCAAAACCAAGAATACTATTTCAACCACAACTTTAAAACCGATACTGGGCAGATTGGTAATCCTGAGCTACAAGCAAAACTGAAATCTGCTCTCTTTTTTCTACTCTAAAAGGAAAATGATAAATGTCTCAAATTACTCAACAAAATACACATATGCTTTTGAAAATTTCCGCCATCCTTTGGGTAATTTGGGGTATTGTTCATGCTTTAGCTGGGGTTATGACCATTTCCGGTGATACAGCAGCCGCAGCCGCAGGAATCGCCGATGGTGTAGACCCCAATCTACTGAAGATGGATTATCCCGATGCTGTTGGCGCTATTATTAATCAGCACGGTTTTAATCTGCTTTGGGGTGGTATCGTTACGATTATCGGTGGCATATTTATTTGGCGCAAAAATGTTTCCGCTATATTTATCTCAGCCCTGGTTGGTGGTTTGCTTGATGTCGGATACTTTATATTCATAGACTTAGGTGGTTACAACAAGTTCGTACCTGGAACCGTAATGACTATCATCTCAGCCTCAGCAATATGCTTAAGTTTTTACGCTTATTTTCGTCACAAACTAACTCCATAAAAGAATGAATAATTCAAGAATTTCGTTGATTGGTATATTTCTGTTGTTCTTCATGCTTTGGGCACCATTAGGGCAGTATGATTTCCTGATAGAGAATTGGATGAAGATTGGTATCTATACAGTTCCATTCATTCTTTTCATATTCTTTTCGTCCAGAACTGAGGAAACAGAGACAGTTTTTTCAGATACGAAATTGATGTCCGTATTGCTACTGGTGGCATATATGATTCATCAATTCGAGGAACATTGGGTCGATCTTTTTGGCAATCATTATGCCTTTTACGGGTATTTCAATACATTGTTTCTGAGTATACTTGGGGCGCAAGATTCGAGTGTAATAATACTGAGTCAACAAGCAATATTTATAATCAATACATCTCTTGTATGGTTAATTGGTATTATTGCTATTTGGCGCAGTCCCAAACATTTATTTCCAGTATTAGCAATGAATGGTATTGTACTTGTCAATGCCATCAGTCATATCCTCCCAGGGATATTTAAACAATCATACAATCCTGGTCTGCTAAGTGCGATAGTGATTTTTCTGCCTTTAGCGATCGCCTTTTACCGAAAAGTATTATTCACTAATCCTGGTGCAAAATTACAGGTCATAGCGAGTATTGTTTGGGCAATTCTTGCACACGTGATTCTAGTTACTGGATTGCTATCAGCCAACTGGTTTGAGCTTATTCCCGAGTTTGTCTATTTTATTGTACTAGTGGTATGGTCAGTAATTCCAGTATTTTTCTTCAAGAATTCGCCTAAGGAAAGCACACTCGCCGGAGATGATCTCACACCATGAATTTATCCAAGTAAAAAAAATTAAGGCCAATTACCAAAGTTGAGAACGAACCTTCCCATACATGGTCTTAACACTCCCTACAAGCAGCTCGATGAGCGCGAAAGTAACGTTCACTATGCACGAAGACGGAACCTACCCCAAAAGAATATTGCGAATTGCTTTAAAGTTCCGCCTTCACAAATCAATAACTAATACAAAATAATCTAATACCCATGCCCTATGCCCCATGCCCCATGCCCAATTCGGCCATTCTTAATTCTTAATTCCCTTCGGCTCCATGCCCAATTTTCAATACTGAATTTAGCGAGTAAGTTGTCTAATTCTCGACAGGGCATCTTTGTGATTATTATCTTCACCTCTCTCAAGAAATATATCAGCTGCTTGTTGAAAATCTTCTATTGCATCTGGTACTACTTTTAAAGCTGTGCGAACTAAACCCCGATTATAATAAGCCCAAGGGTATTTAGGATTAAGTTGAATAGCTTTGGAATAATCTGCCATTGCTTCTTTTAATTTGCCTAATTCTAAATAAGCATTACCGCGATTGTTGTATGCTGTTGGTTGGGTGGCATCAAGTTCAATTGCTTGATTATAATTTTCAATTGCTCCTTCTATATCTTGGATTTTGAAGCGATATTTACCCCGGTGAATGTAAGCTTTAGGATTGTTGGGATTAATTTTTATGGCTTTTTGGTAGTCTTGATAGGCTTGTTTGGGATATCCTAAATCACTGTAAACGTTTCCACGAGCAATATAAGCTTCAACGTATTGAGAATCTAATTCAATTACTTTGGTAAAATCTTTTTTCGCGCGAAGTTTGTCATTGACTGCATAATGAGTTTTACCGCGTTGATAATAGGCTTCTGTATATTTAGGATTTAGCTTAATTGCTTTATCAAAATCCTGGATTGCTTTGATTTTTTCTCCTCTTTCACGATGAAGCCTTCCCCGATGAACATAAGCGAAAGCAAATTTTGGATTGATTTTAATTGCTTGATTCACATCGGCGATCGCTTGTTTTTTTTGTTTGATTTCGTAATGAGCTAATCCTCTACCATAATAAGCGTTTTCATCTGAAGGATTTAGCTTAATTGCTCGATTGTAATCAGCGATTGCGTCTTTATACTTTCCGAGAGAATATAGAGTAAATGCTCGATCGTAATAAGCATTAGCATCCTTGGGATTATGACTAATTGCTGCACTAGAATCTTCTTGGGATTTTTTGTAGTCTCGTAAACGATAATAAGCATCTCCTCGGGAATTATAAGCTGAGGAATATTCTGGATTTATTTTAATAGCTTGAGAAAATAGTTTAATTGCTTGTTCGTATTTACCTTTATGGTAGTGTGCAATTCCCTGTTGATATATTTGTCTGGCAGAATTTATATTCCTTGATGTGTATATTATCCAACTTGCTGCACCAACTACAATAATGCTACCTATTCCCGCTATTAATTTAATATTTTTCGATAATTGTTGTTTTAATTTTTGTTTTAATGGTTGATATACATGTTGATATATCTGTTGAAATACCACATGTGACGACCCAAGATCAATTTCTTTTAAATCTTTTAATACCTGTTGTGCTGACTGATAGCGGTTTTGATAATTTATACACACCATTTGATTAATAATTTTCACAAGTTTTGGATTTAGTTTATAACCGCGACGTTGCCAAATTATTTTTTCTACAGAAGGATTCTTCTGCTTGTTTTGTGCAATTATTTGACTAGCTGATAATCCCGTCAGAGCTTCAATCGCAATTATACCCAAACTATAGATATCGCTGTTAAATTGAGGATTACCATGAATTTGTTCTATAGGCATATATTCTGAAGAAGCAACAATATTAGATACTGCTTCTTGAGGTGTACCAAAGTCAGTTAAAATTAGTTTTCCGTCATATTCTCGGCGAATTATATTTGCTGGTTTGAGATTGCGATGAATTATCCCGCGACTATGTATAAATACTAAAATTTCTAATACTTCTAATAATAGATTCAGTACCTGTTGGGAACTCAATCTTCTTCCCGGAAATATTTCTTTATTTAAAGGTTTTCCGATAATGAATTTTCTAACTAAATAAAAATTCTTATCTTTTTCAAAAAAATTCGTTAAATTCTCAATCCTATCGTCTTCTTTTGCTAAATTATCTAAAGGTTTTGCCTCTGTTTCCAACACATCATGAGATATTTTTAATAGTTTAGAATCTTGACTAGGTGGAAGAAATTGTTTTACTACATATTGATTTAAATCAGATTTATCAGTATCTTCTCCTAGGTAACTTCTCCCTCCTGGACTACCGCTTAGTAATTCAATTATTCGGTAGCCTTCAAGCATAATTTGATCCATAATTGATACATCAAATTGTATAGACAACTTTGTCATATTAATTTAAGCTACTCAATGAATAAAGGAAACTGGACTTCCTTTTTAAAGATAAAATTACAAGTTTAACCTATATTAAAAAAACTTATACTTAGTTGTTGTACTTATATTTTTTGCATTTATTCGCATAAAAAATTCTGATTTTAGTCTGTTTTTTTACTTAGTTTGTTATTTTTTTTGCTCGAATGATATTAAAGTTACTTTATAGTAATTAATAATGATTGAAGTCAAAGAAAAACTGTTAGTAACTTAATTTACGTAAAAGCCTTGATAACATTTTTGTCCGTTTTAACTTGTGAAGTGCCGAATCCTTAATTTTTTCCTTCCAAATATGGTGGTAACAAATTTAAACAGCCAAAATAGAATACAGAGGCTTTTTCAAAGCCTGACATTTCACATGGAGCGTGCAATCGGTGGTATTACAGGTAAAAAAAGATATCTACGAAGAAAAAACACAGGAAATTGCTCAGCAATTATTAAGTGCGACGGCGGAAAATCGCTCTTTATTTTCTGCTTTGCGCGACCAAATGCGTGCTGATGATAAGTTATTAGCATGGGCAATGAGCAATCCTGGTTTGCGAGTGCAGTTATTTCGGTTTATTGATACTCTTCCCGCTTTAAGAAGTAAGTCGGAAATTGCAGCACATTTACAGGAATATCTTGGTGATGAGTCGGTAGAATTGCCTTCTGCATTGAAGGGAATGTTAAACTTTGCAAATGCTGATTCTATGCCGGGACAAGTTGCTGCTACAACTGTTTCTAAAGCTGTAGAAACTTTAGCCCATCGATATATCGCTGGCGAAAATATCAAGCAAGTTTTGAAAAGTATTGAAAGACTGCGTAAAGAAAAGATGGCTTTCACCGTGGATTTATTGGGTGAAGCGGTGATAACGGAAGTCGAAGCGGAGTCTTATTTACAAAAATATATGGAATTGATGTCACAATTAGCGGAAGCTTCCAAGAATTGGAAGAATGTTCCGTTAATTGACGAAGCTGATGGGGAAAAATTACCCAAGGTACAGGTTTCGGTAAAGTTGACGGCGTTTTATTCCCAGTTTGATCCGTTGGATGATAAAGGTAGTGAGGAGAAGGTAACTTCCCACATTCGTACCTTATTGCGTCATGCCAAAAATTTGGGTGTAGCTATCCATTTTGATATGGAGCAATATATTTACAAAGATGTTACCTTGAATATTTTGAAAAAACTCTTGATTGAAGAAGAGTTTAGAGAGCGTACAGATATTGGCATGACAATTCAAGCTTATTTACGCGATTCAGAAGAAGATGCCAAAAGTTTAATTGAATGGGCAAAGCAGCGTGGCAATCCAATTACAATTCGTTTGGTAAAAGGCGCTTATTGGGATCAAGAAACTATTAAAGCAGAACAAAAGCATTGGCCGCAACCAGTTTACAACGATAAAGCCGCCACCGATATTAATTTTGAGAAAATTACTCAATTATTGTTAGAAAATCATCAATATATATATGCTGCCATCGGAAGTCATAATGTAAGATCCCAAGCAAGAGCGATCGCAATTGCACAAAGTTTGAATGTACCCCAGCGCAGTTTTGAAATGCAAGTGCTTTATGGCATGGGGGATAAAATTGCCAAAGCTTTGGTAGATAAAGGTTATCGAGTGCGGGTTTATTGCCCTTATGGTGAATTATTACCAGGAATGGCTTATTTAATTCGTCGTTTGTTAGAAAATACTGCCAATTCTTCCTTCCTACGGCAGAATATGGAAAATCGTCCCGTGGAAGAATTAATTTCACCACCTGTTTTGAAAGACGAGGTAGAAACTTCTTCCCCCCCTCCCCTCTCTTTCCCCCCTGCAGCAGATAGCGATTATGCAGAAGAAGAATTAAGAAAGAAATCTCAAGCTGCATTTCAAACTGTTAAACAACAGCTTGGAAAAACTTATTTACCTTTAATTAATGGAGAGTACGTAGAAACTGAAGATAAAATCGATTCGGTTAATCCCTCGAATTTTTCTCAAATTGTAGGGAAAGTTGGTTTAATTAATGTCGAACAAGCTGAAACTGCCATGCAAGCGGCGAAAACAGCCTATTCTACCTGGGGTAAAACATCCGCCAAACAACGCGCTGATATATTACGCAAAGCTGCCGATTTAATGGAGCAACGCCGCGCCGAATTATCAGCGATTATTGTTTTAGAAGTTGGTAAACCAGTACAGCAAGCCGATGCCGAAGTCAGCGAAGCCATAGATTTTTGTCGCTATTATGCTGCCGAAATGGAACGGTTGGATAACGGTTATAACTACGACATTGCCGGAGAAAATAATCGTTATATTTACCAACCACGAGGAATTGTAGTAGTCATTTCACCTTGGAACTTTCCATTTGCGATCGCTACTGGTATGACTGTCGCAGCTTTAGTTACCGGAAATTGTACTTTACTCAAACCTGCCGAAAATTCTGCTGTCATTGCTGCGAAAATTACCGAAGTTTTAGTGGAAGCCGGAATTCCCCAAGGTGTATTTCAATATGTCCCCGGAAAGGGTTCCGTTGTCGGCTCTTATTTGGTAAATCATATCTATACTCACGTAATTGCTTTTACCGGTTCTCAGGAAGTAGGTTGTAAAATTTACGCAGACGCAGCAATTTTAAAACCCGGTCAAAAGCATATGAAACGGGTAATTGCCGAAATGGGAGGCAAGAATGGCATCATAATTGATGAAAGTGCGGATTTAGACCAAGCTGTCGTCGGTGTAGTGCAGTCAGCATTTGGTTACAGCGGACAAAAATGTTCGGCTTGTTCCCGAGTGATAGTTGTTGAAACCGTTTATGATAGTTTTATTCAACGGTTTGTAGAAGCTACAAAATCCCTTAACATTGGAGAAGCTGAATTACCGAGTACTCAAGTAGGACCTGTTATTGATGATAAATCTCAAACCAGAATCCGCGAGTATATCGAAAAGGGTAAGGCAGAAGCCGAAATTGCGCTAGAAATGTCAGCACCGGAAAACGGATATTTTGTAGGTCCGGTAATATTTACCAATGTACCACCGGATGGCATAATTGCTCAACAAGAAATATTTGGTCCAGTTGTAGCAGTAATTAAGGTTAAGAATTTTGAAGAAGCCTTACAAGTTGCGAACAATACTAATTATGCCTTAACCGGAGGACTTTATTCTCGAACACCTTCCCATATCCAACAAGCACAGGAAGAATTTGAAGTAGGGAATTTGTATATTAATCGCAATATTACAGGTGCGATCGTTTCCCGACAACCTTTTGGTGGTTTTAAACTTTCTGGAGTTGGTTCTAAAGCAGGTGGTCCCGATTATCTGTTACAGTTTTTAGAACCCCGTACCATAACTGAAAATATTCAACGTCAAGGTTTTGCGCCCATTGAAGGAGCAGAATAGTTGATCTGATTTCCCAGACGTAGCAATGCTACGTCTTAAAAAATCCCTTAAATTACAAAGAGGGGGAAACCGCAAAGCGGTTTTCCCTGGGAAAGGTTAGTAGGTTGATTGGTTTTCAAACATATTCAAAACTTAGGCAACTGACACTCTTCTATGGTGCGCTTCGTCTTGCCTCCTGGTGAATTTCTGTTCAGAAGGGAAATTTTGATAAATTCCCTACTTTTACCTTAACCCAGAAATTTTAATGAGACCACTAGATTTCAGGGGGTGACAATTTCGCTT
>DESS01000372.1:0-2351 GCA_002361335.1 Richelia sp. UBA3308
CTGTTTCTATTTCAATCCCGTATTTCTTACAGTAATATTGATACTGTTTCGATTGATACCCTGACCAGTAATATTGATTAGTTAGTAACTTTCGATTTGGTTCTAAGCCAATAATGGAATCAAATTCTCCTGCGCTATATACATCTGCATTGGGATCTCTTTGATTTTTCCACTCGTCTATATCTTGTAACTCTTTTTTATTTTGAGCTACACTAAAATAGTAATCAAACATTTTAAGATACTCTGTCTTTTAATTTGTTTACCCTTTGCTGTTGCAGCAGCTTAGGAATCGAATCTAGCTCTCATACTAGATTCATATCTCTATAATACCTTGTTAAACGTGGATAGGTAATTTATTTTACTTACCATTTCAAGTTGAAGGGATAAGTTATTCATATACCTTGTTGAACATGGCATTGATTCCTGATAAAATTCTTATCGCCAAATCTAACAAGATATACTTAATATGTTACTTATAGTGTCAATTTTTAGTTGAACGAATGCCTAAAAAAATAACCAACAAAAAAGGTGCACCAAAAGGTCATGTTGGTAATCCCACTGGCAAAAACCAATGGGAAGGAATTCGCAGCGATAAACCTATTGGTATCAGGCTCTTAAAAGATCTAGACGCAGAGTTAAGACAATATACCAAAGAAGAAGGTATTACTTTGACCCAATTTATCGAACAGGCTGTAGCTGAAAAACTTCAAAAAATTAAAACTTCAGCTTAACCAAATTTTTCTTAAATATCATATCAATCGACATCTATACAAAGAATAGAAGATCCTGAAACTATTGAACTTTAGTGTAAAGAAGGCATTGAAATTCCTTACGCATTAAATAGTATCATTATATTGATTTAAGACTCTTGCTAATTCCGCTCGCTTAGTGCAATCTTCGACTGCTCGCCCCAGAAAAGTTGTGATTAATTTTATAATAGTTAGTATTAATTTTATATCTCAAGATATGAAACTAAAGATTATTCGGCACCAACTTCTTATACTAGCTGTTGCTAGCTTGGCTACAGCTTGCGGCTCTCAACAGCGATATGTGCAAGCTACCATCTCAGATATCGAACCTGGTGAATTCGAGGTTAGCATTCAAGAAGGGGTTGAGATCGAACGTGCCGAACTCGAACTACAAGTTCCGAATATTGGTGAAATTGACATTGACTTGGGTAGAGTTATTGCCGACTTTCCGCACCTTAAACGAGACTTGTTAGACTTGCAAGCCAAAAATGATAATCAGTATGACGGTCGCGAACGAGAAAGAATCAAGCAGATCGATCGCCGTTTAGAAGGCAAACTCGAGTGTGATTGGGATCTTAAAGAACAAGTCCCGAGATGCACTTCTAACGGCAAAACTATCGTCTATCGCCGTTCTTTTTCTCGCGGCAATTAAGCTTTAAAAACATCGGTACAAGCAAAGCTTGCCCTCCTCTACGCTTCCTTCTATTGAAACAGAATGTTAGACAATTCCTTAACATTAAATTAAAGAATTGTATTTGCATCTGAGGATTTACCTGACAATGTTAGATCGCGTTTAGAGGATAAAGTTACTGATGTATTGGTAAAGCCAATTGATTGGAGTAGTTTAAAGGATAAAGAATATTTTCGATAAACCAAGGGTAGTCCTAAATATGTAAGGAAAGTCTTATAATTTGAGAACAAAGTATTAGTTTTAGTTTCGGTAGTCCTAAATATGTAAGGAAAGTCTTATAATTTGAGAACAAAGTATTAGTTTTAGTTTCAAGTACAAAAACAGGCTTTATTTTTGATTGATTACAGCTTATTTTTATTTTTGAAAATAGCGATAGAATCTAAGTTAGAATTGAACTATGTAAGAAAAGAAGTCGGATTACGCGATCGATGACAGAGAATAATTTGAGTTGTCCAAATTGTGAAAGCACTCGAATTTCAAAAAATGGAAAAATTCATAACGGAAAACAAAATTATAAATGTAAAGATTGCGGACGGCAATTTATCAAAAATCCCACTAAAAAATATATTACAGAAGAAACTAAACTACTCATCGATCACTTATTACTAGAAAAAATATCTCTAGCTGGAATAGCTAGGGTGACTGATGTATCAGAAACATGGTTACAAGATTACGTAAATGCAAAATATGACAGGGTTTCAAAAGAAATTAAGGTGTCTAAAAAAAAGGGGGAAACTAACTATTCAATGTGATGAAGCTTGGTCATTTGTAGGGAATAAAAAGAATAAACAATGGATTTGGTTGGCACTTGATGTAACAACTAGAGAAATTGTTGGTGTTCACATTGGCGAGCGAGGAGAAATTGGAGCTAAAGAATTATGGAATTCCTTACCTGGAGTTTATAGACAATG
>DESS01000372.1:2380-3962 GCA_002361335.1 Richelia sp. UBA3308
GTTTCTTATACAGATTTTTGGGCTTCTTATGCTGCTATTTTTCCGAGATCGAGACATAAAGCAGTTGGAAAAGAAACAGGTTTAACAAATCATATTGAAAGATTTAATAATACTTTGCGTCAAAGAGTTTCTCGTTTAGTTAGAGAAACTTTATCCTTTTCTAAAAAGTTGGAAAATCACATTGGTGCTATTTGGTATTTCATACACCACTATAATTCATCCTTACTTGTTTAGGACTACCAAACTCTCCACGCCAGCATCCTATCTCTGGGTACTTTAAGATCGAACAATGCATAATATTACTCTCACTAGACTCGACGACTGGCATTTGCATCTACGGAAGGATTTTAGAGATTACAGTCTCCGAAAGTGACAAAAGAGGGATAATATATAAAATCGGGTAACTTTTCCCGAGCATTCATCTGCTTATTCTGAAACCTCAAGGATACATCTCATTCCATCCGTTCCATCATATAACCAAGGCAATCCTGATGAATCACCTCGATATCCTTGGTGAACATGGAGGGGATGATTGGTTTGACGGTACGGATCTCTCCATCAGCATAGCTAAAATACTCGCTGCCTCGTTCTCTACCATCTTCATCAATAACAGAGAGCCTCATCTCATCATTATGACACCACCCTATTAACGCACCAGCCTGCAGATCGGAAAAATTCAAGTCATCAATAGTCTTGATAAAGCTAATGTCCTTATCTATTTCCTTGCTTCCAAAACCTAATGTACATTCTGGGGGCAACTTCACGCGAGCAACTGTGTGGTACAGGTCATAAGGCGTTTTAATGAGAGAGGATGCCTTTTCAAATCCCTCTTTGTTCAGGCAAAGATCGATATATTGGCTTAGGTAGCTTGTATTCTCATCCACACCTGACTGACCGCACTCTATGGTGACTGATGGACAATATTTCGCGAAGGCCATAGAAAAAACTTCTGATGGCGTAACAAAATAGACAATAGTCTGACTAAATAGAGTGGCCAATTGTTTATATGCTGGTTCTAGGCTGTTTATACATCCGTATAAAGGGTTTTTACCTGTGTTATTATGTATATCAATCGTAGCAAATAAGCTATAAGAGGTTGCTGCATCAACAACTTCTGCTGCAAGTCGATGCTCAGCAGAGCTTCCACCTGACCATATACGATTATAGTCACGCTGCTCGGGTAAATGACGCACGCCTTTCACTGCGGCACTTACGTTGCCTACAAACAACAGGAGCGAACGAGGTAACGGAGTCTGCTTTTGCTGATATTTCTTCAACAGTCGTTGCATCGCGTAAAATCCAGTGGTTTCATTACCATGCAATAACGTTGAAACAAAGAGTGGGGTCTCTTTCTGACCCTTCAAATATATAAGACTGGGACCTGGTAACACTGTGTCAAGCGCATCCACTGACACCTCTAGCAATCCCTCGGGGATATGATGAAATCTATGTAGCTCCAAACCTACACCTCCCATTCATGCACAGGAACCGCACGCTCCTGATTTTTAAAATACTTTTCGAGTTTACCAGTGCCAGTTGAACCCTTTCTGGATCTGAAACCATCAAAACGAGTGACTTTATA
>DESS01000068.1 GCA_002361335.1 Richelia sp. UBA3308
ATCAAGTCAAATTCAACTATTTTTACTCATAATTAAAGAAGAATTGAAACCATTTTTACTGGGAATAAAATCATCAATAAAATCTAAATGCTCTCCTTTAAATTGACGTAATTCTTCAGGTTTACCTTGGATTTTCAAGCGTCCATTTTCTAACAATACAATCCAATCAGCACGCTGAATCACCTTGGGACGATGACTAATCATAATCGTAGTTTTACCTTGACGATAATATAAAAGTCTATCTAAAACTTGAGTTTCGCTTACTGGGTCAAGAGCGCCGGTAGATTCATCTAAAATAAGTATTGGTGGATCAGTTACAATTGCTCTAGCTATAGCTAATCTTTGTTTTTGACCGCCAGAAAGATTCGCACCAAATTCTCCTAAAATAGTTTGATATTTATCGGGTAGTTTGCTGATAAATTCATCCGCACCCGCAATTTGACAAGCTCTTACAATCTGCTCAAAACTAATGTGAGGATAGCTAAAATGGAAATTTTCAATAATAGAACGACTCCAGAAATGTGCTTCTTGAGGAACTAACACTACCTGCTGTCGTAAACATTCTAAAGACAAGTCTTGCTGATTATAAATACCATAGCGAATATTACCAGATTGGGCTTTGTATAAACCAGTTATTAACTTAGCAAGAGTGCTTTTACCGCAGCCAGATTTACCAATTAAAGCTGTGACTTCACCACCAGGAATATTTACCGAAAAATCTTCTAATAAATCAACTCTACCTGCGTGGTGGAAATTCAGGTTATCGGAGACTATATTCGCATTACCAGGAATTTCTGCCCAAGGTTTTTTGAAATCATTTTCATCTTCTGGGGAAGCATCAATAACTTCAGTTAAGCGTTGGATGACAACTTTAGCAGTCACAAACTCATCAAATAACCCAATTCCAGAACTGAGAAATTGAAGAAAGTTATCACTCATCCCATGAAAAGCTAGTAATTGCCCAATCGATAAACTATTACTAATTACCAAATAGCTTCCCAACCACAGCACACCAATATTAGTTAAAGTAGAAGCAATACCAGTAATTGTACTGCTATAAAGTTCTAACTTCATGGATTTCCATGCCAAATTAGCAATGCGGCCGTAATTAGCCTGATACTCTTGCCAAGCTTGAGGAGTTGCTTGAGTAGTTTTTAGCACCTGTACGCAACGGAAAGTTTCTACTAAAAAACCTTGATTTTCTGTACCTAAGACAATTTCTTTACGACTTTGCTGATGCATTGCTGGTAAAAATAGCAGGTTGATAAGCGCAACCAAAATAAAGGTGACAATAGAAGCTAGAGTTAATTGCCAGCTATAGAACAGCATAAAACTTAAAGAAATTATGGCGATAAAAAATTGACTGGGTAAACCAAGTACAATTTGAGAAACTAACTGGTTAACGGCATTAATATCAGCAATACGACTGACAACTTCCCCACTGCGACGACCTTCAAAATAGGAAAGGGGTAAATGTAACAGTTTTCGTCCGTATTCAAAGATTAGCCCTAATTGCAACCGTTGGCCGAAGTGACCAATTAAATGAGACTGTACCAAACCGATGGCGCTTTGAATTAAGTTCATTGCAATTACCCCAATGGCTACAGTAGTGAGCAATTGAGTATCTCCGCGCACCAATACATCATCTGTGAGAAGTTGCATCATCAAAGGTGTTGCCAAAGAAAGCAATCCCACGGCAAAGTTAATTGCAATTGCTTGGGCTAAAATAAATCGATAGGGCAAAACCCTTATTAGAAAGCGCCTCAAGCCATTAATGTTATCTTCTGGTTCCTCAGTAAAGCGAACATCGTCTGGCATCAAAAGCAGCATTACGCCATTACCCCAACCATCAAGTAATTCTGAGTAGGTGAGATAACGGATACCTACAGCGGGGTCAGAAATTACATATTTTCTTCTACGACAACCGTATAAAACTACCCAATGGTAACCCTTCCAGTGAATAATCGCTGGTAGAGGTGCCTTGTGTAGAGATTGAATAAATTCTGCACTAGCTTTAACTTGACGAGTGTTAAACCCTAGTGCTTCTGCTCCCCGGTTTAAGCCTAATAAAGTGGTACCACGGGAGCCCGTACCTACTGCTTCTCGGACTCGGTTTAGGGCAAAAGTGCGTCCGTAATTTTTGGCTACTGTAGCAATGCAAGCTGCACCGCAATCTTCTTCACTATGTTGGAGTACGCTTTGATATCGCATCTTTAACCCCATAATCGCTTCGTTAATCAGACAGAGTATTGTAATCAATAAAGCGTTAAAAAAAAGAAGTAGGGGTGAGACAGAATTTGGTTTCTACAATTTTCTTATTCCCAAATACTCGCCCCTACAACTGATGTTGTCCCTTTATTAGTGTTTTATTCCCATAAAACACTCATTTAATATTCGACAGCTTATACAATACGACGAGCAGAGCTGATCCGATTGTTAAAAGCGGCCGGAAGGTTTCTTACTTGACCATTTAGTCCTCCACTTACACGAATTCTTCTACCGGTGAAATTCCTACCTGTAAAGAAATCCCATGTACGACGTGGGGCTACAGCAATTGAGGAGGTTTTGTTATCGAATTGAGCCAGATTACGCTGTGAAGTTAAGCCAAGATTACTGGTTTCTCCTGATAAGAAAGAACCATCAGCTAACAACGCGTATCCACCAGAAATAGCAGCAGAGTTTTGATTATCTAGGTCTTCAACTCCAGCAATGGTGTGAAGCTCTTGAGATGTGTGATTGATGTTTTTCATTGTTTTTTGTTTGATTTAGTAACTTGTTCAGAAAGCTTTTTTTTGCTTTCTATTGAGTATCAACCGTTAAAAAAAATAAGTAGGGGGGAGACAGAATTTGGTTTCTACAATTTTCTTATTCCCAAATACTCGCCCCTACAACTGGTGTTGTCCCTTTATTCGTGTTTTATGGCATTAATTGTGGTTAGTAAATCGGTTACTAATCAACACTAAAGTTTTCTAGAACATCCCTCAAGGTGAAAACATTAAAACTATTGCAATAAAACACTAATTTAATATTCGACAGCTTAAACTATACGACGAGCAGAGCTGATCCGATTGTTAAAAGTGACGGGAAGATTTCTTACTTGACCATTTAGTCCTCCACTTACACGAATTCTTCTACCGGTGA
>DESS01000226.1 GCA_002361335.1 Richelia sp. UBA3308
CTGTTGCGGCAAACAGCGATACTTGAGATAATCCAAGCAAAATCTAAACCAACCAAGCTCTAATTTTTGCAGAAGCGAAATCAATAATACTAGTAGCTAATATCAAAATAATCAAAATCGCACAAACTTTTTGATATTCAAAAGATCCAAAACTTTGATACAAAGAAACACCAATACCACCAGCACCAACAATTCCTAATACAGAAGCGGAGCGTACATTGGATTCAAAGCGATACAAGGTAAAAGAAGTCCACAAGGGTATTACTTGAGGAATTACTCCATAAATCACTTCTTGTATTTTACTTGCACCTGTAGCACGAATTCCTTCTACTGGCCCTGGTTCAATTGCTTCTACGGCTTCAGAGAATAATTTACCTAATGTTCCAGCGGTGTGGATAAATAATGCTAAAACACCGGCAAAAGGCCCCAAACCGACGGCGACTATAAATATGAGTGCAAATACCAATTCGTTAATAGCCCGCATGGCATCTAAAACACGACGTGTAGGTTGGACTACCCAAACAGGAAACACATTATTTGAAGCCAAAATTGAAAGAGGAATTGCTGCGATCGCGGCTAATAATGTTCCCCAAATTCCCATTCCAATGGTAATAAGTGTATCTTCTAAATAAACTTTCCAATATGTAAAATCTGGTGGAAAGTATTCTCGAATGTATTGGGCTATTCTATTAATTCTTTCAGGGTCAAGAAATAAGAAAAAATTTAATTCACTTTGAATAGCAGATACAAATAGAATGATAATAATTAATATTAGGAAGAAAATCCTAGTATTAGTAACTAATTTTGCTTCTTGCTCTAACATTGCTGCTACAGCAGGAGATATATTAAGCTCTTTTGGTTTTTGTTGTTTCATTGGAGATGAAATTCTAATTTAGAATTTAGAATTTAGAATTTAGAATTTAGAATTAACAACTAATAATTTAGAATTAATTCCCCCTTTATAAGGGGGATTTAGGGGGTTCTTTACAAATTACTTCCTGATTTGTTCAAGTTGCTTATTTAATTCGTCAATTTGCTTTTTCTTTTCTTCTTCGCTCAAATCTTTATTAGATTCAACTTCTGCTATTTTCTTAGCAATTTCAAGTTCGCGAATTGTATTCCAAGTTTTATCTTCTGCGGGAACAAATTCTTTCCATCCTAATGGCTTAAGAACTTTTTCATCTTTATAGTTATAGAAGAAGTTTTGAATTTTCTTCTTGAGATCTTCTGATAAATCCTTACGATAAGCAATAGGATCGCTAGGAATAAGTTCTGATGTCCAAATTACTTCAATTTTCTCGCGAGCTCCGGGGTTGGTTTCTTTTAAACGAGCCAAAGATTCGCTGTTGTTGGTAGCGACATCTACTTGCTTGTTGGCTACAGCTAAAGCAGTTGCTTCATGACTACCAGAAAATATCAAGCGCTTGAAAGCTTCTTTAGGATTAACGCCATTTTTAGCAAATACATAGAAGCTGGGAACCAAGAAACCAGAGGTGGAGTTAGGATCGTTAAATGCGAAAGTGAGATCCTTGGAATTCTTGATTACATACTCATCACCTTTGTTTTCACCTAATGCTTTAGCTTCAGTAGCAACTTTGCTGTCTTTGTGAGTAATTAAGTGAGATACGTAACCTTGGCTTCCATCATCGTTAACAGTTTGAGCAAATACTTCAGCGTTGGATCTTCTTGCTGCTTCAACGTAAGACTTACCACCGTACCAAGCTATTTGAACATCACCAGTCTTCATTGCTTCAATTACGCCTGAATACTGGGTAACATAAAAAGGCTTTACGGGAACACCAACTTGCTTTTCCATTTCTTTAATGAAAGGTTCCCATATAGGCTTTTGATTAGCTTGAGATTCTGTAGAGATGATGCCAAATTTAATTTCGCTTACTTCTAAAGGCTTCTGATTATCTGTAGAAGGAGTACAAGCAGCAAAAACTACGGTACCAGTCAAAGCCAACGCGAACAAGCCAAGGCGCTGAATTAAAGAACGTCTCTTCATTGTTTATTCCTGTGGAGTAAGTATTTGTACGTAAAATAAATAATGTAATTCGGATAATAATTACGCCTGCTCCCCATGTCCTCTCATAATGAGTTCATCTGCTGCGGAGCCATAAATTTCTTCAAGCTTGGCGTTATCAAGTTCTAGGGTTGCACCATCAAACATTACCCTACCATCTCTTAGGGCAATGGTACGGTCGCAATAACTACGTACAAATTGAATTTGATGTAAAGAAGTTACTACTGTAATTCCATTTTGTCGATTTAGTTCAACCAATAACTCCATCACTTTACGGGAAGACTCAGGATCTAAAGAAGCGATGGGTTCATCTGCAAGAATTATTTTGGCACCTTGCACCAAACAACGGGCGATCGCCACTCGTTGTTGTTGTCCCCCAGATAACATAGAAGCTCTTTTGTAAGCTTCTTCGAGGATTCCCACTCGTTCTAGTGCTGCCAGGGCTTGCAGTTTTTGTTCTTTTGTAAATAAATGAAGTATGGAGGGTACTAAAGACAATCTCGACAGATTACCGACGAGAACATTTTCAATTACAGTTAGGCGATTTACCAAATTGAACTGCTGAAAAATGCAGCCAATCTGACTTCTTAAAGACCTAATTTTGGAATGATTTCGTCCATCAGTTTGTAAGATTGTCCCAAAGATAGCAACAGCACCAGAATCTCCATACTGTAAACCATTCAGATGGCGCAATAATGTAGATTTACCGGAACCAGAAGCACCTACAAGGGCAACCATTTCACCCTCTTTGATAGTGCAGGATACATTTTTGAGAGCGGGCTTACCTTTGAAACTTTTCGACAAATCAGTAACTTCGATTGCAACCGTAGTAGTCATTTTTGGGAATTTAGATGTATCCGACTCAGCTTGAGCCACCAACTAATAGTTGTACGGCTACAACTGTATGTGTGTAGAGCAAGTAGTTATTCTAAAATAATATCAATTTATATTTATAACTCTTGACAATCAACTCTAGCTGTTCCACTAAAAAACAACTTATGTTGTAAGAGGTATAAACATTAACCCCGAACGTGTTTTTAATTTAATATTTATTGGTTAAAAAGAAATTATGTTCTGTAAATTTTGTAGTTAATATTTCTCTGGATGATACACAAAACTGTAATCTTGTCCGCCAGTTATTGTAGAAACGTGATTGTATAGACGTGATATATCACGTCTCTACACAATTTGGGGAAGGAACCAGGTAAAACTAAATTTATTTGATTATAGCGGTTTTCACTTGAGCGGAGCCTAGGAGGTAAAATACATTCTTGTGGTACGGGCATCCCTGCCCGGGAATTCTACTAATTTTTGATGTATTACATCCAACTGAAATTCGCTATCTATAATTCCG
>DESS01000023.1:0-512 GCA_002361335.1 Richelia sp. UBA3308
CCATTCGGCCATTCGGCCATTCTAAATTCCCCATTCCCCATGCCCAATCAATATTAATCAACAACTTCTTCTGGTTGTTGTTGTAAGATTATTTCTGGGATCAAATTTGGCAAAATTTCTTGCTCCTCACCGTTTTTTAAACCAGGCTCGATGATTTTCGGAGTTTCTTCTTCCGCAGCAGGTAGCCAATTAATAAATGGTAACGGTAATAAAGTACTGACATTAGTAATTGTTACTAAAAGCCAAAGATTATCAAAATTGGTTTCGGTAACTCCTAAATAATGCGTCAATACTGCACCCAACTCATGGGAAACTAATCCAGCGAAGTTAAATACCGACATCAATAATGCAAATAAAGTCGCTTCCACTCCTGGAGGACAAATTCTCGCGGCCAATACTAAAACCGGCATAAAGGTGATTTCTCCCATTACCGTTAGAATCAGATTATCACCCAAACTAAACCAATGGTCATCTATTCCTAAACTACGGTTAGCATGAGTTACCAATAACAG
>DESS01000023.1:594-2652 GCA_002361335.1 Richelia sp. UBA3308
CGAAACGGAACACTTTTAAGAAAACGTTGGAAAATCCAAATCCCAAATAAAGCTGCAACACTTGTTACTAAACGTAATCTTCCCAAAAATTCTGGCTGAAAATGCAACTCATTAGTAGTAAAAAAGAAAAATGCCGATTCTGAACCTGGGGTAGATTGCCATATAAAGATAAATGCTGCAGGTAACCAAATTGCTTTTTGAGTTACAGCTTGACGCAGTAACTTTATTTGCTGTTTAACATTCTCAAAATTGCTGTTTTTATCATCTTCCCTAGTTTCCTCTACCGGAGATTCGGCAATCAACCAAGCAACTCCTGACACAATTAACGGAAATGTTGCGGTAATCAAAAATATAGTGCGTGTAGTGAAATACTCTAACAAAAATCCGCTAAAATAGGCCGTTATCAAACCTCCAAAAGCAGAAGTAGCCCAACAAATCGATTGTAAAGCACCTGCTTGGGCTTGTGATTCAACTCTTGCTCTTTGTACTACCAGCGAGTCTACTATCACATCACTCACCGCAACCGAAAGTGAACTTAAGGCGATCGCAGTTATCGCACCTGAACTAGTATGAACTATTGTCGCCATACCTACCCAGGCTATTGCTCCAAGTATGCCCGACAATACTAAATAAGGTCGTCGTCGATAACCAAGTATAGGCACACCATCGGAAATAAACCCAAATAAAGGCTTAATTACCCAAGGTAAAACAATAATACCAAATAAGGCAGAAACCTCGGCAGGACTTAGTCCAAGTTCATCTTTGAGAAAAAAGCTAACTGCTAAACGCGATAGCCCCAAAATACCTTGGACAAAATAAACGGTAAGAATTGCCAACAACTCTGGTGTCGGTTCGTTACCGAAAAAAATTTTTTCTTTTATGTAGTCTCTTATCTTAAACCAGCCAGAGGAAGAAATCTGCATTGGTAAATATTCATTACGATTTATGTAATTTTATTATGATATCAGCCTAATAATAGTGGCGACTGTCTAAGGTATGGTTTTATTAATGAAAAATATTAAGATGTCAAGAGATATTAATTACTTTTATATTAAAGTTATTTTGTGAAATCCTCCTTAAAAAAGGGAGATAAAACCAATAATTCGGTTAAAAACCATACTGTTTAAAAATCCTCTTAGCCCCTTAACCGAAAATCACATAATATTAGAATTTTCAATATTAACTATCAATTCTTCTTAAGGTCACCAGGGTTACCTAAAACCACTACTGCATTTTGTCCGCCAAAGCCGAAACTAAAACACATCGTTCGCTTAATATCACTTTGACGGGCTTCTCTAACTAAATTCAAATCAAATTCTGATTCCTGCAAACCAACAGAAGGTGGTAATATTTGATGCTTCAAACTCATCAATGAAAAAGCAAACCCTAAAGCACCAGAAGCTCCAAGAGTATGACCAGTACTTCCTTTAGTGGAACTTACCGCCACACTTCTAGGAAATAAACTTTGTATAATCAGACTCTCGACCCTATCATTTATCGCAGTGCTAGTACCATGAGCATGAATGTAATCAATATCTTCAGCAGAAATATGAGCGCGATGTAAACATTGTTTAACAGCAGCAATTGCACTTCTTGCTTTTGGGTGGGGTTGATTGGCATGATATGCGTCTGCACTCAACCCAAAACCAAAAATTTCACCGTATATCTTCGCCCCTCGCTGACGCGCTAACTCTGCCGATTCCAAAACAAATACCCCCCCACCTTCCCCTAAAACCAAACCTTCCCGATTGACATCAAAAGGATAAGCACCTGTTTTTGCTAGAGCTCCCATTTGATCGAAACCAGTTATCGTCAACGGCGTAATTGGTGCTTCTACCCCACCTGCAATTACCCGCTCGCATTGCCCAAATTTAATTAAATTGAAAGCTTGAAAAAGTGCCCAAATACCAGTAGCACAAGCCGCCATCGGCGCTAATACAATTCCAGTCGCACCCACTTCTCTTGCTGCTGCGATCGCGTTCATGTGAGGTAATGAACACAGGATTGGGGAATCGGGAAAAAATTTTTCATTTTTATCCCCTTGTCCCCTTGTCCCCT
>DESS01000023.1:2704-5160 GCA_002361335.1 Richelia sp. UBA3308
TTGTCCCCTTGTCCCCTTGTCCCTTTGTCCCCATACATCCACCTCGCCATCCTCTCCAATTCGGCTTGATAAGTGCGACTTGAACCAATTACAATTCCGCAATCGGGTAAAGGTGAAACTAATGAAGCGTCTTGCAAAGCAGAAGTGACAGCTTGTTGAGTAACAATTCTTAACTGTGTTGGACGATCGCTAATCAAACCTAAAGGAAGCGATCGCAATTCCGAAAACGGTTGATGCAGTTTAATTCCAGATTTACCTGCAATTAAACGCCACCAACTAGCCTCCAGGTTATTACCCAAGGCAGAAATCAAACCGATACCAGTAACTACAACCTGAACCATAAGAAGGTAAGTGTGGGGAGAGGGGGTAGAGAGGGGAGAGGGGGGAGTTTTATTAATGTAGGTTGGCAGCATAAAGCTTGCTCCCACACTTCCCACACCTCCCACACTTCCCCTTGTCCCCTTCCTTGTCCCCTTCGATCTTAATTACTCGGCGTTTTTCAAATTTTCTGCGCCTTCGGTAACTTTGGCATTCTCGATTTTATCGCCTTGCTTTATTTTATTGACGACATCCATTCCATTGGTGACATAACCAAATACTGCGTAGTCACCATCCAAGAAAGCTAAGTCAGATAGAGCAAAGTAAAACTGGGAAGAAGCAGAGTTGGGATTTTGCGATCGCGCCATTGCTACGGCACCTGCTTTGTGTTGCAATTGTGGTGTTTGTTTGATTGTTTTACCGTATATTGGCTCTTTGGCATCTTTTGGCATGATTTCTAAGGGAATAGTGCGTTCTTTACCAGTTTTATCTATATACCCACCAGTTCCATTACCTTTTGGATCGCCTCCTTGAACTACAAAAGGTTGAGGATCGCGCACCACTCTATGGAAAGTTAAGCCATCGTATATGCCTTTTTGGACTAAATCTACAAAGTTACCGGCGCTAATAGGAGCTAAGGTTCCATCTAATTCAATAGTGATTGGCGTATCATTTACTGTCATCACTACAGTAGCTTTGCCTTCAAGTCTAGGTAAATCATTCATTCCAGGAACAGCCTCGTTTTTTACTTCAGATGCAAGAGTTGCTTGTGGGGTTGTGTCGCTGTCTGCTGCGGCTAATGTGGATTCCGGAGAAGTTGTAGTAGAAGCCACTTCTTCACCAGAACAACCATTCAACATCAAAGCACCGACAACTAGAAGAGTTACAAACAAATACTTAGGAGATTTTAATAGCATTTCTAGTACAAAACTCAACCAATGTATCTTAGCCTCTATGGTTATTTAAGCAACAGCTAATCAATCCCCAGGAGTCAGGAGTGAGTAGTGAGTAGTGAGTAGTCACGAGTGAGGAGTGAGTAGTGAGTAGTGAATAGTTTGAAATTTTTTCTCCCCATCCCCTTGTCTCCTTGTCCCCTTGTCCCCTTGTCCCCTTCCTTGTCTCCCCATCACCCTACAATCCTTCAAGGGGAACTTCTAAAAATTTCGCTAATTTAGCGCCTTCAATTTCTAATTCTTTTAAGGTAATGGGTTGACCTACTCTAGTTAAGGGAATGTCTCTTCGACCTTTTACCCGCAGATAAAGGGCGCGACGGGGGTTAAGTCCTTCTTTGATTTCTACTCGTACTGATTGTACGTCTTCTATCGGAGCATCGATTTCAATTCGGCGATTTTTCCCTGGAAATCCCCAACGGAAGATTTTCATTTGACCTGTGTCCCGATTAAATTCGTTGTATCCCCCTCCTAAGTCCCATAAAATCACTAGCCACAGATATAGACTTAAAAGCAAACCTGCAACACCGTATAACCCCATAACTAAACCTTGGGGAACGAATATTAATTGGGTTGGATCTGTAACTAAAAGTAAATTTATCTGAAAATAACTTGATAAACCCGCTAGCAAGAAGCCTGAGCTTCCCAGAGAAACAATTGTTGCCCACCAGTAGTTGCTAAACCTACGAGAACCCAGAACCTTTTGGTTAAGGACGTTATTGCCTTGAGGAATGGTTGTTGATGCCGTCATGGAACTAATTTTCGAGCTTGATCAGATATTCCCTATTCAAAGTCTGCCATCACAGCAGTCACTACGTACAATTTCTTTAGATTTTCTAACAATTTTAAGTTTTCTGAGAAAAGTTGTGTCAAATTGTAAATATTCTGATATTCATTATATGTAGTAGCTTTGCATTTAATACTCGAAAACTGAGTATAAATTGGGCACAAAACTGGTTTAATGTGATAAGTTAAGAATTATTAAGCAATCATACTCTGTTAACACAGTCTGTGATTGGGGTCTGGCGCAACCCTGAGAAATAGCCATTAACTTGATGGTATTTTCTCATAAAATTGACAGTATTCAAACTGTTGAGAGTGCCCAGATCAAAACTTTGTTTCCCCGGAAACGTAGCAATTTTAGTAAAAGAGGATTTTTGTCCAAATGACCATCGCAGTTGGACGCGC
>DESS01000147.1 GCA_002361335.1 Richelia sp. UBA3308
GTAAATAAGGCAATCATTAAAAATGGCTGAAAAGCATAGAAAATCAAGCTTCTTCCTTCTTACTGCTTACTTCTTACTTCCGCGAAGCGGTACTAGTGGTGCATTTCATAAATTCTCAGTGGTTGGGTTTTCCCAGAAAATGTGTCCCAGAGGTTATATACAACGTCTCTACATTGCGTCGGTAGAAAAACAAAACCGTCAAAATTAATGTGACAAACCAGTACTAGGAAGGGAATAGTTACAGAATTGATCGATGAAGGAGGCAAACACTGAAAAAAATCAACTTTAATTTTGGGGTAAATACTCTACCGTGAAAAAATATAATGAGTTATCAAAGAATAATCATATAATCTCTAGAAAAAAAACCGTATTTTCTCGGATAATATAAATTCCCTATAATTCAGAATTTAACCCTTATTGCTCAGTTATCAAAACATTTATAGTAAAACAAAGATTCGCCTGATTAAATTTGTAACTAATATAAAAAAGCACATATGATGTAAAGGAATAAAGAAATGACTAAACTGCCAGCCGAACTAGATAATATTCGTAACCTATTAATGACTTCAGAAAAACGTAAAAAACAAAAAATCTTAGTAGTAGACGACGAACCGGATAATCTCGACTTGTTGTATCGAACCTTTCGTCGTGACTTTCAAGTTTTGAAAGCACATAGCGGTGGCAATGCTTTACAAGTATTGGCTGATGAAGGAGAAGTTGCTGTAATTATCTCCGATCAACGAATGCCAGAAATGAAGGGAACTGAATTTCTTAGCAAAACTTTACCTCAATTTCCCGATACGGTACGAATTATATTGACCGGTTTTACTGATATTGAGGATCTTGTAGAGGCCATCAACGCTGGACAAGTATATAGATATATTACCAAGCCTTGGGACCCAGAAGAACTCAAAGGAGTTGTACAACGTGCCGCTCAAACCTATGATTTATTAAAGCAGCGTACAGAAGAATTACGCCGTGCAAATTCGCAAATAGCGTTATTAACTTCGACGGTACAGGTTACACAAACTGTTTCGGGTATAGAGGAAAGTCTGGCACCAATTGCTGCAATTTATGGAAAAACTTTTGCTGCTAATAGCTGTATTCTTCAATTAGTAGAAAATAACAATTTGACATCTAAAATTGGTACTTTTAGTCAAGACCAAATATTAGAAAACTGGTTAGATAAAGACCCTTTAACCGAAGAAGCTATTATAACCAAGCAAATGAAAATTTGCGTAAATACCACTAAAAACGAACAACTAAAAGAACTAGCTCATTATTCAGATACAAAAGCACATTTGGTTATTCCTATTGTTCACGCCAATCAAGTTATTGCAGTACTATCACTGCAGTGGAAAGCCCCCTGTACTTTAAGAGAAGATGAACTCAGGTTGATTCACTTTTGTGGACAATTGTTAGCACTTGTACTCAATTATGTCGATTAGGATTAATCAATGAACAATTATCAACAAACATTAAAAATAAGGCAGAGGGCAGATGGCTTTTATGGGTGAGGATGGGGATTTTAACCCCATCTACCCTAAGCAACCGGCTAGAGGTTCACGAAGTGTGCCTCGAAGAGGCATTGGGGAATTAAACCCGCAATCAGCCACAGGCTCTCCGGGAATGATAGAAGGGGGAAGGTATAATTTTACCTTCTGCCGTAAGCTAGCAGCAAAGCTGCCTTTAAGGGCGAAGCCCGTTAAACTTTGTTTTGTCAAAAATGGTAACCGATAATTGATAATTGATAATTAATAACTGATAACTGATTGCCGATGTCTTCTGCTGAAATTCGCTCCATTTTTAACCGCATTGCCCCAGTTTATGACCAATTAAATGATTGGTTGAGTTTTGGACAACATCGAATATGGAAGGAAATGACGGTAAAATGGAGTGCAGCCAAGACTGGAGATAAAGTTTTAGATTTATGTTGCGGTAGTGGTGATTTGGCTTTGAGGATGGCACGTAGGGTAGGAATCAGCGGCAAGGTATACGCTGTAGATTTTTCTCCAGAGTTATTAAAAGTCGCACATCTTCGTAGCAAAGCTTCTTACCCCACCCCTTCAATTAATTGGATAGAAGCTGATGTATTGGAATTACCTTTCGATAATAATCAATTTAATGCCGCCACAATGGGTTATGGATTAAGAAATGTTACAGATATTCCTCGTTGTTTGAAAGAATTACATCGAGTTCTGAAAACGGGAGCAAAGGCAGCAATCTTAGATTTTCATCGTCCCGAGAATACCATAATGCGTGCCTTTCAACAGTGGTATTTGGATAATCTTGTAGTTCCTGTAGCCAGTCAAATGGGTTTAAAAGAGGAATACGCTTATATCAATCCGAGTTTAGAGCGTTTCGTGTCTGGTAGAGAGCAAGTCAACATAGCTGGTGAAATTGGTTTTGCAAATGCGGTACATTATCCCATAGCAAACGGTATGATGGGAGTGCTGGTAGTCACTAAAAATTAATCAAAAATGAGCGCTAAGCACTAACAACTAACTAATTAAATTAAGTTCGTGGATTTTTCTAATCTCTGGTTGTATATTTCTTTCCCGGTAGTATGTGGAATTATTGGCTATTTCACTAATGATTTAGCCATCAAAATGTTATTTCGTCCTTACCGAGCAATTTATATTGGTGGAAAAAAGCTTCCATTTACCCCCGGATTGATACCCCGTAATCAAGAGCGTTTAGCTAAAAACGTTTCTAAGACAATAATGCAGTCGCTGCTGACACCAGAAGAATTACAGAATCTGGCGCGACGCTTGTTAGAAAGAAAACGAGTAGAGTCAGGAATTCTTTGGTTGCTACAAATGGCGATCGACCAAATTCAAGATGATAAAGACCAAAAAACCACTAAAATATTAGCAGGAATTCTCAAAGATTTGCTTGGGGAATCTTTACCGCGTTTATTAAAAGTTTTAGCGCGACGAGAAGACTTTTTAGAAGCCCAAATAGACCAAATCTTCGACCAAATATTACTAGAGTTTCAACTTAATGATGTTCAAGCCTCTCGTTTAGCTGACTGGTTGTTGCAAGTTGTTTTACCACCAGATACCATTCGCTTAGCTATAATTGATTTTCTCACAGATCGCACAATTCAAACCATTGACGAAAGCTTCCGCGAAAGAACTAGCGGTACATACTGGGTAGTAGCTAACCTCTTCGGTTTACGCAATAGTTTAAGTCGTTTGCGTACCTACTGCTTAGATGAAAAAGACGCAACCAATGCTCGTATTAGAGAGCTAACTCAAGACTTAGAAGCTCGCGATCGCATTCGTAATATTCTCCAAAACGTCTCTTTACAAAACTTACCAGTGGGTACAGTGCGCCAATTACGGAAAACCACGGGAGACAGTGTTCGTCATTACATACAAACACGGGGAGGTGATTTACTAGAAGGTTTTAGTAAATCCTTAGATTGGGAAAAAATAGCGAGTTTATTATTAAACCGTTTAAGCAACTCACAAGTAATGAATTCATCTTTAGAAGTAGTTAGTAAAGAATTAGCTTTACTTTTAGAACGTTACTTAGAAAGAGATTTAGAAAAAATAGTTTCACAAACAATTCCAATTTTATCAATCGATCAAGTAATTATCGATAGAATTAAATCAACTTCACCTGCTGATTTAGAAAATGCCATTGAAGGAATCGTGAAAAATGAATTACAAGCCATTGTAACTTTAGGAGGTATTTTAGGATTCCTTGTCGGCTCTTTTCAAACTATACTATTAATTTTTGATCGTCTGTCGAAAACTAGTTGAAAAAATATGGTGTAGTTTAACGATTATTTGATGTAATTATTTTCTACTTTTACTGAGAAAAGACTTTAGTATAAGCAGGTTAAATTTCCTGGGAGTTAGTATTAATTGTCCCCTTAATCATCTGTCTTAAAACTCTAAAGGCAATAGGAGGTGAAAACAATTTCATCTAAATTTATGAATCAAATTTGTAAAACTTGCAATTTTATCTTAACGATAATTGTACAGTTTCACGGGAATTATTTAAAATGCTACAATCATCAAACTAATTTTTTCTGTATTCTCCCTGCTGCAAATCTTAATACTATTGCGAAAACCAACAAAATCACAAAAGCTAAAGCAATAAAATTTGATTTAGAAAGCTTCAAGCTGTATTCAAATAACAAACCCAACCATAAATAATGCATCGCTGTTTTATGTAAAATCTTCCAACGACGTTTACCCAACCAACTCGCCGGAATTTTAAAAGAAGTTACAGTCAAAACAATCAGCAACACATAACCTAATGTTCCCAAAGGTTCAATCTTGGGCGCAGCACCATTAGTCACAAACCATAATCCAAATAATGCCACAGCATGATAAGTATGAGAAACTGCCATTGATAATCCTAAATAACGGCGATTTTTCAACATCCATTTTGAAAGCGATATTTGCCAAACCTTGTGAAGGGAAGAAGCAATAAAA
Source organism: Richelia sp. UBA3308 (assembly GCA_002361335.1). GTDB lineage: Bacteria > Cyanobacteriota > Cyanobacteriia > Cyanobacteriales > Nostocaceae > Rivularia. Next base: position 4,452 of record DESS01000147.1, read on the forward strand.
GCACTCACAAAAAAAATCGTTGAAGTACGCCCAGTCGCCCTTATCGCCATCCGCATTCCTTCTTCATCAACACCGTGAATCAGCGCCACAAAAGTAACAATCGTTCCTACCAGCAAGGCTGAAAAACCGACAATCCACCATTCTTGCAACGGGAATTTAGTACTTATCATAGTTGATTAATCTTCAACAAATAATTGATACGTAGTCAGTTTAGAAAACTATCTATATCGCCGTCTTGTCTAATCTTCCGAAATTTATTCTATTCTTCTCAAATTACCGATAAAAATTTTTCTCCATCTCCCCATCTCCCCATCTCCCCATCCCCTTGTCTCCCAATCTGAAGCTAAACTCCATCTCGAAATACCTTGGGAGTCGTGTTAGTATGCTGACGAAATACTCGGGTGAAATGACTTTGATTTTCAAACCCAACATCAGCGCCTACTTCTACTATTGTTAAATTTTGTTTTAACAACAATTGCTTTGCTTTTTCAATTCGACATTTCATTACATACTGATAGGGTGTCATTCCCATAGATTGCTTGAATAAACTAGCGAAATAATGGGGACTCATATAAACTAAACGACTTAATTCAGCTTGAGTCAATTTTTTACTGAGATTTTCCTGAATATAGTTGATGACAACATTTAATTTATAATTAGATAATCCATCGGTATAGCGTTTAATTTGCGGCTTACGGGATGAGTATCTAGAAAGTAAATGGGTTGAAAGTGCGATCGCCATTGATTCGGCATAAAATTTACTCTGTGCGCCGTTTGATTCCAATTCTGCTTTTAATGCTAAACCCATATTTTCTATCAAGGGATCGCGAATGTTCAAATGCGATACTATCTCGATATTGTCAGCATTCACAGACTCACAGACAATAGGATTAAGAATTGTTGCTTCAATAAATAATTCAAGTAAAGGAACTTCTCGATCAATTTGCGTTTTCGGCAAAGGTTGACTAGCAGGAATAATCGCAATATCACCTTTTGTATAATCTACTTGATGCCACCTGCCATTCAACATATAGTTAGCACGAAAATTACCTTGAGCAATAATGATAAAATGCTGAGGAAAGTTAATTTCAGCCATTTCATCAGCTGGTTCGATTTCATAGATTAGATTTAAGCCATCCCATCCTGCATCAAAGCTTTCTAATAAGTGTAAGTGCACGGGGGGTTCATCTTTAGACACGATTGATATTGGTAATGATTAACTGTTTTTAATTTATCGCGGTAATATCGCGATTGGCTCTATCCTCCCCTTTAGGAGAAATCCTATAATTATTCGTAATTTTTTTCAAATCTGTTTTAATAAGTTCTATGAGGATATTTGAAAAGTTATAAATAAAATTCGTAGACTTTCAGATCCCCCATTATCCCCCTTAAAAAAGGGGGACAAAACCCCCCTTATTAAGGGGAGCCACTCCGTTGCGGAGGAACACGCACGCCCTGTAGGAAGTGGCGTGGGAGAGGGGGGATAATCCGATAATTGCCGATAAAAGGACAGTTATTAAACATGTTCTATACTTAAACTCAAACTCTTGGAGCATATTTATAAAATTAATTATTTCTAAAATAATCTATAAAATAATCTATAAAATAATTTACAAAATTAATATTCAAACCGAGGAAATCCAGTTTATAAAATCGCATAATGATTACAGCCAAAACGTTCTAAAATTACCTGCTTTATAGATAATTATAAAAATAACCAACTAACCAACAACCAACAACTAACAACTAACAACCAACAACTAACAACCAACAACCAACAACTAACAACTATATTGTCCTTACAACAACTTGTTCGGTAATCCATTCAGCGGCAGCATATCTAACAGGTTGAAGGTTTCTCGTTGGTGGTTGCTTAGCTGCGATCGCACTTAGAATTTCTTCGAGGGGGTTTCCTGCGCTTCTGGAGCTACGGGAGGCAGAAGGTTGATCGAGGGCAGGTAATTCTAACCAGTGGAAATCTGTAGCACCGACTGTGGCAAATACTTTGATTATATCTTGCGCTTGTTGATATCCGTCTGGTAAATTGGCTTGTAGTGGTAGAATTTCTTCTTGTCCAGGGTCAAAAGTAATAAAGTTTCCTCCACCATCGGGATAAATTTGCTTAATACTCCAATCGGCTTGTAAGGCTAGTACTGTGATGTTGAGGGATTGTGAAGAATCATTACGGATACGTATAAATATCCACTCTCCAACATTTATCTCTGGTGTGTTACCAGGGTGACTAATTGGCTGTGGTTCGGGCTGTTCTGTTGGATCGTAGTTTGTTTGTTTTCCTGCTAATTCTACTGTAAAAGCGAGTTTCTGCCCTGGTACATTGGATTTATGATAATAATTATCAAGCTGTTGGACTGCTCGATATTTGGCTAAATGCATTAAGCGCTTGACTACGGTAATAGCAGCATCTGCATCATTAAATTTTACAGCTGGTCGTATATTTTTAATGGCTGTGCCGCTAGGATCGCAAATTTCGTATTCACTGTTGTTATTTAAACAAATCTGATAATCAGCATTTTCATCATCGGAGGCTAATTCTATCCAACCTTGAGCAGTTGCAATTTCATTTGAGATAGCTTGCAATGCTTGATGTTGAATTTGATCGACTTCTGGAGGTAATTCATTTTGTGCCTTGGGAAATAGACGTACTTTTTGAACCAGTTTGACGGATTTGGGATTGATTAGTAGAGCCTGAGAGCCTTGTTCAATAACTTCTTGAGAAAAGACTTCTGTCAGCTCGCACCAAGATTCTGTAGCTCCAAGTTGTGTGATTTCAGCTACAGCCAATCGCTGTTCTATTGATGTAAAATCTGTTGTACCATAAGGATAAATGGCAAATTGGCTGCCTTCACGAACACCTTGTACTTGACCTGCATCAATTAAAAGCTGTTTGTTTGCTTCTACTTTCATCACGTTGACAGCGTATTCAAGTGAAGTGCGATCGCTACCAAAAACAATGCGCGAAGCTTCTCCTTGTAGTTGAGGAGTTTGCCTTTGAAATTGACTATTTATCTTGGCAAGAATGCGATCGTGGAGTACTTTATAGGTTAGTCCAGGTTGAAGGGAATTTAGACAGTCTAACAACCAGTGGGTTAGAGCGCCGTTACGTTCATTGCCATCAAAAGCATACTCAACAGCTAATTCATTTTGACGGCAAGCAGCTAAGAGAACGTAACCTTGCGGTTGAGGAAGCCAGCCGCTTCCTAAAGTGACGTTGCGAGTTTCTGATGTGGTTAGGGCTTCCCAGGTTTGAGTTAATTCAGCCTCTGTAGCCACTAGACTTTCTGTAGGTCTTACTGTAGTATCGATAGTGTCTAATCCCCGCACATCGCAATCATCCCCTCTTGTTGCTCCTCCGGAATGACAACTATCCAAAATGACGGTGACAATTAAACCTTTATCGACCATTTTTTCTAAAAGTTTGGCTAATTCAATGTCACGGAGATAGCGTGCGGTGGGTTTACCAATATCGTAAGGAACAAGAGTTTCATCAATGCCGTTTTCTCCCTTGAGTTGGGGATAGTTGGTTTGAGCACGCCCTCCATGGCCAGAATAGTGGATATAAATTTGGTCGCCAGATTGAGCGATTTGGGTGAGGTGAGCGAACATCGCCACCATGTTTTCGTAGGTTGGTAATTTGTCTGGTGGTTCTGATGGTTCGAGTTCACCTGATGCAGTGAGGGTGAAGATTTGGTTTTCTGGGACTTTTAGTTTGAGTTTGAGAAAGTCGGTGACATGGTTGATATCGCGGACAGATCCTGCGAGGTTTCTGTAGGAGGTTCCGTCGGGGAGTCGGTTGGGGATGTAGCAGTCGATGCCGATTAGGAGGGCGTATAGGTTTGAGTTTGGCATATAGATAAATAAATTTTTTTAACGCAGAGGGGCGCGGAGGTAAGCGCGGAGGTTCGCGGAGTTTTGTTGAAATGATATAACGCACCAATGATAAAGCTTTGGTGCGTTGTGGGTTTTTGGAGATGACACACTGAAAATACCGAATTTATTTTGAGAAGAGGGTATTGCTTGTATGGCAAAAATGTAGTTAAGAATTCCTATTCTGATTTACTCACGGCTCCTTCGTTTTTAGATTAGTTTCGCATTCACTTCCCACATCTTGATTAGCTTGAAATCTTCCGTTTCTTCGGCATAGCCGTCGATAACGGCAACAAGCTGATTTACTACTCCGGTTTTTACATGCATCTTTACACTGCTTATAAGCTTCGCGAATTTCAGAGTTACCTGGGTTGCAAGGCTTAGGTGGCAGTGAACAAGGTTTTCTACAGGGCGGATTTGATTCGACTCGTGGTACCGGCTTGAGCGATAATTCCGTCTTAGGCGATGGTACCTGTACCGTTCCTACCTCTATATTGTTCGCAGCTATAGCAGCATCTACTCCGTTAATCGTAAAAAAGATTACTGACAGAAGAATCGCAGTTAACCTAATGATATATCCAATAACTTTCTTCATGACTTAATAGTGTAAATTATAATACAATTTTCTGGAAATCTGTGATTTTACAGATTAGAATCACAGATTTTCTTTCTATCAGCAGTCGATTTCAAATCCTGTTTGAGATAGTCTTTAACCCAGCGACATCCGCGCATCAACAAATGATCTAAATTCATACTCCTTTGCACTATGGTGTTGTTTTCACTAACAGAAATAAGTTTTTTGTCGTCAGCACTAAAACTAACATTCAATACGGGAGAGTCGTGATCTGTGAAAGTGATCAAAGGAATCTCATCATTAATACTCCAAAGTTTGACCGTTTTATCCGAGCTGCCAGAAACAAATATTTGACTATTTGCTTTTTGGCTGAATTTAACTCTACGTATATTGCTGCTATGACTAGAAAAATCAACAGGGAAAGTCTTATTATGTTCATGCAGTTTGATAGTCCAGTTATTGTCTGAAGAAGCGACTAATTTACTGTTAGGACTAAAACTAACAACTTTAACCCCGCTATTATGCTTGAACAAAAGATTAGAATCACATTTTTTGCCATTCATCAATAACTTTACACTTCCATCTTTGGTTCCAGCTAATAATTGACTGTTTATTGGACTAAAGCTAATAGTCTCAACACCTTTAATACATGGAACAGGTCTCGAATTTCCTCCATCTAACGGTCGTGTTTTTATATAATCATCAATTACATAAGCCAGCAACCTATCTTTGTTACTAAAACGTACATCTCTAATAAATTTGTTTTCGGAGATGTCTAATTTATTCTGATCTATATTTATTTTTTCATTCTTTTGATTGAAAAGTGATTCCACATTCACAAGATAAATATAATAGTTCCCTTTTGAGTCTGGTTCAGCCATACTAATAGCTAGCTTTTTACCACTCTGGCTCAAATTTACATCATAAAACAGATAATCTGAACTGTCGTAATTTATTATTTTGTATTTTTGGTTTTCCAGGTTTCGCAATTCTAATGTGTTTTTATTAGTATCGAGGGTAACAAGAATTTTTCCATCAGCACTAAAGCTAGTCCCACCAATACTATCAATTTTCCCTTTAATAATTTCTGGTTTTTCACCATCAATATTCCAAACCCTGATTGTTTTATCGGCATTACCAGAAACTATTAGTTTACTATCGGGGCTAAAATCAGCACTCCATACTGCACTACGATGGTGAAATATAGCTTCAGGTTGTTCTTGTTTTTTTAAGGTATCACCTTGACATTTATCAAGATTATCAAGATTATTAAGATTCCAGATTTTTAAGGTTCTATCCAGCCCTGTGGAAACTAATCTTTTACCATCTAAATTAAAACCAATATGGGTGATTTCAGCAATATGTCCTTGCCAACAGTGCTTTAGAGTATAATCATTGATATTCCAAATTTTAATAATTCCATCGTAAGTAGCAGCAGCTAAAAGCTTATCATCTGCACTAAAACTGACGCTCATAAACGCATCTACATCTAAATGCTCTGTGAAAGTATGAATGACTTTACGCCCATCAATATCCCATAATGTTACAGTTCCATTGTCATTAGCTGATGCTAATACTTTATTATCACGAGTGAAACTAATATCTCTAACAATCGTATTCTCCTTTTCTTCTAATGGTTTATTATATAAAGTCCCATCAAGCTGCCAAATTTTAATCTTTTCATCACCACCCGCAGTGGCTAAAAATTTTCCGTCAGGAGTAAATTTAACATTGTATGCCAAACCGAATTTTTGAGTATTAGGTTCATAAGGTATATCAAAAGGTATATTTTTTATTTGTTTTTTATCTTTAATATCAATATTCCAAAGTTTTACTATCCCGTTTTTATCGATAGATGCCAATCTTGTCCCATCCTGATTAAAATCTAAACTCCAAACTTCCTCTGGATGTCCTTTTAAAGTTTCAATTAACCTTCCATCAGGATTCCAAAGCTTTATGGTTTTATCGTCGCTAGCAGAAGCGAATATTTTGCCATCAGGACTAAAAACGACACTGTTGATATGATTGTCATGAGCTTCTAAGCGATTTTTTTCTTTTATCTGATAAATTATTTGCTGTAATCTTGCTATAGTCTTTATTCTAGTTTCTTCACTGATACCCCACGATGATTTACCAAATAGCCATCTTAATTGACTGGCAGCATTTAAACTTTCTTCTAAAGATTTTAATTGATTATGGGAATTAAAAAGTTCTTCCGAACGTGCATTCATTACTTGAATTTTGTTATCCAATTGTCGGATATACATCCATCCACTAAATCCCACCAAGCCCATAATAATTCCGGCAACAAGATACAAACGGTGACGTACATCTCTACTTCTTTTCAAAACACTACCTCGCACAAATTCTTGCTCATCTTGATTGAACCAGTTGTCATCTGATTCTAATACTCCATTCAATAAACGTAGTCGCGGATTGTTATGCCATAGAAAACGTGAATGACGGCTATTTTTATCCAATAGTTCTTTTTTCTTAAATCTATCTATGAATCGATTTAACTGGTAAAATTTAACATCAAACCAACCGAAAAACGGCTCAACTAAATCTATTAATTTTCGGGGTTGCTCTTCTTTTCTACGCTTCCACTCCACCACTGCCGGAGTCAAACGTCTCTGTAACAACAAACTTTCCTGATATTGATTTTTCCACGACAATATCTTATCCCAGCCATTCACTAAAGCATCGTGAGCAGGCTCTACATAAGATTGTTCATCAGAAGAAGTTCCCGTTACCAATAAACGAGCATCTGTAAAAGCTTTAATAATTTCTTTTATTTCTTGATTTTGAGGCTCTGGATATTTTAATTCAGATTCCGGTACTCGCCGACGGGCTAATTCATCTCCACTCACTGCTACCATTCGCAACATTACATGACGAATTGTTTGCTCTGTGGCTTTTTTCTCGTTGATTAATTTCTCAAAAACATCTGTGGCGGTTTTCTTTAATGAACCCATGACTCCACCTAATGTTTGGTAGTCTTGTTGAGTCATGGCTCGATTGTTCTCTCCATTCTGCCAGCGATCGCAACATCTCAAGTACAATTGGCTCAAGGTAAATGATAACAAGGGTAGTGCCCCGGGCATTTGCACTACTTCATTAATTAAATCATCTACTAAATCTGGTGGCTCGAAATATAAAACCTTTTCTGTGGCTGGTTTTTCGATAATTTCCCGATATTCATCCTGAGTCATCATCGGTACGGTGAATTGCGCTACATTCGAGCGTTGTTCATCAAATAATTGACTGGAAAATTGACTTTTAAAATCGGAGCGCAAGGTAATAATAACTCTAACTTTGCCGGAATTATCAGTTAAAATTTGCTCTAACCAAGCTAAAAATTCATCTTTTTCTTCCGGGGAGCAAACTGTAACTAATTCCTCAAATTGGTCGATGACTAATAATAATTTTTCTGAAGCGTCACAATTCCTTAGTTTTGCTAATTCAGTTAAATTCGTAGGTTTTTTTCGTAAATCATTACTCAGAGAATTGATAATTTTTCGGTCATTATATTCCTTTAAAATCCAGGTGAAAATATTCGCGATCGCAATAAAAATTTTTTCAGCTAAATAACAGCCGTAACTCTTGTTTTTTATATTCTCAAAAAACTTCGTTTTAACAACACTAACTTCACGAGTTAATACAGTTAAAAATAAAGCTGATGCTACAGCAGTAAAAGGAGATTTACCTGGACGAAAAGGATTAATAATATACCATTTATCCTCTCGCAAACGGGGAATTAATCCAGCTTTCACCAAACTGGATTTACCAGCACCGGAAGCACCCGTGACAATCATTAACCATGGCTGCTGGAATTTCTCATACAATTCATTAATTACTATTTCTCTACCGAAGAATAAATCTTTGTGTTTCTCACTAAAAGACTTCAAGCCTCGATAGGGATTACTATTAACATCTAATGGAGGAGCTTTTTCTAAATTATCCGCTACAAAATCCGGAACTTGAAAGATATACTCTCCTTTCTCATGATATTTTAATGTATAAAGACCAGGAGTTTGTCTATTAGTTAGTTGAGCTAATTCTTGTTCTAAATAGAGATAGAGTTCTGAAGCTGTAATTACACCATCCGGGATGATATCAGCAGCAGCTTTTGCTTGATTAGTTTGTATCTCTAAAGCCTTAAGTAACACTTCAGCAAAAGGAGAATATTTTCCTGTATTTTTATCCTCGCGATCGCCCAAACGAGTTAGCACATCCAAAGCCATCTCATCATAACTAGCAGAAGCAATCATCTGCTGAGCTTTCCCCTTCATGAAGCGATCGTACCTTTCCCGATATAATTTCTGATAAGGAACTAAATTTCTCAGGAATCGGAAAGCACCAGCAAAACAACAGTCCAAAATTACTAACAGGTGACGACACTTAAGAGCAACAAGCACATCATGCAACTGCTGCATCGCTAAGAAAGTGCTTTTATCATTCTTTTGAGCATCTTGGGGAAGTAAATAACCTGTTGGGCCATCCTGATTTTCAAAAGCGTCTTCTATGATACCATGTCCAGCAAAATAGAATAGGATTCGATCGTAAGACTCCACCTGGACAGTTCGATTATCTGAAAGTTTTATTGTTCCAGCTTTTAGTTCAACAAGCAAACTGTTGAATCCTTCCAGAGTTGCTTGAGAATCCAATAAATGCTTAACTTCGTACTGATATGAATTTTTTAGAACCAACCCCAATCCAATAGCATCATTAACGGGAGTTTTCAGAGGAGATATCCCATTTTTGTAGGCATTGATGCCAACTATAATTGCTAGATTGTGATTAGTAATAGTCATTTTATTTGTGACAGGTAGAAGAATAGGAAAAACTACGTTGACACAGAAATACAGCACGTTTCATCTATTGATGGTACATTTATAACCCCTCCCCAACCTTCCCCTTATTAAGGGGAGAGTGCCCTTTAGGGCGGGTGCGGTGTACCTTTAATCTCATAAAAATAAATAATATTGCGGAATGTAAAATTAAATTTTTATTTTTTAATCAAAGCCTGTAAATTGTCAGTCTTCTCAAACCTGGTATTAACAATTAACTGTCATGTTACATACTTTTGATTAATCAATCAAGTAATCCAGAATACATCTGAATAAACAATATTGTCGCAATTGTGTGTTTACAAAAATATAAAAATGTTCTTTGATATTAATCAAATTTGTATCAAAAATTTATTGACTTCAGAGGGCTGCAAAAGTATTAAATGTACATATTTACAATTTATTTAGATACAGCACTTTGCAAGTAAATGAGGTACACCCCACCCGCGCTTGAAAGCGCACCCTCCCCTCCAGAGGGGAGGGTTGGGGAGGGGTTATAAATGTAGCGTAAACTCGTATGAAATATGCTGTAAAACCCCATTACGAACAATTAATTTTCCGTTATTCCGGAAGGGATAAAAAATGTCACAAAAAATAAAAATGCAGGATATGGTAGTAATTCTACCGGGGATATTAGGCAGTGTATTACAAAAAGATGGGAAAGATATTTGGACAGTTTCTGGTAAAGCTATTTGGGAAGTTTTAACTAGTTTGGGTGACTCAATTCAGAAGCTCAAATTAACCCAAGATGATCCAAATGCGGAAAGTTTGGGAGATGGTATTAAAGCAACTAGAATTATAGAAGATACTCATTTAATTCCTGGACTTGTTAAGATTGATGGTTATACAAAAACCTCACGTTTAATTACTGATAATTTTGATGTTATTTCCGGTAACATCTATGAAGATGCCGATGATAAAGCAGCTAATTTTTATCATTTTCCCTACGATTGGCGGCGCGATAATCGTTCTAATGCAAGATTATTAAAAAGATTATTAGATAAGAGATTAAAACGGTGGAGAGAATATAGCGGTACCGAAGATGCCAAGGTAATTATTCTAGCTCATAGTATGGGAGGATTAGTTTCTCGCTACTATTTAGAAGTATTAGAAGGATGGCGAGATTGTAAAGCTTTATTTACCTTTGGTACTCCCTACAGAGGTTCAATTAAAGCAGTTAATTTCCTAGCAAATGGATACAAACAACTATTTCTTGATTTAACAGAAGTCATGCGTTCTTTGACTTCAATTTATCAATTATTACCTATTTATGAAATGCTTCAAATAGGTGATAAATATCATAGAATTGCAGAAACTGATAATATTCCTAATATTGTTAAAATAAGAGCCGCAGATGCTTTGGTATTTCATCGAGAAATTGAAGCGGCTGTTGATAGAAATATTAAAGATGAAAACTACAAAAATGATTTTACAACTATTCCGATAATCGGCATACAACAACCGACTTTGCAATCAGCATTGTTAGCCAATGGAAAGCTGACAGTGAGTGAAGACAACCCAGAAATATTGCAAAATAGACCCGATTTAAGTGATGGTGATGGGACAGTACCACAAATATCAGCTATACCCATAGAATTATCTCATAGTTTTAACAATAACTTTATTGCTGAAACCCACAGTTCCCTACAAAATCAAAGTCAAATTTTAGAAAATTTGCTTAATTGTCTAAAACTCAGTCAATTTAATTTGCGAACAGTAAGAGCGCCACAATCAGCAATTAGTGTTTCTCTAGATGACCTTTATTTAGCCTCAGAACCCATAGAAATGCGTGCAAGAGTAATTAGTTCTGTTCCAGTTAATGGGAAATTAAAAGCAATAATTACATCTGTTTCTCACTCAGAAACTGCACTCAATCTTGATTTTCAAGAACAAGAAAAAGAATGGGTTTTAGGTATTGATAATTTAAAACCAGGACTTTACCGATTGCAAGTAGAAACGGAAAATTTAGGAGAACAAGCTCCTACTCCCGTTCATGATTTATTTGAAGTAGTTAATGGGATAAGTTAGTTTTTAGTTGTATTGATTATTTCAGAGTCATTATTGGATTATCCCCCCTTTCACCCCTTAAAAAGGGAGGTTAAAGTCCCCCTTTTGGAGTTGCCTACTTCGTTCTGAATTTAAATGTCCCAGACGCGATATATCCCGTCTCTACAAGATTTCTGGATATCCAACCATTTCAAACATCTTCTTAGAGGGTATTTATAAAATAATTTTAAGTCCGGGTGTAGTACGGAATTAGGATTCCATGGGAAAAATAACAGCTGAAGATTTGTCGTAACACACCAAGCGTTATTGGTGCGTTAGATGTATT
>DESS01000121.1 GCA_002361335.1 Richelia sp. UBA3308
AATACTACTGATTATCTGTTAGCAGGTAGAAGCGTAAATCCATGGTTGACGGCGCTTTCAGCAATGTCAACGGGACAAAGCGGTTTCTTATTTATCGGGCAAGTTGGTTTTGCTTATCAAGCAGGAATTTCTTCAATTTGGCTAACTATTGGTTGGGCTATAGGAGACTATATTGCTTGGTGGCTTTTTTTTAAAAGATTAAGAGAAATTTCCGAAGAAACACAGACAGAGACAGTTTCCGGTTTCTTGGCTCAAAATACTAACGGTGTCCGTGCCATTACTCTTGTATCAGCTTTAATTACCATCGCTTTTCTTGGCTCCTACGCCGCAGCACAACTTGTAGCAGGAAGTAAAGCACTCAGTGCATTTTTTGACTGGGATTACAGTTGGGGTATTATTATCGGAGCCGTAATTGTTGTCATTTACTGTTTTTCTGGAGGTATTCGCGCCTCAATTTGGACGGATACAGCACAAGCGATAATCATGATTGGTTCCTTAGTGCTGCTTTTAGTTACTGCAATTTCAAAATGCGGCGGATTTAATGGACTGTGGACGCAATTAGGACAAATTGACCCTGCCTTGGTAAGCTTAAGTCCAGCAAATTTACCACTAGGTTTCATACCCTTCTTTATTGGTTGGATTGTAGCAGGATTGGGTGTAGTTGGTCAACCTCATATCCTGGTTCGTGCAATGGCAATTAATGATGCCCGCAATGTCGCCAAAGCCCGCAATATCAAAATAATCGCTGGCTCGATAACCTCATTCGCTTCTATTGGTGTCGGCTTAGCTGCAAGAGTACTGCTACCCCAATTATTAAACAACAGCGATCCAGAATTAGCTTTACCTTTGTTATCCTTAGAATTGTTACCAGTGGGCTTAGTTGGACTGATGTTAGCAGGTCTATTTTCTGCTACTATGTCTACCGCAGATTCCCAGATTCTTTCATGCTCTGCAGCCCTTACCCAAGATATCTTTCCTCAATTTGCTCGTTCTTATAGGTTTGTAAAACTAGGCACATTAACTGTCACAGCAATAGTGTTTGTGATTGCCTTAGTCGCAGACAAAAACGTATTTGTCTTAGTAACCTTTTCTTGGTCAGCTTTAGCTTCAGCATTAGGACCATTATTTATGGTACGGGTATTACAAAAACCGATCAATAAAACCGTAGCAATTTTAATGATGGTAGTTGGAATATCAGCTGCTGTGATATGGAAAACAACCCCGGAATTATCAAGGCTTGTTTACGAAGTACTTCCCGGAATGACTGCAGGAATATTGTTTTATTTGATAGCCCAGTTTTTCATTAGTGGAAACAAGGAAAGCAGAAAGTAGGAAATAGAAGATAATTGTAGAGACTAGGCAATGGGCAGTCTCTACAAAACATTATTAGACGAGTTTACAAATAGAGATAAAAGTTTATTAGATAAAGAAGATAAAATTCCCCCTTGACTTAAAATGATTATTGAATCGAACAACGACTCTTCCCAAGTAAACCGAACAATTAAAAAGAATGAAAAAGAAACAAGTATAAACTCATAAAGGGGAACTGGGAAGAATCTTTGGACAGCAAATAGTAATAATTGATAATTGATTTGTTAATTTTCACTCAACGCAAACCCCCAAACCCAAATTTATCAGTTAGTTTAACTGTTTCACTAACTGCACAGGAGCGCACTCGTTCGAGGCATCGTTTTCCAGCTTCGGATGGACAAATGGTGTGTTTCGGTTTATCAAGGGGTACTGTGTTACAAGATGGCGATATTTTACAAGATGAAACCAATGGTGTATTGGTAAAAATTATCGCTAAACCGGAACCAGTTTTAACGGTGACTGGAAAAAATCAACTAGATTTAATTAAAGCTGCATATCATTTGGGAAATCGTCACGTACAGTTAGAAATTACACCAAATTATTTGCGTTTATCTCCGGATTCAGTGTTAAGACAAATGTTAGAAAATCTCGGTTTACAAGTAACAGAGGACATTTTACCCTTTCAACCAGAAACAGGTGCATATGGACATTATCACCACCACTAACTAATCTCTAATACCAAATTTTTATATCATAAATTAAAATCTGAAAAGAACAATCTAAAATCTAAAACAAACTAACATCTAAAATATAAAATTGATTGACAGTAATCTTCTTTGTCTTTTACAACTTGTTAGTCCCGCTTTACCTGTGGGAGCATATAGTTATTCTGAAGGATTGGAAACCCTGGTTGAAAATAAGATAATTAATGATACCCATAGCCTCAAACACTGGTTAACACAAGAGTTACGTTACGGTGCAATTCGCATGGAAGCGGCAGTCATGTTAAGAGCTTATCGTGCTGTCAAAGGCCAAGATTTAGCAACTCTTAGCTACTGGAATAATTGGCTATCCGCCGCAAGGGAAACCGAAGAATTACGCGCTCAATCCCAGCAAATGGGAGGTTCCTTAATTCGGCTTTTGAAAGAATTACAACCCCAGATAATGCCTATAATTAAAACTTTGGACAATCCTTACAATTTTGCGATCGCCTTTGGTATTGCTGCTGCTAATTGGGAAATTGATTCAACTGCTGCGGTACTAGGATATTTACACAGTTGGGTTAGTAATTTAATTACCGCTGGAATCAAGTTGATTCCCTTAGGACAAACTGCCGGACAATTATTATTGTTAGAATTTCAAGAATTAATTAGGGCAACGACATTAGAAATTATGAATTTGCACGACGATGAATTAAGCTGTTGTAGTTGGGGTTTATCTTTAGCGAGCATGGCACATGAACAGCAGTATACAAGATTGTTTCGTAGTTGAAATTCATGGGGTGAATAATGAATAGTGAGTTGTAATAAGGCACCAACAACTAGGAATGCCCGAATTTAGAATTTAGAATTTAGAATTTACAAGTAGGAATGCCCGAATTTAGAATTTAGAATTTAGAATTTAGAATTTAGAATTTACAACTAACAACTAACAACCAACAACTAACAACTAAAAACTAACAACCAACAACTAACAACTAACAACTAACAACTAACAACTAACAACCAAGAACTAACAACTAATAACTAATAACTAATAACTAATAACTAATAACTAATAACTAATAACTAATAACTAATCATGAGTTTTCGAGTTGGTGTTGCAGGCCCAGTAGGTTCGGGAAAGACTGCTTTGGTAGAATTATTGTGTAAGTCTATGGGCGATGATTATCAAATTGCAGTAGTAACAAATGATATTTATACTCAAGAAGATGCACAATTTTTGACGAAATCCCAAGCCTTAGAAAAAGAACGAATTCTCGGTGTAGAAACTGGCGGTTGTCCTCATACGGCTATCCGGGAAGATGCTTCGATGAATTTAGCTGCAATTGAACAATTAGAGATGGTTTTCTCTGATTTAGATTTAGTATTTTTGGAAAGTGGTGGCGATAATTTAGCTGCAACTTTTAGTCCGGAATTAGTAGATTTAACAATTTACGTTATTGATGTTGCTGCTGGGGATAAAATTCCCCGTAAAGGTGGTCCCGGTATTACTAAATCTGATTTACTTGTAATCAATAAAATTGATTTGGCTCCCTATGTTGGTGCGGATTTACAAGTGATGGAAAGGGATGCTCAAAAAATGCGTGGTGATAAACCTTTTATATTTACAAATTTGAAAAAACAACAAGGTTTATCTAAAATTATTGATTTTGTTTCGACGAGTATTTGTTAGGAAGATAATTGATATCAAATATGGGCGTTGCTCCCAACCATGTATGTTAGCGGAGCGTGACGGTTATAGGTCATAATTGATTTTTTGGATAACCCAAACCATTGTAGAGACGCGATATATCGCGTCTCTAGATTTATAATTCTAATCTAAATTAAATTATCTAAATTAAATTATCTAAATTAAATTATCTAAATTAAAATTAAAACTGAACTGGTAAAACCAAACCGACACCTACCGCCGTTTCATTATCAGCGCGAACTCTTAAGCTATCAAAAGGACTAGAACCGAGTCGATTTGTAAGGTATGCTTCCAATTGTAAATTAGAAAATGTGTTGTCATCAGATACATTTAAAAGCGATGCTGGATTCCAACGTAAACCTAATGTCCAAGGAATAACTGTCTCAAGATTATCGCCGATGAAAGCATTACCATTACCAGTTAATTCAAAACCTACTTCTGCAATTGCATTCAAATCTTTATTTATAGGAATTGAACCTCCAAGATTAAATCCAGCAAGATCTAATCCACTACGTTGTACAAATCCCAAAGTAGGAGTCAACCAAACTGCACTTCCATTTTGAAATTGATAGTGCATTGGGGTAGAAAGAGTAATAATAAATAATTCTGCTTCTGTTTCTGATAATGTTTCATCACTAAAAGCAAATCCACCTTTTTCTAAACCTGAATCGTTAAATCTGTTGCGATCGTTATTAAAAAAGTTAGTAAAAACATTATTGGCACGTGCAATTGTACCTGCAACACTTAAGGTTAAAGGATCCCCTTGAGCTTGATGTAAAAAGCGTAATCTTCCGCTGAATCCTAACTGAGACTCATCTACAGTACCTGGGATATTGCTTAGAAAAGCGCCGATTTCCAAATCATCCAATAGTCCATAACGAATTCCAGTTAATAATCCTTGACTACCTCCTTGCAAATTGAAACGCAATTGTTGTTTCGCAATTGTACCGCCATCGAAAAATCCAAATCCGGCGTTAGTATTGTATAAAGGTTTTACATTAGAACGAAAATGTTGAGGATATCGACGATTTGCACTGGTAATTCCTGGTAAAAAAGTAACACCGAATCCCAGAGCAAGATGATCTCTATCTGTGACTACAGATAATGCTCCTGTATTGCCTAAAGTATTAGAAATAAATAAATCTGTAGCTAATCTGGGATTTACTAAATATCTTACGCCTGCATTAAAAGCAATATTACGAGCAGGTAAACCTGTATCTCGATTAATTGTATTATTTCCTGTGAAAGGAATAAAGCTATCACCCCATAATATTACTCTAGAATTTAACTGATAATTAGCACCTCCAGCTAAGCCTAAAACAGTGCCAAATGAACCTGGATTACTAATTGGAGCGGTGTTGTAATATAAGGCATTATCTTCTGGTAAAAAAGCAACTTTTGGTGAGACGGTAAATTGCCAGCGCTGATCATTTTTTACGGTAAAAGGTAATTCTAAAGAAATAACAGTTTCATTATTTAATCCATTGGAGACAGGTTGGGATCGGTCGTCATAAAAAAATACGAATGGTCTATCTGCATTTCCTAATGAAGCTGCAACAACACCACTAATTGCTTGTGTACCTTTTTTATTCTCCCAAAGTCTTTGTTTTGCTTGGAGAGTAAATTCTTGAAAGAAATTTGGTCCATACCCAGTAGGGTTGATACGTTGGGCGTTAAATTCACCTTGGCGATCGGGACCACCATTATCAACAGTTTGAGCATCCAGAGTTAATTCTAAATCGTCTGTAACACCCCAAGTAATTCCGATTGTAGGCTGACTTGTAAGACCATTATCACGGGCTGTTCCTGATTGAAGAAAGTAGCGGTTACGGAGATTAATGACAACTTCTGCTTGTTTTAATTGGTGTGCTGTCGTGAAGATAGGTTGACGATTTTTGATTATCAAGTCATCTGTTTTTATTACTTCATTCTCTATTTGAGATAGTTCAACAGTTTGACTTAGTATTATTTCAGGAATGTTATCAAAATTATATTGTTGCTGGTGTATTGTCGATAAAAATACACTATTTGGCTCAAAAAAATATTTTTTATCTGTATCAACTTTGACTTGAATTTTTTTTTGTAGTTGATTATGATTATTATTGATAGTTTCAGATTTTAAATTATAATCTTGATTTTGATTAGCATTATCTTCAATGGCAAAAGCAATTTTAGGTACAGATAAAGCTAAAAAAGTATAAGCCGCGATACTTAAGATACGCATATATTTTATAGTTTTGTTTAGAATTTATTGTTGATTATTGTTTGCAAATAATTAAATTAAGAAACGCCCACAGGCTATAAGCCTGGGGCTACACCTTCCAAAGCCTGCTTGCAGGCTTCGTAAATGTAGTAATACTCTTATAGGGTATTGCTACAAAATTGACATGTAGCCCCAAAGTTTTACTAATAAAAGTAAAACAGGTAAATCAAGAGAATTTTTGATATATTTAAAATCAATAATGTAAACAATTTTTAATCAGTAGATACTGATTTATTTCTTAGATCAATCTTGGAAATAAAAGCTTATTGCCTATTTTTAGAACATATTGATAATAGATGCACCTCTATATAATAAAACTCCAGCTATAACTAACAGTATTTGAATCTATTGCACCCTGAACAACCCAAACAAATTATAATTTCTTTGAATGAATATACAAGTGTTAAAAATAACATTTAGTTTTTTTTTATGTTATTTTTTTTATTCCTTTAGAGATTTTTAACTTATCAAATAAAGTTTGTATTTATATGCTGTTATTTTTTGTCTCATTTACAATCATCCAGCAACAATCAATATAGTTTATACAACAAATTAAACCTTGCATGAAATTTTGATTGTAAATAATCAGGCTATTCTAAGAGATAAATAGCATCAATATAGTGACATTTGTGTTTAAATAAAACCTCTCATTATTAATCTTTTTTGTATATTTTTAATGTTCCCTAATCAGTAAAGTTTTTCAATTAATGTTTTTATCATTTAGCAAAAATTAAATTTAAATATTATTTGAAATGAGTATAAATATATATAAAATATGGTTAAAACTTTTTGTATTAAGGTTTTATCTCTCTGATTAATTATTTTTATTATAGAAAATTCATTCAAATTAAATTTGACTACAAGTTAATTTTAGATATTAAATGTATCGATACGTCCTATCTTTATAACTTTAAAAAGTGTAAATCTTTTAAAGATAAGAGTCTAAGTTAAAGTTTTCACAAAAACAATACTCAAGCTTATGAATAATTCTGTTCTAGGATTGTTAACTAATGTCCTAGCAACCTCTCTGTTGTTCGTTACAGTAGATTCTGCATTTGCTGCTCAAGTAGAGAAGTCTGATAACAACCAGTTATCTGCTGCTGAATTACCTCAAACAGGTATTCTTTCTAATCTAGATAAAGTAACTGAATCTACTGAATTCGTTAACTTTAAGAGTGTTGCAGATCAAAACTTGGCTCAATTCCAAGAAGCTCAGCCAAAACTTACACTCAATACCAAGGCTTCTCCTGAAGCCGAAGTAGTTTTTTCAGACAAATCTGTTTCTGAAAATGAAACTGATCGAGGAACCTTTTCAGAGTATCGAGCTGCGGAAGATAATTTTGTTTTAGCCCAAGAGTCAGTTGTTGCAAACAACTGCTGTGTTAACCCATCGAAACCTGACTTAGAAGAAGTCAAAGAAGTACAGAGACAACTGTGGGATTTACGCAAAATCAAGTTTGACTCGTTCTATTCCTCTCCTGGTATGAGCATTTATATTCCTGTGGGATATGGTGCCGATCGAAATACAGGTTTTGTAGGATTTGATTTTCAAGAGCGCACCAGATTCACCAACTCTGAAGATGGTCAAATGGTATTTGGTGTTGGCTTGGGTGATGCGAGAAAATCTATAGGTTTTGTACTCTCGTACACTATGGTTAACCTCAAATCTGATGGCCCCAATGACTTTGGAATGGGTGGTTTTAACGTAAAAGTGCATCGCCAATTAAATAAAGATTTGGCTGTAGCTGTTGGTATGAATGGTTTTTTAAACATTGGTGATGATACCAGGATTCCTGGAGCTAATGATTTTGAAAATTCTTTATATGGAACTGTAACTAAGGTTATTCACACCAGAGAGGATATCAACAAACCTTTCAGTCGGGTTGCAATCACTGCTGGTGTAGGTAACGGACAGTTCCGCACAGAAGATTCTATAAACCAAGATGATGACAACTTCAACGTTTTTGGTAATATGGCTGTCCGCGTACTTCCTCAAGCTAGCTTGATTACAGAGTGGACTGGTCAAGATTTAGCAATAGGAGCTTCTATCGCACCTTTCAAAAATATCCCTCTGGTGATTACTCCCGCACTACGTGATATTACAGGTCCTGGTCGTGGAGCCAGTGATGGAGCCAGATTCGTCTTAGGCGCTGGCTTTGGATTTAAATTTTAGGTCAAATCGTCAGCACTAAACAGGGATAAAAATCATGGGTAAAAGCAAATTAATCGGTTTGGTTATAGGTACATCATTAGTTTTTAGTGGATTATTAGCAGATTCTGCTAAAGCTCAAACAAGTAATCAATCTCACACTTCTGGTACTAATTTCTCTCACAATTCTGGTACTAATTTCTCTCACATTAGCGGAACTGATGTATTTTACGGACAAATTTTTTGGACAGAATTTGGTGGATTAAATCCCCAGATACTGGATCGAGCTTCTCAGTTCGCTGACCAATTAACAGATGCTTACGTAAATTGTAATACTTGTGGATGCAATAACACTCCATGTAATACACGTGGTTTCTTACTTGGTGAAGGTTCAACTAAACCCACTACTCAAACAACAAAACCACGTACTTTTGCTTTGGGTGAAAAGGATCCAAATCAGAGTTGTCCTAGCCCTAGTCCAACACAACCTTCAGGTAAGTGTGAAGAACTAACTACTGTGTTGAATGAATCTAGAGCATTTTTAGATCAAGTTAAGCAACAAGTAGAAGCAACAAAAACTAGCATCATTAAACGTACCTGGTAGATTTTTGCGTCCGTAACCAACAAAATTCAAACTTTGAGGAGTTGTCATGGTCAGAAAAATGCAGATTAATCGTATCAGCTTACAAATTGTTTTCGGAGCGGTTGCAGCAGGAATTTTGAGCGTTTTTTCTTCACCAGCCCAAGCTCAAACTCCAGTATCAGTTCAAGCACAATCTCAGGAATTTTTCGATAATAGCGGTGTTTTATTTACAAGAGATACCGTAGTACAATTTCAATTTGTTCGCTCTTACGGTGCTTACCAATCTGTATTCGGTGTTAGAAACGAAACTACCGGACAAGAGTTTGATTTGATTGGGGAAGTTAAACCTTCTGATTTAACCATGCCTCAATACGAGCAGGCTTTAAACCAACCCTCTGATGGTTTAACAGACAATCCTAATGACTTCCAAGGAACTTTAGGAAATGCAGTACCCCTACCCGGAACTGCACAATTTACCTTCAAAGCTGGCAATAAATACAGCTTTTATTTGAAGTCACAGTTTCGAGGAGCAAACGCGGGTGTTGTATACTCTAGCGATGTCAACAATCCTGCTGGCAACCGACAAGCAAAATTTGTTGGTGGGTTCTCCGCATTAGCTAATGGTGGTGTTGTTATTCGTTGGGATGATACCAACTCTCAAATTCCCAGAGTTAATCAAAATGACAATGATTTTGATGATTTCATTGTCAAAGCAGGTGGTCACGAAGAATGTCTAGATCAATAAGCTGTTACATCCCATTATGTAGTATTTTACACTAGTTATTACTACTGTCTAGATTTAGTTTTCAGTAATAGCAATAGTCATATTCTGTGAAGTTATTTGCCATGTCTTTATCAAAAGACGTGGCAATTTTGTATTTATTTTTCATGTAAGATTTTAGAGGATGTAGTAGCGGTTCAGGCGGTTAAAAGCCTGCCCGAAATTGTGTAGAGACGCGATATATCGCGTCTGTACAACTGTTCATAATTAATGAGACAAACAACTAATAATGGTTAAAATCCTCACTACAAACTCAGAACTTACGCGATTGTGACAATATCCTATTGGTGCGTGACGCTACAAGCTTGATTACTTCCTTCAAATTCTGGCATAGCGTCACAGCACCCTACAAAAAAATGTGCCAGTTGCGGCCATTCCTAAAACCAATCCAAAATCAAAAATCCAAAATTGAATGACTCATCATCTTCTCAAAGCAACAAAAGAAACAGTACATCTTGGCGGTTTCTCTCATTTATTAGAACCAGTGTTAACTGTAAATTCCGGGGATACAGTTGATGTAGAAACTTACACCGGATTCCATGTTTGTGACAAAGCACCACCAGAATTCCTCACACCAGCATTACGGGATATTTACGAAAATCTTTCGGGGAATCGCAAAATAGCCCAAGGACCACATTTACTTACAGGACCAATTTACGTCCAAGATGCTCAACCAGGTGATGTTTTAGAAGTAGTGCTCAAAAAAATTACACCAAGCTTACCAATTGGTTTTAATGTTATTCGTCAAGGTTGGGGTGTTTTACCACAACAGTTCAATCAACCTGTATTAAGATTTATTCCCCTTGATTTAGAAAATAACATTGCAGAATTTCCCATTGGTAGCGGTATAAAAATTCCCCTCAAACCATTTTTCGGTATTCTCGGAGTTGCCACAGCAGAAACTTCCCGAAATTCCATACCTCCGGGAAACTACGGAGGTAATATCGATAACCGGGAATTGCAAGCTGGTTCCAAAATATTTTTACCCATTTTCGTTCCTGGTGCTTTATTTTCCATCGGTGATGGACATTCAGCCCAAGGAGATGGCGAAGTAAATGTGACTGCAATTGAAACTTCGATGAATGGTACTATCGAACTAAAGCTTCATAAAGATTTGCAAATTTCCACACCTATCGCCGAAACTCCCACTGATATCATCGCTATGGGCTTCGGTGAAACATTAGATGAAGCTTTAGAAAAAGCCTTAAAAAATATGATTGATTTTCTGGTAAGCTGCACAAAGTTGTCCCCAGAAGAGGCCTATGTATTATGTAGTTTAGCTGTAAGTTTTCGTATTACTCAAGCCGTGAATTTACCCCAAAAAGGCGTTCATGGAATGTTGTCAAAGGCAATATTAAATGAGTAACGAGTAACGAGTAACGAGTAACGAGTAATGAGTAATGAGTAACGAGTAACGAGTAACGAGTAAAAAATAACAACTAACAACTAACAA
>DESS01000137.1:0-10887 GCA_002361335.1 Richelia sp. UBA3308
TCGTAGTAGCGCCCTCTAGGCTGCGCTACTACAAACATATTTTTTTAAGTAAGAAGTAAGAAGTAAGAAGTAAGAAGTAATAAGTAAGAAGTAAGAAGTAAGAAGTAATGAGTAATAAGTAAGAAGTAAGAAGTAAGAAGTAATAAGTAATGAGTTTCAACAATAGGCGAAACGGGTGCCTTATTTTCGCTATGCTGTACTAGGTGATTGCACCCCTTTTCCTCTCTCCCCAGAATTTCGGACAACCCTTGAGTTCTGTGGGATGTTACTTTCCTTGCATCTACAGCAGACCATTGCCGCAGAACACTTTTATACCCGTAAACAAGCAGCCACGGTGTTGGCTCAAACCTTTGGCCGGGTAGAACAGGTTGCCAGCGAAACAAACAAACGGGAAAAAGCCCTGAAGCAATCCTGGGAAATGCTTGTAATCAAGACCCAGCCACAACTGTGTCAGCTGCTTGGGGCTGATGGATTGGCCTTTGTGGTCAACCAGAAAGTTCTGGCATCCTACGGACAAGTCCCCCCTAAGCCATCTATCCTTGCCTTGATTAACCATCCGTCGTCAAAAGAAGAAATCGACTCTGAGACGGGGATTATGACCGTTGAAAGCTTCAAAAACTGGCAGCAACTGACGACAGAATCAACCCGAGAAGGATTGCCAAGCGCCACGGACTGGGGCGATAGTGCGGGGGGGGGATTTTTCTCTATACAATACCATGGGAATCATTACTTTGCCTTTTTCAGGAATCCGCTGAGTTCTGAGGTGAAGTGGGCCCGGAATCCTGACCAGCAGGAGCTTATTCCAACCGATGGTGAACTTCAGTTTTCTCCCCAGCGATCGCTTGATGTGTACCGGGAGAACATTCGAGGACGATGCCGTGCCTGGAGTCGTAATGATTTAGCTATCATTCTAGGAGTCAAGGCAGAATTGCAGAATCAGGTGACTTTGTTTGTGCAGCAACAACAGGATCTGCTGATTGCCGAACTCAAACACCGGGTGAAAAACATTTTGGCTATGATCCCGCTCAGTCGCTCGACAAACGAGTCGCTCTAAAAGGTCTATCGCAGAATATATCGATATGTTAGAGCAACGCATTGCGGCTTTAGGACTAGCCCATGAATTACTCACCCACACGGGCACAGAATGGCCCTGTGTTCAAGATATTTTGAAGATCGAACTCCGTCCTTACCTGGCCCATGAGTCGGAGGGGGGTCCACGAGTCCGACTCATCGGGCCAGAAGTGAGATTGAGTAGTCAATTTATCCCCACCTTTATCTTGGTTATCCATGAACTGGTCTCCAATGCGGTGAAATACGGTGCCCTATCTGTTCCGGGAGGGCAGGTTACGGTGACCTGGTACCCAGTGAATGGTGGAGGAATCACCTTAGTGAACAAATTACGCCGGACAACTCAAAGCTCGATTCCCGTCATTTGCGTGAGTGGCTACCGACCCAACCGCTATAACCTTATACCTGCCCTGGAGTTTGCCAAGGGCATGGGAGTTGACCTGGCACTTTATAAACCCATCGCTCCCAACCAACTTTTAGACGCAGTGACATCTCTATTGTAGCGCCATCATTCGAGCTCGTAAAGCATATTTCATATGAGCGAT
Source organism: Richelia sp. UBA3308 (assembly GCA_002361335.1). GTDB lineage: Bacteria > Cyanobacteriota > Cyanobacteriia > Cyanobacteriales > Nostocaceae > Rivularia. The sequence continues at coordinate 1,614 of DESS01000137.1, forward strand.
TGGTAGACTTTGACCAAAAAATAAACAGGATACAAGTTCCCGGATTTATCCGTGGAAAGAAAAAAAATTTTTCTCAAATTAAGGCCCCTCGATTTATCCTGTGGGTACTTGATAACTGATAACTGATAACGCCAAATGACGGGCAGAGGCGGGCCCGTACCACAAGAGTTTTAGAAAAGTTTTCTGTATCCAAATAAAGGCAAAGTGCTGTATCAAGTCCGGATAATTACTTACGATATAACCCAACCGCCGCCCTATGGCGGTTATTATCTACTATCGCCTTGCCTAGCTTGTATTAAATATGACAATAGATTAGGGTCACGCAGAAAGTTCTCTGCGGCTTGAGGAGAAACAGCATGGGAGAAGAAATATCCCTGGCCATATTGACAGGATAACCCCTGTATGGCAAGGAGTTGTGGAGATGTTTCAACACCCTCTGCAATCACATTCAGTTCCAATTGATGAGCCAAGTTGACAATTGCCTTTGTAATTCCCATCAATGAGGTATCTAAATCTAAAGCCTGCACAAATGATTGGTCAATTTTGATTACATCAATCGGTAGCCGATGCAGATAGGATAACGAAGAATAGCCCGTGCCAAAATCATCCAACGCAATCTGGACCCCAAGGTCTTTGATCCGAGCTAACAATGTATCCAGGTTACGGCTGGCACCGATAAAGGAGTTTTCAGTGACCTCAAGGCAGATGTTTGCAGGATTTACACCAGATTCACCCAGGGCAGATCGAAGGTTATTGAGAAAGCTTTCGTGTTTGAGAAAATCTGGTGAAACATTGATATTCAGGCAAAAATCAAGGGGGAGTTGGAACTGCTGATGCCAGTGGGCTAGTTGAGCACAGGCTGACTTGAGAATCCAAGGCTCTAACCCCGGCATCAGGCAAGTCTCGTGGGCAATGGGAAGGAACTCTAGCGGTAATAAGAGTCCTCCCTGGGGATGGTACCAACGTACCAGGGTCTCAAACCCGCACAGTATATAGTTCTGTAAATCAAGCAGCGGTTGATAGTACAACACAAACTCTTCCTGCTCTATGGCACGCACAATATCGGTTTTGAGTTCAATGCGATCGACCCGTTGATCCCGCATTGCCGGTTGAAAAAGGGCAATATTGTCCGGGCCTTGGCGCTTAGCGTGGTACATGGCAATATCACTGTTTTCTAGTACAGCCGTATCGCTCTGCCAGGGGGCATCAGGCTCGTAGAAGGCAATGCCAATACTGGTGCTAACTGTCACATTAGCAGCGGTCAATTGTACAGGCTGGGGTATGAGCGCCTGAATGCGATGGGCGACATTGAGGGCAACTTCAGGGTGAGCGGTTTTTTCGAGCAGAATCGCAAACTCATCACCGCCTAAACGACACACAATATCGCCGGGGCGAATGACTTTTTCTAAGCGCTGGGCGATTTCGATCAGTAGTTGATCCCCCGTGGCATGGCCCAGGGTATCGTTGATTTCCTTAAAACCATCAAGATCTAAATAAAGTACCGCAAATTGCTGGGATGTATCCCGGTTAACCCGTACTATGGAAAATTTCAGATGCTGTAAAAAAAAGGCTCGGTTGGGCAACTGGGTTAAGGGATCAAAAAAGGCTTGACGCTGTAAATTAGTTTCGGCCAGTTTACGCTCGGTGATATCCATGACCATGCCCTGGAGCTGTCTGACCCCATTACCCTTGTTGTAGCACCCCCGACTAAAAATGCGGAGATATCGCGACCTTTCACTGTCTTTGGGATAAAGGCGGATATCAACATCCAAGGTGTTTTGTACGGGGTCTTGATTAAGCAAGTTAGTCAGTGATGACCGATCTTGGGGATGCACCATGGCCAGCAGTTCTGGAATCGAGGGAATCCCTGCCGCTGGATCAATGCCTGTGATGCGAAACAATTCCCTTGACCAGGTCATGCGGTTCTGGTCGAGGTCATATTGCCAGTCTCCCAGATGGGCGATGTGTTGGATCTGTTCTAAGCGGCGGGTAAGTTGCTGTAGTTGGGCTTCCTGCTCCTTGATGCGGGTAATGTCCATGGTAATGTTTTGCAACAGGGTGCGGCTTGAGTGCAGGTCGGTCTGGATCTGCTTTTGTTTGGTAATGTCAGATACAATCGCCCCAACGCCAACCCGATCCACACTGAGCTGCACCGGGTAATAGTAGGCCAACCAGGTCCGTTCTACTTCAGGTTCGGCCGGGATCATGCCACTGAGTTCAACGGTGACGAGTCGCCGCTCAGTGAGCACCTGTTGCAGATAACTGCTGATTTTCTCGTAGAGGTCTGGCAGGAGGGCTTGAATCGGTTGCCCCAAATGCTTCTCAATGCTGACACCATCGATATCCGCCAGAGCCTGGTTAATGCGGAGAAATCGCAAATTTTGATCCAGCAAGCTCAGCCCAAAGGGACTGTTCCGGTAGATGTCTTCCAATACCTGATTGCTCTGTAGCAGAGCCTCCTGCACCTGTTTGAGATCGTTCATGTCAATTAAGGTGAGGACGACTCCATCAATGTCGCCCTTTTCTTTGCGGTAGGGCAGAATCCGGAGGAGGAAGCGATCGCCCGTGCGCCAATTATTGGCTTCGGTTTCCTGGCTTATTTCGGTCTGTGCCACCTGCTGAATCAGGTCGGTTAAGTTGTCGATATCGAGGGAGTTCACTAGTTCGGTCAGGGGTCTTCCCAGGTCTCCCGTCCGGAAGTTAAACACTTCGGCTGCGGCAGGGGTGAACTTACGGATATTCAAATCTTGATCGAGGAAAACAACACCGATGTCGGTGCTGCGTAGCAAGTTGTCAATATCTGTACTCAGCTGTATTAACTGCTGAATGCGTTCTTCATTTTCAGCATTAACAGTATACAGTTCTTCGTTCACCGATTGCATTTCTTCGTTGGTGGTTTGCAGTTCTTCGTTGGCGGCGAGCAGTTCCTCATTGGTTGCCTGCTGCTCTTCATTGACGGTTTCCAGTTCTTTAATGCTGGTTTGCAAGTTTTCGCGGGTCTGTTGCAGCTCAAATTCTAGCTCATGCAACTGCTGAGTCAAATCAGCATTGGCATCAAAATCGGCAGAGGAGAGGCAGGGGGTAGCTTCGACCTCCGGTAAAACTTCCAGCAGCACAATCAGCAGGGGTTGGGGAGACGCAGTTTTATCCAGGGCGGGACCGACCCAGAGATTGACGCGCTGGTACACTTCCTCCTTGGAGATGCGGATATCGCTATAGAGAACCGCCTTCTTTTGCCGTCTAGCCCGATGGAGGGCCGTTCTCAGGGGAACTTTCAGCGCTGGCGTAATCAGATCCAGCACATTGGTGTTGATCTCACCCAGGGGAAACTCCAGCAACTTCGCACTGTTGAGGAAAATATGCACAATTAGATAACCCTCATTGACCAGCAAACAGGTCGTCTGGACATCCCCAAACCGCAGTTGTAAGACTGAACTGATGAAATGGTCATAGTGAAACTTTGCTTTTTTGGTGGATCGGATTGCGCTCACCGTTTGCAAGGTGGGTGAGTGTACCAGAGGGCTCACAGGGAATTGCACCTCCCCACGTTTGCGGAAGACTTTCCACTGGGACTCCAGAGTGTGAAACCCGTGAGCCACTGAGCCTAAATGTTCCGAAGAACCTAAAATGAGAACCCCCTTCGAGGCCAGGGAAAAGTGCAGCATTTTCAGCACCTGTTCCTGTAAAGACGGCTGCATGTAGATCAGCAAATTGCGGCAACTGACCAGGTGCATCTGGGAAAAGCCCGGGTTTCGGGCTACGTCATGGGAGGCAAACACCACCCGAGAGCGAATGAACTTGCGAATTCGATAAATTGAGTTTTCCTGGACAAAGTAGGTGTTGAGGCGTTCTTGGGCGACATCATGGTGAATTGTCTGGTAATACATGCCCTTGGAAGCGATGTTTAACGCTTCTTGATCGAGATCGGTGGCAAATATCTTGACGGGGTGTTCCCGGCTCATCTGGCCCATCACTTCATCCACCACAATCGCCAGGGAATAGGCTTCTTCGCCGGTAGAGCAGGCGGGCACCCAAAGTCGCAGGGGCTGGCGGGGTTGCAGATCGTTAATTAGGGAGGGTAAGACCTCGGCCTTGAGGAATGACCACATATCGGGATCCAGAAAGAAACGAGTGGCTCCAATCAGGAGATCCTGCTTGAGGCTCTTGACCTGATCCGGTGATTGGGTCAAATAGTCGATGTATTGTTCAATCGTCTTCCTCTGGGAGAGCAGCAGCCGATGCACGATGCGGCGGTGGACGGTGCTCGATTTGTACTGGGAAAAGTCAATATTTTCCTGCCGCTGCAAAATATCCAATATCTGGGTGAGCTGACCCCTGGGTAAAAGCGGTTCTGCATTGATGCCGAGGGTTGTTTGGGCGGCGGTGTAACGAACTATGTCATATACTACCTGGGCTAGCTCTTCGGGAGACATAATTTCATCCACGAAGCCGGAACTGACGGGATTTTCGGGCATTGCTCCAAACTGGGCTGTTTCCTGGGATTGCACTAGGGCAATGCCGCCGTTCCGACTGATAGCCTTCAGACCTTCCGTGCCGTCGCTTCCTGTTCCCGATAACAAAATACCGATGGTGCGAACACCCCGTTGCTGGGACAGGCTTAAAAAAAAGTGATCGATGGGGTAATCCGCCACACCGCCTTGCCGTTTTTCCAGCAAGAGCCGCTCCCCCTTTAGGCTCACCATCACCCCTGGGGAGAGCACATAAACGTGGTTAGGTTGAATGACCACGCCATCTTCAATGACGCTGACGGGAAGTTTGGTGCGGCGCTGCAACAACTCGACCATCAAGCTGGGGAAGTCAGGGGAAAGATGCTGCACCACCACAAAGCCGGCCCCCGGATCAAGCGGTAAACTTCCGAAAAAAGCTTCTAGAGGTTGAAGCCCCCCGGCGGATGCGCCAATGCCGACTAAGAAGAAGTCTTGAAAGGCTTTATCTTGCATTGAATCACTGAAAGTTATTGCACCGCTCCGAATGTATTAGTGTCAATGTATTTGCTTGTCTAATACTTTTGTATGATATCACACAAATATACAAATATTTGCCTTACCTGGATTCCGCAATCAATACTCACTCTTCGCAGAAAAATTTTTCCAAGCTCCACGATCGCACAATACAATTCAGTTAAGGGCTGAAAATCATGTAAATTAAATATTGTTTTAGGAATGGCCGCAACTGGCCGCCTTTTTCTTGTCGGGTGCTCGTACACTCACTAATTTTGAAGGAAATAATAAGGCAATCAGGGTAGGGCACCATCCGAGTCTTGTGACAATCGCGGCCATTCCTGTGTTTATAACCTTTGCTGATGCCTCGGAAGAAAATAGACCTCCGGCACTGTATGAGAAAAAACACTTCGCCCTTAAAATATTTAAGAAAGCAAAGTAGATGCCACAAAATCAGTCAACCCGCGCGGTATACCTAAATGAAGAAGCCTGTAAATCTACTCTTCCCTAAGTCCCATGAAGTTATTCCAGCAAACAAAAATCAAATACCCATTTCAGAAATAAAGCTGCCCGACTCCCAACCACGCCGCTACTTTGACCAGGAAAAACTGGAAAGTTTGGCTAAATCAATCCAAGAGCATGGGGTGCTCGAACCGCTACTGGTGCGTTCTAGTGATGACAAACATGAACTAATCGCCGGGGAGCGAAGACTAAGAGCCTCCCAAATTGCTGGACTTGAAGAAGTTCCGGTAATTATTTTAGATTTAGACGATAGTGCCGCCACTAAGGTACGTTTGATTGAGAACCTGCAACGGGAGGATTTGAATCCCCTGGAGGAAACAGAAGGCATTCTGGAACTGTTATCGCTACAACTGAAAACGGATGATTCAGGAGTTGTGAAACTTTTGCAGCGACTGGAGCACGAGGATAAAGGGAGAATTGCCAATAACGTTACGGGCAGTGAAAAACACAAGATAATTGAGGAGGTTTTTAACTCAACTGGAAGAATGAGTTGGAAGTCATTCCTTCGCAATCGACTACCCTTACTCAACTTACCTCCGGAACTACTGGAAACATTGCGCGGGGGAAAGATTGAGTACACCAAAGCCAAGGAAATTAATAAACTCAAAAATGAAGAAGCTAGGAAAGAGTTGTTAGAAGAAGCGATTTCAAACAACCTCTCTTTGAACCGAATTAAAGACAAGATTAAAGAGCTTAGTGAGGTAAAAGAAACTCCTTCGCCCCTCAAAGAGCAGATAAAAACAACCTTTCGCCGACTTAATACTTCCAAAGCTTTGGAAGATCCTAAGAAAAAAACAAAGATTGAGAAATTGCTTCTACAGTTAGATAAATTGCTGGAGTGAACTACCCACACTCCCCTATCGTCGGGTAAGCGGGGGATTTACGGCAATATAGTTAAATCTTTCAGTTCCTCTCTTCGCTGCTGTAGCTTTTCAATTAATAGCTGCTCGTATTCGGATGCCGATTTTAGCTTTTGTAATAGCTTCGCTTTATGAGCGCGAACCTTCTTAAGCTGCTCTGCTACAAAAAACTTCATAATGTAGTATGAAGAATACAGATTTTAAGTTGCGACGCAGCTTGATTGTATAATAAAACCATAAATTACCAAGATTTTGGGTAACCAACAATATTATTTCTTATTCCTATAGGAAAAAAACTCAAAAAGGTAAAAAATTAACCTTGTATAAACTTTTTAAAGGCGTATCATAATAGCGAAAATATATCTACTTTTGACACTCGATTTATGGTGTGGGTACTTGATAACTGATAACTGATAACTGATATGACATCGCCAAATACTCCTCCGGAATTAGAATCCCAAGCTCAAGAAAGTCAACCACCAAGGCGTGTTTGGTTGGGTGTTGCCATGAAAATATTTGGTGTTTCTGTTTTGGGGTTGGGTATTGCTGGTTATTTCGGGTTGGATTATTGGATTCGTCGTCAGTTACCACCTTTATTAGATAAGCAATTAAGTGAATTTATCAACCGCGAGGTAAAGGTTGGAGAGATAAAAAGTTGGTCTTTGGGTGGTGTAAGATTGGAAAACTTGTCGATTCCGGCTACCCAGGATGACCCAAATTATGTTAAAGTTAAGGCAATAGATATTAGGTTTAATGCCATTGCGGTGTTGTTTACTCAAACTCTTCCTTTGAAGATAAGTTTGATTGAACCGGATATTTATGTTGAGGAAGATCAGCAAGGGGAATGGGTAAGGTATAATTTAAGTACTCAGGAGGAAGGGGAACTTCCGTTTGATGTTGACGTTAAGGTTAATTTCCGCAAAGCGAAAGTTGCTGTATTTCCCCAAGCTTTAAAGACTCCTTTGGCAATTTCTCAAATTAATGGTTTTCTCAATTACAATCAAAATCAACCTTTATTATTACGGTATGGTATTAATGCGCCGGTTGTTAGGGGAAAGGTCGATATTGATGGTGAAACTCAGTTACAATCTTGGAGAAGTATAGTTAACGCTAAGATTGATAGGCTTTCTTTGGCGGATTTGAGTAGTTATGTTAAAGATAAGATTCCGGTAAGGATTCCCAGCGGTGAGTTAAATGCTGATTTAGCGATCGCTTTACCAAGTTTATCTGAGATTCCTTCGGTGAGGGGTAGTGTTAATTTACAAGGTTTACAGGTAAAATCGCCACAGTTGAAAGTTCCTGTAAATGCGACTGCGAATTTAGGATTTGATGGAAAAAAGGTAAGTTTTAAGAAAACTCGCGGTAGTTATGGTGGTTTAGTTGCTACTGTTTCTGGGGATGTTGATTTAGATAATGGTTTTGATTTAAAGGTTGAGACGAATTCTTTCGGTATTGGAAGTTTGCTCAAAACAACTTCTATAAAGTCTCCTATAAATATTGATGGTAATTTACAAGGAGAGTTATTACTTAAGGGGGATGCGAAAAATCCAATTTTGTTGGGGAATGTTGTCAGTAAACGGGGAATAATAGTAGATAAGACGGTATTTAGTCAGGTTAATACTGTTTTTGGCGGTAATTTACAACAGGTTATATTAAAGGAATTTCGTGCTACTCCTGCAACTGGTGGTGATATTCTCGCGTCTGGTGAGGTTTCGTTTCCAAAATCGTTACCGGAAGTCAAGGATTTGAGTAAATCGAAGTTGGCTTTTGTGGTTGATGCTGAAATTCCCAATACCCAAGCAATAGTAGCTCCTTATGGGGTTACTAATGATATGGTAAAGTTGGGAAAATTATCGGCAGATGGTAAAGTTAATGGGACGATCGCAAATCCGAATGGGGTTTTATCGTGGAAGTTACCGCAAGCTGAAGCTGATATAGTTGGACAAGTTTCTGGTGGTGGTGAAGTTAAGTTAGTTGGCAATCAAGTTAGTTTAGATAATACGAGTTTACGAACGGCGGAAGGTACGGTAGATATTGATGGTGGTGCGAATTTAGCTTCTAATAATTGGAATGCTGTTGTTGATGTCGATGGTTTGGCGTTAAATCCTTTTTTGGCGAAGGTGGAGAATGTTGGTGAAAGAATAAAGGAAACTCCGATATTTTTACGACGTGGTGAGGTAGAGTTAGCGGGAAGTTTAAATAATTTCGATCCTCTAAGTATTCGAGGTGATATCGATTTAAATTTGAATGTCGATCAAGGTAGTGTTGCTATCAAGGGTAATTTAAGTCGAGGTAGATTATTAGCGAATGCCAATGCTGCGGGTATTGGTTTAAATAAAATTTTACCGGAGTTACCAACGGCAGTTACGTTGGCGAATAGTAGGGTTAGGCTTTCGGGTGTGGTAAATGAGTTAGTTGATTTAGATAATTTTGATGCTAGCGGTATTCGAGGTGATTTCGATTTAAATTTAAATGTGAATCGAGGTAATGTTGCCGTCAAGGGTAATTTAAATCGGGGTATATTATCAGCGAATGCGAATGCTGCGGGTATTGGTGTAAATAAAATTGTGCCGGAATTACCAATGGCAGTGACTCTCGCGAATAGTAGAGTTAAGGTTTCGGGTGCTGTAAATGAGTTAATTAATTTTGAATCGATTGATAGTTTAGATAGTTTTCGGGCATCAGTTGATGGAAATCTGGTTTTACCGGAAGTTAAAGGTAGAAATCGAGTTGATTTCAACGGAGAAGGCAATTTTGCAACCAAAAATTGGAATTTGGTGGCGAATGCCAATTCTTTATCGGTTAATTCTTTGCTGTCGGTACTATCAAGGAAGGAAGAAGGAAGAAGGAAGAAGGAAGAAGGAAGGAATGGGGATGGGGAATTAAATCCATATTTAGAAGTTAATGTAAATCAACAACTAAATCAAAAAA
>DESS01000137.1:10937-50548 GCA_002361335.1 Richelia sp. UBA3308
GGAAATCTGGATATCATAAATGATTTCGACATCGCCAAGGTAAATGGTAATGCCGATTTAAATTTGAGTGTTAACAACGGTAGATTAGGAGTCAACGGTAATTTAAATCGAGGAATAATTCAAGCAAACGTCAACGCCAATGGAATTTCGGCAAAGGAGTTTTTACCAGAATTACCAATACCGGTAACCGTCGCCAATACCCAAGTTAACCTTGCCGTTGCCGTAAAACAGTTACTGCAATTGGAATTGATTGATGATTCCATCAAACCAGATAAATTAAATAGTTTCCGCGCTACCGCCAAGGGAAGATTAATTTTACCCAGAGGTGAAGGAGATATCAACTTTAATGGCAAAGGCGATTTCGCTTCCAATAATTTACAAGCCTTTGCCACTGCCAGGGGAATTTCATTAAATCAACTTTTCCCAGATTCTCCAATACCTGTAACCGTAAATAATACTCAGCTCAACATTACAGGTAAAATAAATCAACTTTTAGATCGTAACTTTGATAATATAAACGCCGATGTTGCTGCCAACCTAGGAGTTGCCAAAGGTAGCGTCAAAGCGATCGCCAATCTTAGCAATGGTAAAATCGCTAGTAATATCAACGCCAATAACGTCAATATTCCTTTAATTTGTCGGAGTTTCGATATATCTTGTGCCGAACTCGAACAATTATCGGCTAAATTAAACTTGACGGGGGAAGTCAAACCCCTATTAAAAGGAAATCCGATTTTAATTCAAGCCAACCGAGCTGATATCACCACCCAACAACAACAATTAAACGCCAAAGGAAACATCGTTGTTATTCCCGGCAATAATAAAACATCTTCTTGGAATGTCGCCACCGATTTAAACGTTGATGTAAATTCCAACTTAGCAAAACTTCCCTTACAATCTATAGCGCAACAGTTAAATAGCGAAACAATCCCAATTCAAGGTAAAGCCAACTTTTCCGGTAGACTCATCGGTAGAAACTTAATTTCAGAACCCTTCACTCCCGGTAACGTTAGATTAGCAGGGAATTTAATTTTCAAAAATCTGGCTGTAGATAAAATATCATTTCAACCAGTTTTAGCCGGACCTGTTGACGTAAACTTAGGAAATAGCATCGAATTAGACTTACGCGGTAAAAGTGATCGAATCGCCGCCAATTTACAACCTTGTAATCGAAAAGATTGTTTATCGCCTTATCTTCCGACATTCTTCGACTTCCAACAAGGAGTAAATACCCAAAATCCCATCATCCTTAACGGTAGAAGAGAAGGTGATGTTTTAGATATCGAATTGAAAAACGCTTCCTTATCATTATTAAATCTTCTTCCCCTCGTCGAATCAACCATCGGTACTACCGTCGGTGGTACAGCAACCGGAAATCTTGATGTAAACCTCTTCAATTTAGCAACCGCTGGAAATATTAATATAGATACTCCAGCAATTGGTGCCGTCACAGCCAAAAAATTCGCCGCCGATTTCTCTTACGATGGGGAAATTGCTCGTGTTGATGCAGCAACTTTGCTTCTCGGTAAAACTAGATATGCATTCAATGGTGGTTTTAATTTAAATTCCGGCGATATCAACGGTAAATTAGTTGCGGATTCCGCCAAGGTAGAAGATATCTTTGCCGCTGTCAAAATATTTAACTTAGAAGATTTACAAAGGGGAGTTGACGGTATTCTCAAACCAGAATACGGTAATGCAGCCGACGTACAAGTAAAACCCCTGCCAACAAAACCCAACTCTACAATACTCCAACAATTATTCTTATTTGCCGAAATTATCCGTAACATTCAACAACAAGCAGCTTTAAAACAAGAAGAAAATTCCATCGAGTTTGATATTCAAGGGGAATATGATGCACAACTCGCCGTCGCCGGAAAACTTACAAATCCCGAAATTAATTTTCAACTACAAGGCAATAATTGGCAATGGCAACCCCAATCCGAATATGTCAGGTTTGACAAGAATAAAGGTGTCGTAGTCAAAAAAAATCAACCCTTAGATTTTAATAAAGTAGTTGCTCAGGGAAGCTACAAAAATGGAATCATTCAAATACAACCCGTACAAGTTGCCGTCGAAGGAGGTTTAATTGCTCTTAATGGCACATTCCCATTAGATAAAACGCCATCTTCGGGATTAGTGCAAATTCAAAACCTTCCCGTGGAATTAGCCCAAAGATTTGTAGAATTACCCGTTGATGTAAACGGAAAATTTAATTTACAAGCCCAAATAGGTGGAAACTTATTCAAACCAGAAATTCAACAAGGTGCTTTTTCCCTAGCTGACGGTACCATCAATCAAAAACCCTTAGGAGAATTCGCCGGAAATTTCAATTATATTGATTCCATTGCCAAACTCAACACCACTCCCAATTCCGTTGTTAAAATTGACGCTTCCGTTGCTTATCCTCTCCAACCAGATAAAAATAATCCTGTAGCAGTCAAAGCAAAAATTGATCATCAAGCCTTCGCGCTTTTAGATGCCTTTACCCAAGATGAAGTGCAATGGTTAAATGGCAATGGAGAAATTGCGATCGCCATTGACGGCGAATTAAACCCCCAAGCCGATACAATTCAAGGATTGCTAGATAATTTAATCGCTAAAACTACAATTCAAATAGAAAACGCCACAATTAAAACCCTCCAGCTAGATAACAAAATCAAATTAACTGCCATGGGCACAGCGACTTTAAACAATCAAATTATTCAAGTCGAAGAAATATCTGGCAGTCTAGCTGAAAGTCCATTTACTATTACAGGTAATTTACCATTATTTCAAGCGATCGCCAACACCCAACCCTTGAATATCGTTTTAGGTCCTGGTGATATAAAATTAAAAGGATTATACAAAGGTGGAATTGCCGCCGATATCCAAATTGCCAGCACTGCAACCAATCCAGTCATTGCTGGTGAACTTGCCCTAGAAAAAGGAAGAGTTTTTATACCGAAATCGAGAGAACAAAAAAGCGAGAATACCCAAAAAACTAAAAATCAATCGAAAAAACTCGCCAAAAATAAAATTGCAACTCAAACCAAACAATTAAACAAACAATTAAACAAACCCTCACAAACAAATAACTTACCAATTAACCCCACATTTAAAAACTTCCAAGTCACCTTAGGAAAAGGATTCCGATTTACTCAAACTCTACCACGAGTAAACTTCCGCATGGCAGGAGGCTTTACAATAAATGGTGGTTTGAACAACCTACAAGGTGATGGAAAAATTGAACTTAAAAGAGGAAGCCTATTCCTACTAGATAACTCATTCTTTATCACCCGCGATCGCCAACAAGTAGTAACCTTTCTACCCAGTCGTAGTTTATTAAATCCACAGCTCGATATTGAATTGCAAACAACAGTAGTTGATGCTCCAAACTTCGATCGCTTGCAACCAATAGATTCCGAAATTCGGGATGATGTAGTAGCACCAACGAACCCCGAACAAATCGATGTCAGAATTCTTGTTCAAGGAGAAGCAAACCAATTACTGGCATCTTTAACTAATAATTCATCTTCAGGGGACGCTTGTCAACCGCACGAAAAAAATATTCGCGTATCAGGATTAGGAATATTAACAACTAACTCCCCAACCGAATTAGAAAAATTTACCAACTGCATCAACATTAATAGTAAAGTTGCTATACAAACAAGAGGTTTACTTGAAAATCCCGCAGTCACATTAAATTCTACCCCCAGTCGTAACAACAGCGAAATTTTATCATTGCTAGGAAACCGTACTTTCGCCGCACTGCAAAAACTCGAACAGCAAATTACTGGTGGAAACGAAGCCGAATTATTAGAGTCTTTAGTGCTAGACTATATAGTCACACCTTTACAAACCGAAATTACCCAAGATGTATTATGGCAAGTACAACGCCCCGTAAACTCTTTGGGTAAATCAATTGGGTTAACGCGATTACAAGCATTTCCTGCTTTAACCGGATTAAAAGATATCAATCCCAACTCTTCAGCAAGATTTGTCTATGATTATGAAGCTGGTGAATTTAGATTGATGTATGAATCTAGGTTTTGAAATGAAGGAAGAATTTAGAATTTAGAATTTAGAATTTAGAATTTAGAATTTAGAATTTAGAATTTAGAATGAATAATTAAAGGGAGCATCCAAAATTCGCCGTCTTTCCCACAGGCGCCCATCCTGGGGCTAATATAGCCAATTTCAGTTGGATGCAATACATAATAAATTAGTAGAATTCCCACGGGCAGGGATGCCCGTACCACAAGAATGTATTCTACTCAAATGAAAACCGCTATATTACAAAGCCAACCTGCGTAGGCTAAAAAATCTCTTAGCCAACATAAAGGTAGGCTTTCATGTGCCGCACCCTTACAGGGTATCGGGTAAAATATTTGTTCAAAATTGGGATGCTCCCTAATTAAAATTGTAGGGTGTGTTAGATGCACGACAATCCATCTGTTAAAACATAAAATCTTAATACATCTAACGCACCAATAACCCTTGGTGCGTTACGTCTTTTCTTGTGGTGTTATTTTTCCCATGGAATCCTAAAAAGCCGTAACACACCCTACTAATAAATTTGAATAGCGATATAGTATTCAAGTTGAATCGGCAAATATGCTTCCACATTCATTTTGCATTTATAAATACTATTTATCTCCTGATTGTATTAATCCAAAATTTTTTCATTTTTCTATAAAAACAATAAAAAATATTGTTATTTTTTGACTATTGTTTGAATTTTTTATTAATTTATATTGTAAATGTTTCAGATGAGATATTGAATTAAAGTATTCTATGAATTATGAATATTAAGGGCATCTCAATCATAATAGTTTATATAATTATTCTAATTGTACTAATATATTTGATAATACAAAACCCAGAAATAGCTGAAGCTATAGGTGTTGTGATACTTGTATTGACTCCGATTGGAGCATTATTATTTCAACCAATTAGAAAACAATTGTAATCATTTGTTGAAAGTTTATTCATAAAGGAATCAATTCATAGAATTTGCATTTTTGGTCGCGCTGGTAGTGGAAAAACTACTTTTATAGAAAATGCATTTACCATAAATCCTGATAGAATCATTAAATCAACTGAGGATTTTGATTATTATGAATTCAAGCTTCAATTAAATTTAACTAATTATTATAATGTTGCAATAGCCGATTATAGAGGACAAGATGCCGGTCAAATAATTATTGATGCTGACCCAAATATTTTTGGAACAAGGAATTTTCCAAGGCTTAATTCACTAATATTTATTGTGGATATTATCCCTAGAAAGGTTGATGATAATACTAAAATCCCATGGAATGAAGAGGATTTATTGGAGTGGGTTAAAAAGAACAATACTATAAAAATAATAGAGGATAGAATACGGGAACATGATCAATATATTAATGAAGCCACAATACAACTATTATTTAGAAATTTTTACAGCAAAAACCTCAAAAAAGTTAGATTCATAATTAATAAAGTTAACTTGTTAGATAAATTAGTTAACAATGGTCACATATCGCTACCTGGCTATAGTAATACAGAAGAGTATGTAAAACACAAATTTCAAAGCATGATCAATTATATTAATGATGCTTGTTATAAATTAGAAATAGATGATTTTTCAGTCTCAATCATCAATGCTAAGGATATAAGTGATTTAAGAAAATTAGTTCTTGATTTAATAACAGAGAGGAAATAAAAATGTCTACACCTTCGGATTACGGTGATTCTCAGGATCAAGCTGATTACCAAGTTGTTAAGTCAAATTCACGTCGTGGTAATTCAACTAGAGGTTTTATCAATTTAGAAAGATTTCTTACGTTATCCATAATCTTCATCCTTCTTTTGATAATGTTTTTTCAGTATTCAAGAATTAAAACACTTGAAAATACCAATCAAGAACTTAAAGAAAAAATTGAAACACTTGAAAGCTCTCCAGAAGAGGAAAACACAATTGAAGGAAGAGTTAAGAATTTAGAAGGAAGAGTTAAGAATTTAGAAACAACAGTTGAGCAATTAAAGAATGAATCTAGAAATGAAAATGATCAGGTCTCACAGACGCAGTAAAACTTGCATGATTAACGACTTGTATATTTGCTTAAGTATTTTTAGGAATATTTAAATTAAAGGTGATTGGTAATAGCATAAAATACCCTCTACAATTATTAAAAATGTCGCTTTTACCAAAAATCGCCCTTCTTTAATTGTTTTTCTTCTTGGATGTTCAGTAAAATATATTTTTTGGCTTTTGCTTTATTCTGTAATATCTTTTCCGTTTACATTATAATTATTTAACATACGAGTAAAAAAAACTCTGTGTCCCTTTGCGTCTACCTCCGCGCCCCTCTGCGTTTGAAAATATGAGGTTAATGCCAACGGATTTTATATAACCGAAGGAAAACAAAAAAAGCCTCTCCCTTCGCAAGAAAGAGGATTGTGTTTATTAACTCTTGGCGAAAATAAAATACCGGTTTCAAATGGTAAAAATCTCATTCCGGCAAATTACTTACTATATAACCCACGATTGAATTGATAGCGCCTATTCTACTACTCATGAATACTTATTACTCATTACTCAGATAAAATATGATAACTGTTTAACCGGACATGATATCACCCACCCGACAAGAAAAAGGCGGCCAGTTGCGTAAGTCTGTAAAAAAGATTATCTTACTAAAGACTTGGGTCTATAATAAGGTTACTGGCTACTATAGTTTTATACATAGACCATAATTAAGCTTTATTAATATTAGGGATTAAAACGAAACGAGATATTATGAAGCCAAACGAACAAGAACAGCGTAGCAGTGCTGCCAAAGAGTTTCAAGAATCCCTCGATCAGTTGCAAAATCTGTTGGAAGAAAATCATACAGAAGAACAACTTGCACAAGAATCAGAAATAAGTGAAAATAAAAATCCCAAAAACCAAGTCGCTGAAGACTCAGTCGGATTTTATTTAACTGATTGGGAAGAGGCGGTAGCTGATATTGATAAATACTTTGAAGGTAAAAATCAACAAGATTAAGTTCAAAAACTTTACATTATATCCTTTCCGGATACATCGGAATCATAAAAAAATAACTAAAAAAACTCTGCCTCCCGAGGCAGTTACCTCCGCGCTCCGAGGCTGAAAAAATATAATTCCGATACCAACCGATTTGATATTACAATTAGCTAACTAAAACTTTTCTGACGCTGCGCCTCATACAAAATTAACGCTGCAGTAATAGCCACATTCAAAGATTCTACTCCAGGTTGAAGGGGAATTTTCACGTTTAAATCAGCCATTTGTGCTAACTCAGTGGATAAACCAGCACCTTCATTACCTAATAAAATTAAACTTGGTTTTTGCCAGTTTACCTGCCAATAAGTAAAACTAGCCCCTGGCAAAGTAGCGATTACTTGCATACCCGCCTGCTTAGCCTTGATTATTGTCCCTGGTAAATCCTCACTCACCTGCATCGGTAAGCGAAACCACTGCCCAGCACTAGCACGTAACACCTTGGGATTATCCAAGTCCACACTATCATTATTTAACCATAAACCCGACGCGCCAGCAGCAGCAGCAGTACGAATTATAGTTCCTAGATTACCAGGGTCTTGCACCGTTTCCAAAGCTATCTGCAAGCCGCTAAAGGGTACTTCCGCCACACGATACCCTCGTTTTGCCGTAGCTATCACACCATCCGGTTGCACCGTAGTAGCTAAGGCTTGGATCAAATCCTCGCTGACAACTTCAGCGCGATCGCACTTTTCCTTGGCGAATTGCCAAAGTTTTTCATGGGCTGCTTGCCACCTTAAAGTACAACATACAATACCCAAGGGGTAATTAATGGTGCAAGCTTCTTCCAACAAATGCGTCCCTTCCAACAAAAACAGCTGCTGTTTACGCCTCTCCTTAGCAGAATGGAGCTTACGAATTTGTTTTATCAAAGGATTTTGTAAACTAGTCAGCACGATTTAAGATTTTAACGAAAAAATAAACTGGATACAAGCCCTTGGATTCATCTGTGGAGAGGAAAAAATACTTTCCTTATTTCATTCATGGGAAGCATGGGAGGTACCCCTCGATTTATGGATTAAGTAATAATTTTGACTTTTTCGCCTGGGTTGCGCCCTGTTTTGACTTCCGATCGATCGTTTGACTACAGCCTTCCTCGGATAATTTCGAGCATTACGAACATTATAGAAACATTCAGAGATTTGAGATTTTAGATGAATTAATTTTTAACTCAAACATATGGGTTAAATTCCCCACCGTAAGCGTGGTGTTTTAATCCTTCTTCCAACTTCGGCTCTTCCAACTTCCGTCGCTTTAAGAATTTCCCTTCTTAAATGCGGAACCCGGGACTTGAACCCGGAAGCCTTGTGGGGCACTAGAACCTGAATCTAGCGCGTCTACCAATTCCGCCAGTTCCGCGAATTAATTGACAATTTCAGATTGTTACTTAATTGTTTACTTTTGTCAATATAATAATTTCTTTAACAAAACATAAGGAACAAAAAATGAAAAATTAATAACTGATAATTTGTCACAAATTTACCGCAACCTGTAGCTAAAGTGTGATCCATGAGTATATGTATCCCGGATATGTAGACAAATGGAATCTTTACTGTAGAATCAAAACCAACTTCCTTCCTTTATAAAATCCATTAATTTCTATATGGAGGATAGAATTATTAATACTTCTAACGGTTTACCAGACAATTCATCTCATGGTGCAGACTCCTCAGTCTTAAAAGTGTGGGGTGGACGGAATTTAGAAGGTCATGTAACCATTAGCGGAGCGAAAAATTCCGCTTTAGTGTTGATGGCTGGAGCTTTGCTGTGTTCGGGAGATTGTCGCATCCGCAACGTTCCTTCATTGGCGGACGTATCGCGGATGGGTGAGGTTTTGTCTGCTTTGGGTATGCGTCTACAGCTTAATGGAAATATTCTAGACATTAATGCTAGTGAAATTACTACCTCAAAAGCTCCTTACGAGTTAGTTACTCAATTGAGAGCAAGTTTCTTTGCGATCGGTCCGCTGTTAGCGAGACTGGGAGAAGCACAAATGCCTTTACCGGGGGGTTGTGCTATTGGAGCAAGACCTGTAGACCTTCACGTCCGGGGTTTGCGAGCAATGGGAGCCGATGTTCAAATTGAACATGGCATTTGTAATGCCCGCGTTACCGACAGCAGTCGCAGACTTAAAGGTGCCAAAATATACTTAGAACTCCCCAGTGTCGGAGCCACCGAAACATTAATGATGGCTGCGACTTTGGCAGACGGTGAAACAGTGATTCAAAATGCCGCACAGGAACCAGAAGTATTAGATTTGGCGAATTTCTGCATATCCATGGGTGCAAAAATTCAAGGAGCCGGAACAAGTAGAATAGTAATCACAGGGGTTTCTGAATTACATTCTACTGATTACAATGTAATTCCGGATCGTATTGAAGCAGGAACGTTTTTAGTTGCAGCAGCAATCACTCGTTCGGAATTAGTATTATCACCCGTGATGCCAGAACATTTAATGCCGGTGATTGCTAAATTGAAGGATATTGGAGTACCCATAATCGAAGAAGACGTTAATTGTTTACGTATCAAACCGGCAGAAATTCTCAAGGCTACAGATATTAATACTATGCCTCATCCCGGTTTCCCCACCGATATGCAAGCGCCATTTATGGCCTTACTGGCACTAGCAGAAGGTGACAGCATTATCAATGAAAAAGTATTTGAAAATCGTTTACGTCATGCTTCCGAATTGAACCGCTTGGGAGCAGATATTCGTGTCAAAGGCAATTCTGCCTTTATTAAAGGAGTATCAGCCCTATCCGGGGCACCTGTGGAAGGTACTGACTTACGAGCCGCTGCTGCTATGGTGGTAGCCGGTTTGGCCGCAAGCGGTGAAACCACAATCGAAGGATTGAAGTATTTAGACCGTGGTTATGATAGACTCGACTTAAAATTGCAGGAACTAGGAGCAAAAATTCAGCGTGTAAAAAACACAGAAGCTGATGAATTGAATAAAGAAGCAGAAAATCCCACTGATACTAGTAATGGTGCTACTTCTGTTTCTAGTTAATGACTTAAGTTGATGTTGGTAATCAGTAATAGGTTTGCAGTTTTGAATTAATCGCAATCCTAACCTCTAGACGCAGTTGATCGAGAACAAACGGCTGCGAAACTATCCCGTTAATTACAAGCCCTCGGATTCTATCCGTGGGGTTTGTATTTAATGTTGGAGTCCTATAGGATTTATTAATAGTTGACACTCCCACCCATTTAATAGATGGAATTCTTGCTATGGGCTTCGCGCACGCTGCGCTTACACAGGGAGACCCAAAATACGTAAAGAACTAGCCATAAACGAGTAATCCAGATTACTTTACCCTCCACAAGTATCCACTGTGTCCCCCACAGCACTTGATAAAATTGAATAAATTGAAGTTTATGTATCTGTTCTAATTCCTACATCATGTCGTACTGAGCTCAGCATTGCAGTTGGAGTGACATACTTAGACTAGCTATTTTGGGGCATTTGTAATATAAACAGATTAATTATATCACAACCAGCGGTTTTTTTGACGACACATGAATGTGCTTTTTTTCCGATCCCACTCTTAAAAGTGGTGGGCTTTGCTTGAAATTTTGTAAAATAGCCCCATCTCCCATAGTTTACTTTTGTAGAGCTTCCAATTCCCCATGTCCTCACTCGTCAAATCTCAACTAATTGGCCTTAAAGCAGATCATTTCCGTCATCCCTTGGATAAAGAGGCAACCAAAGCCCTTAAGCAGATTCCAGGAATTGATATGATGATACGGAATGTCTTGGGTCCATTGGTAGAACAAATTTTTTATGTAGAAAATATTGCCTCTAGTGTTTTGGTAAGTGACAAACAATTACCTCATTTACACAAACTTTTAATAGAAGCCTGTAAAATACTCGATATTGAGCCTCCCCAACTCTACATTAAACAACATCCGGCTCCCAATGCTTATACCTTTGCCATGCGAGGTAAGCAACCCTTCGTAGTGGTGCATACTTCCTTAATTGATATGCTCACCCCCCAAGAAACTCAAGCAGTGATTGCTCATGAGTTAGGGCATCTCAAATGCGACCATAGCGTTTATTTAACTCCCGTAAATATACTAATATTAGCCGCGACAACCATACCTACCGTCGGTGCAGTTTTAGCACAAGCCATTCAAGCACAACTTTTGGAATGGGTTCGTTGTGCCGAATTTACTTGCGATCGCGCTGCCTTGTTGGCAACCCAAGATCCCAAAGTAGTGATGTCAGTGTTGATGAAATTGGCGGGTGGTTCGCCTTCCATTGCCCCGCAACTCAACCTTGACGCTTTTATCGAACAAGCCCGCGCTTACGACGATATTAGCAACAACGAACTGGGAGAAATGGTTAAAGCTGCAAGGACAGCACAACTAACGCATCCCGTACCAGTACTGCGTGCTAGAGAAATTGATCGGTGGGCAAGTAGTAAAGATTATGAAAAGTTGTTGCATTTATCAAAAATAGAGTATAATGATGAAGTTGCCACCAAGGGCCGGTGGCGGAATTGGTAGACGCAGCAGACTCAAAATCTGCCGCCGCAAGGCGTGAGAGTTCGAGTCTCTCCCGGCCCATTCAAAAAATTAGATTATGCCCAAGGGCATCTTTTATTCAAAGCTTTTCTATTTTTTCATAGGAAAGCTTTTTTGATGTACATATAGCGAATTTCAGTTGGGTGCAATACCACCCGAGGCGGAGCGTCTCCGGCGGAGCAGAAAATTTGTAGAATTCGCACGGGCTGCAGATAGCCGTGCTAACTCCACCAAAAATATTTGTATATTTATGTTAAAAAAAATTATAGGCGTTGTATAAATGCGGCATGAATCAGGTAAGCACGGGTACTTCTCTATACTTTAAGTAATGAAGTAGTAATCTAATGGAGTGTTTAAGCATATCTACTGACTTAGAATAGCAGAGCGTTTTTCGCCTTAATCTTGCCAGATAATGACGTAGGCGGGTATTTTCGCCTTCAACCCTAGTCATATAGGTTTTATTAATAATATAGTCGCCTGGATCAATAAAACAAGGGTAAACTACCCAACCATCTGTTACGTAAAAATAACACCTCCAACAAGAAACAATATTCCATAAAAATATAAATATAGCGGTTTTCGGTTGAGTGCACTACACTTACAACCCCTCTCCCCTCTAGAGGGGAGAGGCTTTTAACCGAATGTCAAATTTTAAGTTTTGTATTTCATTCAACTGAAATTCGCGATATTTCCGCACTGCGATAGCCCCTTTAAGGGCGACGCTGAGCCACACTTCGTGAACACGTATCGCCAAGAGTCCAAGCAAGCCAAAATTCCGGGACGAAAATGATTTACTGCTGTCGAGAGCCAAACTTTGTTTTTTTTTGAACCTACAAAGGTTTCTAGTTCAAAGGTTCCCACTTCTGGTATCTATTGAAAATAGGCGCGCGTCTGGGAGTTGTTCGCCAACTTTTTTTACCCAGTTGTATGGTGAACCCCTTTATCTCGTTCTATTGCTCTAAATTCTATGCCATTAACGTATAATCTCAAACATTCTTTTTTTGTTTCATCTGAGTATCCTTTGGGTGGGCTATAAACATCTATAAATTGACCATTACAATTGGTACAGATGTGGTGCCGGTTTACCTCTACCCTTACAGTATGGACACTGCATAGTAGAAAACACCAACTCATCCCTATATTATGCAACGCCAAATTATAGATTAATTTCCGGAAAATGGGGAAAAGGCAATGTATATATAAATAGGACTTAGTTCTCTATCGCTCTTTGGAAAAAAGGAGAATTCAATCATGCGACTCAAGAGATGGGAGTCTCCTCGCCGACAAGGTAGAAATGATAAAGGTAAAGGCGGTGCTGCGAGAAAGCGACAACTTAAAAAACAGCAGCAAATGCTACGGAAAAGGTTGAAAGAAGACAATAAGCAAGACAAAAGTAATAATAATAGACAAGGGGAAGATCAATTCAATCTTCCCCCATTTTTTTGCAAGTTTTTATCCTATGGAAAATAAACTATACGTAGTTTCAAAATTAGATATTTTACCTACTTAAATAATTAAAGTAAATAATTACACATGTACCTTTTAATAATTTTTTAATAAAATATTCATCGCTACAAATTATTATGACTTTATCTTATTAGTCTTTTTTTGATTTGTTATGCTTTTTATGACATTACTGATTAGTATTTATAAGTAAAGTTTACAGCAATTGTAACGCTCACATGAACCTATTTGATTGATTTTATAAAGTTAGTATAAATTTTATCTGAAATAACTGAAAGTAATGTTTTTTACCAGTAGAGTAATATATAGAAGGGCTAAATAATTAAAAAATTACCAGGGAAGCCAAATTTAGCTGTAAAAGCTATTGCATCCTTTTATGTCAAGTGCCGACCATTCAATAAGATTTAAACGAGTAAGAGTGGGCTAAAAAAGGATTTTCATCTCAGCGGTTGGTCGAATATTCTTAACAATTTTAGCTATTACACAAGGAGTGAATTATGGCTAAGGCAGTTGCTCTGCCGAATCGGAAAGTGCTAGATTGTCCGATTACAGCTTTGCGTTTTAACGAGCAGATACAAACTATTCTTGAATGGGCAAAGGAACATCAAAGTAAGACAGTATGTGTAGCAAATGTACATATGTTGATGGAAGCCCACTGGAATCCGGAGTTTGCCATTGTATTAAAAAATGCAGATATGGTAACTCCCGATGGTATGCCTCTAGTTTGGATGATGAAAAGGTTAGGGGCGACTTTTCAAGATAGAGTTGCAGGGCTTGATATTTTAGCCTCAGTATGTGAATTAGCCTCAAAACAAGATGTAAGTGTCTCTTTTGTAGGTTCTCAAACACAAATTCTTTCCGGGATGAGAAGTAGGTTAAACAAAGAATATCCTGACTTGAAAATTGCTGGGATGGAACCATTGCCATTTCGCCCGCTCACAGAAAGTGAAGACGAAGCATTAATTAACAAAATTAATGAAAGTGGTGCAGGTGTGGTGTTTGTATCTTTAGGCTGTCCAAAACAGGAAAAGTGGATGGCTCAACATAAAGATAAAATCCAGGCAGTAATGATTGGATTGGGTGGAGCATTCCCAGTTTATGCAGGGCTTCACAAAAGAGCGCCTCGTATAATCAGAGAATCTGGATTTGAATGGCTATATAGATGGTTACAAGAGCCGCGCAGACTTTGGGGTAGATATACAAAGACGATTCCACCATTTATATGGTTGGCAATGAAGCAGTTGATAAGTACTAATCATTCAGTATCGAATTCTGCAAGTAATTTGGAATAAAAAATTCACAATTGTATTAGTAAGTACTTGTTTTTTTGGTAAATTTTGCTGAATAACAGTGGAGGTAATGATGCTTTAATCAGAGATGTTTAAGTATCACCTCCAAAATAGTTCAATATTTATCTAAATCAGTTAAGTTTAGTATCGCCAATAGTACTTGCATTTCGATTTTTCTCCGATTAGAGCCTTTTATTCGGTAATTATTCTAAGCAGTAAATTTTCTTAACAATTTGATTAAATATAATGATTATATGAAAAAAGTCAATTAGAAATATAAAATTTTAAAGAATCTCCAATATAATACTGTTATCAGAAGTACACTGAATGTATAGAGTATAAAGTATAATTTTCAACAGTTATTAGGGAAGTTAAAAATTTTACTTTAAAGCCTATTGCATCGACCTGTGTTAGCTGCTGACCATGCCTAAAATCAAGAAATAGTCAGATTTAATATCACCTGACACTGTTGTGTTTGTCATGATTAATTTGCTGTGGTTATTCAATATGTAACATCAGGAGTAACAGATGATAGGAATAGTATATTCGCTTATTCAGAATATGGTTAATTTTTTTCATTACTGCTTTACATTTAGAATAGTCCAAATCATTTTAAATTGGGCAAGCAGTAGTGATAATTAGACTTTATATGTAGCAAATGTAAATAAGATAAATCAAGCTTGATAAAAAACCCCAGAGGAAAGTTTATATAACAAATATAGCTTTTACTTGATACCTCACTTTTAGTCTTGATGATAGGAGTATGAGGCATGTTTCCATGAGCATACAAGAATAAGAAAAAACCCATGCTGTGATTATTGGTAATTTTGCAGTATTTTCTGTGTAGGCAGGAATATATAACTATAGCATCGCCCTTAATTAGGGAGGCTGGTTTTGATAACAATTTTTGAGAACAATAAATTATTATATTGTATTGCCCAGTGCTTGTTTATTTTTGCTTAAGTAAGTTGAATAGCAAAAGAGGTGATAAAACTTCAATAAAAGAACTTTAAACCTTAACGGTAAAAAAGATAATTTACTGTTTTTTAAGTATATTATCCTTTTTGATTAAAAAGCAATCTAATTAACATTGGAGAGAGCTTAGCCGATAGTTATTACAAGCAATTTTTCCATTATATAACAACGTAAATATTTTGTGAAAAAAATTGATAGTTTATATGGAAAATAGTTTCGTAAAAATTATCGAATGATACAGTGATGATTATCAGGTGTAAAATTATCAATAAAGCAATCTATAAAAGTAGGTTTCAATAAACAATTGAATAACAAATAAAAAAATAATTATTATTTGTATTTGCGAGGACTTGTTTATTGATGTTTAAACAATTTTAATAGTAGCGGGGGTGAGAAAAAGTAAACAAAACTTTTTGGTTATTTTATATTTTAAATTGAAATGAAATGGCAATATTATGTCCGTCTAACTACTTATAAAAAAAATGTTCGTAGTAGCACAGGACTTAGGATATTGTCAGAATAATCGGGTTCGTACACTCCGCAGTCTTACTATTACCTTGAAAATTAGTCAGTGTAGAAGCACCACTAAAAAAAATATGCCAGTTGGGGTCATTGCTATAGGACTTTAGCGCAAAATAGAGAATTGAGCGAAGACAGCGCTAATACGAGCTTTATTATAAGTATTCATCCAGACTTGATATAAGACAATTCAAAAATGGAGGAAATTAACACAATATAATTTCTTAGTCCAGAAATAATCTAACAACTAATGTATATATTTTATTTATGATCTATTTGGCATTTGGCTCAATTTTGTATTCTTAATTAATAGAACTATGCAAGTTGTGAATTGATAGTACCAAACTGCCTTACAATTAAGTTTTACATTTATGAAAAAAATCTCTTCCAAAGTAAACCAACAGCAGTATTTCAACACTGACCATCTTAAATCAGACCTCAAAGGTCGTTCTGTTCGTGGTGGTGCAATCACAATAGCTACTCAAGCAACTAGATTTGTTTTACAAATGGCTGCTCTTGTAGTCTCGGCACGCTTACTTACACCAGAAGACTACGGTATAGTTGGTATGACAGCCATCCTTTTTGGATTTGTGGGGTCATTTAAAGATTTAGGTTTAATGGGGGCGACAATTCAAAAAACAGAGATTAACCATAAACAAGTTAGTACTTTATTTTGGATTAACCTTGCAATCAGCTCTATGTTTTCACTAGTTGTCGCAGGATTAGCTCCCCTCCTTGCCTGGTTTTACAACGAACCGCGCTTAATTGCAATTACCTTAGTCATGGCAACTAATTTTATTATTACTGGTTTAAGTGTGCAACACTATGCATTGTTACTAAGGCAAATGCAGTTTAGCGTCCTTGGCAAGATTGATATAATCACCATGTTGGTTGGTATACTAACCACTATTATATTTGCTTGGTATGGATTTGGTTACTGGGCACTTGTATTCATGCAGGTAACAACTACAGTTACTAATAGTGCTGCAGCTTGGATTGTTTGCCGTTGGCGACCTGGACGACCAATTAGGAATTCTGGTATTCGTTCAATGCTAGCTTTTGGTAGAAACTTGAGTGGTTTTCGTTTAGTTGATTTCTTCACTCGCAATTTAGATAATGTCCTGATTGGTCGCTACTGGGGACCTCAAGAATTGGGACTTTACGCAAAAGCTTACCAGATACTGCTTTTACCAATCCAGCAAATAAGCAATCCAATTAATAGTGTTGCTCTTTCCGCTCTTAGCAGTTTGCAGAACGAACCAGAAAAGTACCGGAGGTATTACTACAAGGCGATTCTGTTAATTACTACTATCGGTATGCCAATTGTGGGATTTATGTTTGCTTCCGCTGACAAGGTAATCCTTTTGATGTTAGGACAGCAATGGTTGGGTGCAGTTTCTATTTTCCGGTTTTTGATGCCAGCTGCTTTTATCGGAACATTTAATGTGGCAACTGCATGGGTTTATGAATCTTTAGGGAGAACCGACCGTCAATTTAGAGCAGGAATAGTTACATCAAGCATAAGTGTAATTACTTTTATGATTAGTGTACGATGGGGTGTAATAGCTGTAGCAGCAGCTTTTGGCTTATCTCAACTAATTGTTATATTTCCTAGAGTGGTTTACTGTTACAAGGGCACATCATTACGATTGATTGATTTATTAACTACCCTCAGTAGACCAGCTTTAGCTTCTATTGGTGCAGCAGTGGGAATGATTGGAATTAACTATTTACTTGAGCCGGATCTAAATGTAATCATTAGTTTAGTTATTGATTTAGTCTTGTATACCCTGCTTTATCTTGGAATCTGGATAGTTCTTCCTGATGGCAGACATACCTTATTTGAAATACTACAAATGACTAAAACTTTGAGGAAAAAGCCAAAATAAATTTAAAATAGGCGTTCCATAAATGCGGGATGAATCAAATATGAAAATTTACCAGTATGTGCTGAAATGATTATCAATAACCAATCATCAAGCTTCAAGTTTTATCAGTATTAGAAATTATTGAATTTATTATGGAGTAGAAAGGTCAATGAAACTAGGCTATGTAACTGCTTTTGATGCATCAGATATAAAACAATGGTCGGGAACAGGTTACTATATTGGTCAATCACTAAAGAATCAATCAATTCCACTTGAGTACATTGGTCCATTAAAGGATAGATTAACTTTGAGTCTTGTACGTAAAAGTAAGCGTCATTACTACGAATTGTTTCACAAAAAATATCTTAGAGACCCAGAACCTTTAATTCTGAAAGATTATGCAAAGCAGGTTCAGAAAAAATTATCTAATATTAAAGCAGACATTATCTTTAGTGCAACGACAAATCCAATAGCCTATCTTGAATGCGAACAGCCGATTATATATTGGGCAGATGCTACCTTCGCTGGTATACAAAATTTCTACCCTCACTATAGTAATTTGTGTGATGAAACAATTAAAAATTGGCATTTAATGGAAACTCTTGCTATCCAAAAATCTAAATTAGCTATTTATTCATCTGAATGGGCAGCGAAAACAGCAATTGAACATTATAATGCCGAGCCATCTAAGGTCAAAGTAGTACCTTTTGGGGCAAATATTGAGAGCAGTAAAACATTAGAAGAAATAAAATATTCAATCGAGTATAGACCAACAGATAGATGCAAATTATTATTTCTGGGTGTTGATTGGTTTCGTAAGGGTGGAGACGTAGCTTTTAAAGTCGCTAAAAGCTTAAATGCATCGGGTTTAAGTACTGAGTTAACAGTTGTAGGTTGTCAACCAATCATAGATGAACCTTTACCCGAATTTGTTAAACCTTTAGGATTTATTAGTAAGTATAAGAAAGAAGGCAAAGAAAAAATTTCCCAACTTATTTCAGAGTCTCACTTCATAATTTTACCCTCAATGGCTGATTGTTCGCCTATTGTTATGTGTGAGGCAAATTCTTTAGGTGTACCATGTATTACTACTAAAGTAGGTGGAATTCCAACGATTATTAAAGATAATAAAAATGGCAAATTGTTTGATTTAAATGTCAATA
This sequence comes from Richelia sp. UBA3308, assembly GCA_002361335.1. Taxonomy (GTDB): domain Bacteria; phylum Cyanobacteriota; class Cyanobacteriia; order Cyanobacteriales; family Nostocaceae; genus Rivularia. The sequence continues at coordinate 29,791 of DESS01000137.1, forward strand.
TATCTGAATACTGTAATTATATTACTAACTTATTTGCTAACTATTCAGAGTATAAAAAATTGGCACTATCTGCGTTTAATGAATATGAATTTCGTCTGAATTGGAATGTATCTGGACGCACTGTCAAAAATTTACTGATGGAGTGTTTAGATTATTAATTAACCTGAGTTCGGGTAATCGCTGATTGAGGTAAAAGCTAGTCAAGATGAAGATTTGGCTTTTTTGGTTGATAGTACTAAGCAATCAATCTGCAAAGAACATTTACACAAAAATTTGTCGGGCTTCGATGTCTGGAATGCTCAATTTGAGAGATATGATATCCTTTAGTTGGTTGAATAAGTTTAGTGTCATTTTTGTCTGAGTAATATTAGTAGCATCCTATGTAATCAATAGAGATACTGAAATGATTATCAATAACCAATCATCAAGCTTCAAAGAACACTCAATATCTAATAAGTCTCCTTTAGTTAGTATTCTGATAAATAACTATAATTATGTACTATATCTAAGTCAGGCTATAGATAGTGCATTAGGACAAACTTATACAAATACTGAAGTTATTGTGGTAGATGACGGTTCTACTGACAATTCTCAGGAGATTATTAATGGCTATGGCAATCAAATAATTCCAATATTTAAAGAAAATGGCGGACAAGCCTCAGCAATAAATGCGGGTTATGCTGCAAGTAAAGGAGAAATTATTTGCTTACTTGATGCTGATGATATTTTTGTGCCTGAGAAAGTATCAAATATTGTTGAATATTTTAATTTAAATCCAGGTATTGATTGGGTTTTTAATGAATCTGTTGCAATCCAATCAGAAGATTTAGTCAATACAGACTTAAATCAACTTATTCCTCAAATCCCTAATCAAGATTCTCACAAATTTCCAAAACCAATTGATTTCAGAAAACAAATTCTTAATGGGACATTTCCCAACTTCACACCTTCCACATCTAATCTCTGTTTTTCTAGAAGAATTTTAGAAAAAATCTTTCCATTACCTGAAGCGAAAGGAACTTCACGTATGGCTATTACTGATTTTTACTTTAAATACTTAGCAGTAGGTTTAAGTATAGGTTGTTCAACAAAAAACAATTTAGGTATTTTTAGAATACACGGTAACAATGGTTACACAACACCAGATAAAGAGAAAAAAAGAAGATGCTTTGCGGAAGTATATATGACAATCGGTTATTATATGCATTTGAATTTTCCAGAGTTTACAAAATTAAGCCAGAAAATGTTTGCACAAGGATTTGCTGTTTATTTAAAAATGAAAAATCCTGATACAACTTCCGAGAAATTAATTAAAGATTATTTTTATTGTTTCAGTTTTCCTGGAAAAATATTAGTTCGTTTAAAAACTTTTTACTACTTTTTAAAGTTGGGTTTCAAAGACTTAGTATAGATATCAATATACGGTTGTTATAAATTTGATTACTCCCCTTCTTCTCTAAAATTACCTATCTCTCTTTATTTCTTTCCTATCAGTAATCTGCCTCTTTGCGGTTTTTCGGTAATCTGATTTCACTTAGTTTATATTACTGAATTAATATACACTTTCGAGTATTAAACAATCGGAAATAGTCAGTTAATTATGAGTCTACTAGTAAGTATAATCATCAACAACTATAATTACGAGCGCTTTTTACCAGAAGCAATTGACAGCGCCATAAATCAAACTTACCAAAATACCGAAGTTATAGTTGTTGATGACTGTTCCACCGACAATTCCCGCGATGTAATCGCTTCTTATGGTGACAATATCATTCCTGTTTACCATAAAGAAAATGGCAAACAAGCTGCAGCTTTTAACAGCGGATTTGCAATTAGTAAAGGTGAAATAATCATCTTCTTAGATGCTGATGACTATCTTTACCCCAATTCTGTGGAAAAGATTGTTTCAGTATGGAAACCAAATGCTGCTAAAGTACATTACCGTTTAGAAGTAGTAGATACCTTTAGGAAACCTTTGGGATTTTGTTATCCCCAGGGTGGTGCAAAGTTATCTAGCGGCGAAGTTTGGCGGACTATTTTGGAATTTGGTGGTTATGGAGGTGTCGCTACCAGTGGTAATGCACTCAACCGCAAAGCATTAGAACAAGTTTTTCCGATTTCCGACGAGTATAAGCTGACTGCTGACGATTACCTTTCAATGCTGATTCCCTTTTACGGGGAAGTAGTCGCAATTGAAGAACCCCTTGCAGCTTATCGCATTCATACCAACAATCAATGGGCTTTAGCTACGGTAACCCCAGAGCGCTTCCACAGATTTGTACGACACGATTTGCAAAATTACCAGTTATTGGTACAAAAAGCCAATGAATTAGGCTATAAAGTGCCGAAGGATTTGGAACAGCGAAATATTGGACGTTTATGGTCTAGAATCACATCTTTACGCTTAGATCCTCAAAATCATCCTGTTCCTTCCGATAAGCCTCTTCCCCTAATTTACATGGGTATCCGTTCGCTGTGGAAATATTCAAACTATAACTTACTAAAAAAAATCATCTTTAGTTTGTGGTTTATTTGGGTAGGGTTGATGCCTTTATCGCTAGCGAAAATGGCTATTATTTGGTTATTCGTTCCTCATCAACGTCCAAAACTTCTAGATCGCTTTCGCCAGATTTATAGTAGATAAAGTACTTAATACAATGAAATTTTCTCTAATTATGGTTTCAGAAATAGCTGGAATTGCACCCCATGTTGAGGCTAGTGGTTGTGGTGTTGTTGTTGCACCAGAAGTATCAGCAATTAAGTCTGGCTTAATAGAATTATTGCAACGTCGCTCAGATTGGAAAACAATGGGTTTGAAAGGACGGGAGTACGCTCTTGAGTATCTTCAATGGGATAAAATTGCTTCCGTTGCATTGGATAGTTATAAGAAATTAGCTTAATAGATTTAGGAATGGTCGCAACTGGCACATTTTTTTGTAGGGTGCTTGTACACTGACTAATTCTGAACGCAATAATAAGGCAATGAGGCTACGGCACCATCCGGCTAGTTCTTGTAACAATCGCGTAAGTCCTGAGATTGAAAAGTAATTAAATTTTAGAATGAATTTGAAGGATAGGATTTATCATGAGCAATTCGCCCCTACGGGTACTTTTTGTTAGCCACACTTACATAGTCGGCGTTAATCAAGGAAAACTTGATGCAGTTGCAGCCACTGGTGCAGAAGTCGGTTTGCTCGTTCCCAAACGATGGAATGCAACCCAATGGAACAAGTATCACGAACTCGAACAGCCATACGACCGAATCAAATATTATCCGGCTCAAATGTATTTTACAGGACGAGCTGGCCTTTGTACTTATTCCCCTTTGGGAGTATGGAAAGCAATTATTGATTTTCGCCCCGATATTATCCAAGTTGAGCAAGAAGTATTTTCTCTTGCGGCCCTTGAACTTTCGTTTTTTGCACGGCTTTTCAATAAACCAGTGGTTTTCTTCGGTTGGGAAAACATGGATCGTCAGCTATCAACCTTTCGCCGGTGGATACGTAAATATGTTTTTGATACAGCAAAATTAAATATTGCTGGTAATTGCGAAGGCGGAGAGTTAGTCAAAAAGTGGGGTTATCCGGGGCCAGTTGAAGTAATGCCCCAAATGGGAGTTGATACCGAATTTTTTACTCCTCCGGAAAATAAACAAGCAAACTCCGAATTTTCTATCGGCTTCGTCGGACGTTTGTCCCATCAAAAAGGTATTGATACCCTCATAGCTGCCGCTAAAATATTACATCAACAGAATTACCGCTTCCGAATCATTTTATGTGGTAGTGGTTCCGATGAACCAAAATTTCGAGAAGAAGCAAGGAAACTGGGTGTAGATGAACTTATTACCTGGCGGGGTGGAGTATCTCACCATGAAGTTCCTCGGGAAATGCAGAAATTAGATGTATTAGTTTTACCTTCCCGTACCGTTGAAACCTGGAAAGAACAATTTGGTCATGTAATTATTGAAGGTATGGCGATCGGAATACCAGTAGTTGGCTCTACCTGTGGTGAAATTCCTAACGTTATTGGTCGTTCAGATTTAGTGTTTACCGAAGGTAATGCTCCAGAACTTGCAGCTATTTTGGCACGCTTAATTTCTGATAATGCTTTTTATTCTGAAACTGCACAGTATAGCCTTGATAGAGTACACCAACACTACAGCCACGATCGCATAGCTCAAAGATTAATTGATTGGTGGTGTCATATCCTTGACCGAAAAGACAAATCAGTTTACCTTAATTCATCAGCATCCAGTCCTGAAATTGCTTCTTTTAATTCCAAATAAGTAACGCATTACCAAATATTACCAGCCTAACTGAAATTATTCTTTAAAGTAAATGAGCCAAAATTCATTGTATAAATCCGAATAATTTCAATTTTAAAAATATCAAGGTATTTATATTTGGAGAATTGTAAATGTCTTACTAATTGAAGACAACTACATTTTTTGCTGTTAGTTATTTACTAAAGGATCAAAAAAATCAAGTAACAATTAATACAAACATGAAAATTTATATCTATCTAAGTCATTTTCCAAATAATGGTAAAAATATAAACGATGGCTTGTCTAAAGCAGTAGATGGATTAGCTTCCGGTCTGGTCACATCCGGTGTAAAGGTAGTTGTATTATGTGAATCATTTCCAAATGAAGATACTTCATTTGTGAGTCCTGCTGGATATGAAATAAAATCTTTTGCTAATCATATTCAAACCCGTCCATCGTTCAATCTTTCACCCAGTTTAAAACAATATATTCACAGGCAAATGGATGGGGATAGTCTTGTAATTCTCAACGGTATTATGCATGCCAGAGTCTGTGCAATGTCGCGCATTCTCAAAAAAAATAAAATACCTTACATCATTGCACCTCATGACCCTTATAATCCAGCATTTTTTCACAAAAAGTTTATTTTAAAATATGGTTTCTGGCATCTTCTAGAGAAAAGAATACTACAGCAAGCATTAGGGGTCCAAGTTTTAGATAGTCGCCACGCTGAATGGCTAAAAAAACTAAAAATTAAAACCCCTATTTTGACAACACCTAATGGTTTTTCTCCACAAGATGTTTTTCCAGAAACTTCATTAAAATGGCGAGAAAATGAAACTGCTAAATTATTTTTTTTAGGTCGTATGGATACTGACAATAAAGGATTAGATTTATTGTTAGATGCATTTGCCCAAATAGCGACCCAAGAAAATATTCATTTAACGCTTCAAGGACCGGACGCAGGGGATAAACAAAGTTTACAAGAACAAGCAAAAAAACTTTCTATTGAGGACAAAGTTTCATTTCTCAAACCGGATTTTAATAAATCTTCGTCAGCGATCATTCGAGAATACGATATTTTTTGTATACCATCGCGATTTGAGGGTTTTAGTTTAGCAGCATTAGAAGCAATGGTAGCTGGACGGGTATTGCTAGTTTCAGAAATTGCTGGCATTGCACCTCATGTAGAGAAATCCGGTTGCGGTGTTATAGTTACACCAACAGTATCATCAATTAAATCTGGATTGATGGAATTATTAAAACGCCGTTCGGAATGGCAAGAAATGGGTTTAAAGGGAAGAGAATATACTCTAAACCATTTACATTGGGATAAAATTGCCGCAGTAGCTTTAGATAATTATAAAAAACTACTGACATAAATTATTTTGGTTCTTCAGTACATACTATGCCAAATTATTAGTTAAAAACTAAAATCCTATTTTTTAATCAGGGCTTAAACGTCAAAACTCTAAAAAAGCTAAAAATATTAGTAAAAAATGTCTCAAACTATTACATACCAATAGTTTAATTTTTTGCACAAGCTTTTTTAGCATAGTAACTACTGAAGAGCCATTATTTTTTTGATCAATTAAGATGAATTAATTAGTATTTACGGAGGTTAAAGCATAATAAATTCGTCAAATCTTTAACATAAAAATCCCCAAAATTTCAAATAAATTTTAACATTAGTAAAGGACAATCAGGAGAAAATAATGCGTGTAGCAATTGTCCGAAGAGCGCCGCGAGCTTCTTATAGTATGGACGTTTATGCCGATGGCTTGGTAAAGGGTTTGAAAACTGTTCGCCCAGATTGGGAATTGGTTCAAATAGTACCCGAACAACACCAACAAGGTAATTCGTTATTCAATGGATTAAATAAATATTATCAACGCTATTGGAATTATCCCCAATATGTCAAAAAGCATGATGTGGATATATTTCACGTTATCGACCACAGCGACGGTCATATTGCCTACTGGCTCAAAGATACTGGCAAACCTGTTGTAGTAACTTGCCACGATTTGGTTAATTTTGTCCAGCCAGAAAATGCTCGCTCTCAGGCACGTATTGCTAACGTCAGTATGGCAGTTTGGAAATGGGCTGTTAAAGGACTGTGCAAAGCCGACCATATTATAAGTGTTTCTAATCATACAGCAAAAGATATCAAGCAAATATTAGATATTAAACCAGAACGCATAACCATCGTTCCTAATGCTGTTGAAGCGCGATTTCATCAGCTTTCACCTACAGACATTGCAGCTTTTCGACAGCAGCATCAAATTTCACCAGAAACAATTTGCTTGCTTAGTGTTGCCTCTAATCAGCCACGCAAAAATGTTATTACTGTCTTGAAAGCCTTAAAAGCATTAAAAGCTAAAGGAATAACAGTACATCTTTTGAGAACAGGTCCCAATTTATCTGAAGAGTTTAAAACATTTATCCTGAATCACAATCTTTCCGATTGTATAACTGATTTCGGAAGACCGGATAATACCACTTTAACTAAAATATACAATGCCGCCGATATATTAGTATCACCTTCACTTTATGAAGGTTTTGGTATGACTCTTTTAGAGGCGATGGCTTGTGGGACACCTGTAATTACTTCAAATGTAACATCCTTACCTGAAGTTGCTGGTGATGCCGGGATTCTAGTTAATCCTACTGATGTTGAAGGGATTGTCGAGGCAGTATGTCGTTTAACAAATAACCCTGAATACCGCAAAATACTTATAGATAAAGGATTTGACAGGGTAAAGTTGTTCACTTGGGAGAAAACAGCAGAGCAAGTAGCTAAAATTTACTCTGCTTATTTTAATTAAAAAATTTTGATTGGGGAAATTTTATGATTGCCACTCAAAGGACTGAAAACCTTCAGCGCTCAAAAATTTTAATTTCTGCCTATGCTTGTAGACCAAATATGGGTTCTGAACCAGGAGTAGGTTGGAATACGGTACAGGAACTGGCTAAATACCATCAAGTTTGGGTGCTTACCCGAGAAGATAACCGTGCGTCAATTGAGGCTGAATTACAATTAAACCCTATTCCTGAATTGAATTTTATCTATGTTGACTTACCTTTATCCAAGTGGTGGAAGCTTGGTCTAGGAGGAGTACATGTTCATCATTATTTATGGCAGATTAAAGCCTATTTGGTTGCTCGCAAAATACATCTCGAAGTAGGTTTTGATGTGGCACATCATGTTACTTACGTTCGATATTCCTCCCCAAGTTTCCTTTCACTTTTACAAATTCCCTTTGTTTGGGGTCCTGTAGGAGGAGGAGAATCTGCACCAAAAGCTTTTTGGCAAGATTTCAGTTTTCGCGCTAAAGTTTACGAAATAACAAGAAGTTTGGCTCATAGATTGGGTGAGTCCGACCCTTTTGTTAAGCTGACTGCACAACGTAGTCAAGCTATCCGAGCTACAACAGAGGATTCTGCAAAACGACTGTACCAAATAGGTGCAAAAAATATAGAAATACTTTCAGCGTGCGGTTTATCAAATAAGGAAATTGAAAACCTTTCTCAATGTATGATGCCTGATAATTCTCCTGTACGGTTTATTAGTATGGCAAGGTTATTGCATTGGAAAGGACTCCACTTAGGAGTACAAGCCTTTGCAAAAGCTGATTTACCTGATAATACTGAATACTGGATTGTGGGAGAAGGACCAGAACGAAAAAAATTGCAAAGTCTTGCAGAAGAACTTGGTGTTGCCCATAAAATCAAGTTCTGGGGTATGTTACCAAGAGATCAAACATTATCTAAGCTTAGTGAGTGTCATGTGTTACTTCATCCCAGTTTGCATGATTCTGGAGGATGGGTTTGCTTAGAAGCTATGGCTACCGGACGACCAGTGATTTGCTTGGATTTAGGCGGTCCAGCGGTACAAGTCACAGATGATACTGCCTTCAAAGTTCGGGCTTCTAATCCAGAGCAAACAATAAACGATTTAGCACAGACTATGGCTATTTTGGCAAAAGACTCAGATTTACGTATAAAAATGGGACAATCTGGGCAAAAGCTGGTCAAAGAAAAGTTTTCTTGGGAAACTAAGGGAAAGCAGTTAACTCAACTTTACGAAGAAATCCTTAGTTCTCAAAGCATTTAGCATCTAGGAGTGTCGCCCAGCCTTAAAGTTTATATTTAAGTCAGTAAAATCACCTTCCTCAGTAAAGTAACTGTATTTTTTTATCAGTTTACTGGGTCGCATAACAAAGAGAATTAAACAAATGCGTATTCTAAGTATACATAACCGCTATCAAATTCGTGGGGGTGAAGATGAGTCTCGTCAGTCAGAGGAAAATCTGCTGCGAGAGATGGGACATCACGTAGAAGTGTATGAAGAACATAACGATCGCATTTCTACAATGAATCCGCTGCGTGTAGCATCTAAGACAATTTGGTCCGAAGAATCAAATCAAATTATTAGACGGCGACTCCAGCAGCAGCCTCATGACATCATCCACGTACAAAATTTTTTCCCCTTGATTTCTCCTTCAGTTTACTATGCTGCTAAAGAGCAAGGGGTGCCAGTAGTTCAGACTTTGCGTAACTACCGTTTGCTGTGTCCCAATGCTTTATTTTTTCGAGATGGGCAAGTTTGTGAGGACTGTTTGGGTAAGTTCGTACCTTTACCTGGAGTCATGCACGGTTGCTACCGAGAAAGTCGGGTTGCTAGCACGGCTGTAGCGAGCATGATTACCGTCCACCGTACTCTACGTACTTGGGTAGAAATGGTGGATGTTTACATTGCTTTAACTGAATTTGCCCGTCAAAAGTTTATTGAAGGAGGTTTACCTGCCGAAAAAATTGTGGTTAAACCCAACTTTGTGAATCCAGATCCAGGTGTTGGTCAAGGAAGTGGCGGTTATGCCCTATTTGTAGGGAGACTTTCTGTAGAAAAGGGTCTAGACACCCTGCTTGCAGCATGGGAGCAACTAAGCGAACAAATGCCCTTAAAAATTGTTGGGGACGGACCTCTTGCTCCTCAAGTCGAATCAGCAGTAAAAAGACTTCCCTCTGTAGAATGGCTCGGACGCAGACCGATGCCAGAAGTACATCAGCTAATGGGAGAAGCAAAGTTTTTAATTTTCCCCTCAAAATGGTATGAAACCTTTGGTCGCGTAGCAGTCGAGGCTTTCGCTAAAGGTACACCCGTAATTGCTGCTAATATTGGGGCGATCGCCGAATTAGTAGATGACCATCGCACTGGGTTGAAGTTCCAACCGGGCAATTCTGTGGATTTAGCCAATAAGGTAGAATGGGCTTTAGCACATCCACAAGAACTCTCTCAAATGCGCCTGCGTGCGCGAGCAGAGTTTGAAGCTAAATATACTGCTCAGAAAAACTATTCCCGGTTGATGGAAATATATAACCAAGTTCAATCTGCTGGCATCAATCGGGGTTGATTGCATGAATAAACAAGTTTTATTTGTCCAAAAAAATAAATCATATATAGAAAGTTCCACGGTACTACTTTTAGCCTTTGCTACTGTTTTTTTTCCACGATTACTTGATACATTGGGTGCGCCATCATTAGTTAATTTTTTCCACTTTGCCCTAGTTCCCTTTGCCTTTCTAGTTGCATTATTTAAAACCCGAACCAAAAACCGCAATCAAATTTCCATCTCAAAGCAACTTCTTATCGGTCTTTTGATATTGCTAGCAGTAATGTTCGCCAGCGCTCTTTTTAATCAAGCTGGATTTATTAATGTTATTTTAAATTTTTTCTTGCTAGCGGAGCCTATTATGTTTTTGGCGGGGATTATTTGTATCCCTATGTCTCAAGAAAGCTTTGAGCGATTCAGGGGTTGGATAGTAAAATTTTGCTGTTTTCATATACTTTTATCACTTTTTCAGCAAGTTTTATTAAGTGCTGGTATATTAAAGGCAACTATTATGTCTGTTCCCCCAGACAACATTCAAGGAGTTTTCTACTTATCGGGAAGCGGTCATGTTGTCGGTGCTTCGGTTTCAATCTCCTTCGGAATCTACTATTTTATCAGTGCCAAAAATAACCCACTGTGGTTAAGAGCTTCAGTCCTTTTTGCTGCTTTTCTCCAGCTTCTGTTTGCTGACGCAAAACAAGTACTTTTGGTATGCTTAGTGTCTTGGATACTGTTAATTTTACTTAAAGTCAAAGATATTGGAAAAACTCTACAGTACATAATCGCAGCAATTGTATTTGGTTGTATATTTTGGTGGTGCATGGAAAATATAGAACTATTTCGCCCCTTCAAAACCTGGATAAGACCAGAAATTTACGGTCCTGATGGCGAAGCTACTTTGCTTAAAGGTGCGTCGATTCGGATTATTCTTTCATATTATAAATCTCCCTTAAATTGGCTTTTAGGTCTAGGTCCAGGTCATACTGTGGGACGTTTGGGAGGATGGATGCTTCCCAAATATTGGGATTTATTCGGACCATTAGGTGCTAGCATCCATCCTTCCAGTGACCAGGTATGGGATTATGTATGGTCTAGTTGGTTGGGACCTGCTTCTAGTATGTTTTCTCCTTTGTTTGGCTGGGCGGCTATCTGGGGAAATATTGGATTATTGGGTTTGGGAGCTTACTTGTATCTTGGATCTATTATTTGGCGTCGAATTGGTGTCGATGACTTTTCTCAGTTTTCGATACTTAATGTTGTAGTCAATGGTTTTATTTTCTCACAAATGGAAGAACCAGGCTATATGATAGTTGTGGCTGGTTTAATTGCTTTACAATGGCAGCATAGGCAAATTACTAGGACTTTAAAACAGCGTTCTGCCTATATAAATCCAGGTGTTAATCCTTCTTGAAAAACTAATTAATATAGATTATTTATAGATTATTTATCTATTAAATCCTCATAATTAACAAAATAATTAACCGATCAATTTTTGTTAGTACATAATCAATTCGTACTATTACTTGTATTAATTTAATCAATTTTTAATAAGAAGGCATCTACTTTTTGTTTACGTTTTTGTATTTGACACCTTGTAAAGAAGTAGAAGTCTTAGTAATATCTGACACATGAAAATTTTAATGTCTGCCTATTCCTGCGAGCCTGGTAGAGGTTCGGAACCCGGAATTGGTTGGAACACTGTGCGCGAAGTTGCCAACCATCATCAAGTCTGGGTATTGACTCGTCCTGATGAAAGTAAAACAGAAATCGAAGCTGAGTTAGCCCGCAACTCTGTACCTAATTTACAGTTTGTGTATTTTACTTTACCTATATGGGGTAGTGGTTGGCGCTGGGGACAATCAGGAGCGATGCAGGTTCATCACTACCTATGGCAAATACAAGCATACTTTGTAGCTCTGAAATTGCATCGCCAAATAGGTTTTGATGTTATTCATCATGTGACATTTGCTAAGTATTCAAGTCCGAGTTTTCTTTCGTTTCTACCAGTACCTTTTGTCTGGGGACCTGTTGCTGGGGGAGAATCAGCACCCTCTGAATTTTGGCAAGATTTTAGTATGCCAGCGTCATGTTACGAAATAGCGCGAAACTTAGCTCGTTTTTTGGGGGAATTAGACCCTTTTGTGCATTTAACTGCAAAAAAAAGTACCGTTATCCAAGCCACAACAGAAGAAACGGCTGAAAAACTGTACAAAATGGGTGTAAATGATGTTGAAGTTGTGCCTGCAATTGGTTTACCACAGGAAGATATAAACTTTCTTTCTCAATATAGAATACCTGATGGAAATCAAATTAAATTTATTAGCATAGGTCGGCTTTTGCATTGGAAAGGCTTTCATTTAGGTCTGCGTGCTTTTGCTTGTTCAAACTTACCCGATGCGGAATACTGGATTTTAGGCGATGGAGCCGAACTTAATCGACTTGAGAATTTAGCTAAAAATCTCGGTATTGCTCAAAGAGTTAAATTCTGGGGAAAACTATCTCGGCAAGAGACTTTAAAAAAATTAAATGATTGCCACGTTCTGGTTCATCCAAGTTTACATGATTCTGGAGGATGGGTATGTCTGGAAGCTATGGCTGCCGGTCGTCCAGTGATTTGCCTAGATTTGGGAGGACCTGCAGTGCAAGTTACCACAGAAACTGGTTTTAAGGTTAGAGCATCAAATCCCCAGTCTGCTGTAGAAGATATAGCTAAAGCCATGACTCAATTAGCAAGAAATTCCCAAATGCGGATAAATATGGGTGAGGCTGCTCGTAAACTTGTGGGTGAAACATACAGTTGGCAGTTTCGGGGTGAATGTTTAAGCGAGCTTTACAAAAAATTATCAACTAAACAACTCTAGGACTTAAGGGAATAACTAAACCGAACTTACCCTAGAAGATATGTACTACAAAAGGGTCAAAACCAAATAAGAAATATAGCTTTTGGCACAGGTATGGGTGTACCCATGTAAAATCTGTGTTTAGAGGCATATTTGTGGTACAATGAAAATACGGTACTAAATGTATAAAAAATAATCAGTAATACCCTTTGACAGTTTCCAGTAAGAGCGATAGCACTGCGTGCCGCCTTGCGGCGGCATGTCAACCGCTTGGCGGAAGTCAAAAGTCAAAAGTCAAAAGTCAAAAGTCAAAAAAGCTTGAAAGTATCTCTGGCTAAGAGTTAGTTTTTTTTGCTTGGCGGGGGAACTTCAGACTAAATCAACCTCATGAATAAAAAAGTCTTGTTCCCTTCCTTTGAATAATATGATGTCCGGTTAAATAACCGTCCGCAGCGTAAACTGCACCTTCGGTGAACAGCTTTGCTGCGGCGAAGGAAGTGAAGCATATGTCCTATCGGACACGCTCTGGGCTAACGCAAAACTTTGCGATGGTCTCCAGTGACCCTCGCAAGGACATCATATAAGAGAGTTCAACTGGTCTCAAACAGAGTGATTTAAAAGGTCTCATCTACTATCTATAGGTTTCATGTAAACGGGCATCTATCTCATCAATTACCAAACTTGCGGTTAACTTAGAGTATAATCTAATGCGTATTTTAACTATTCATAACCGGTATCAAGTCCGAGGTGGAGAAGAAGAATGCTACGAAACCGAACTAAATCTCTTGCGACAGATGGGACATCATGTTGAAGTATACGAGGAAGACAACAATTATCTTACAGGTTTAAATACAGCTGCTTTGGCGCTTAAAACAGTCTGGTCGCAAAAAACCTATGATGATATTAGGCTTTGTTTAAGGCAACAAGCTTACGATGTGGTTCATATACATAATTTTTTTCCTCTGATTTCTCCATCAGTTTACTACGCCGCCAAAGCAGAAGGAGTTCCAGTAGTCCAGACTTTACATAACTACCGCCTTTTATGCCCCAACGCTCTGTTATACCGCGATGAAAAACTTTGTGAGGACTGTATAGGAAAAATTATTCCTTATCCCGGAGTGCTGCATGGTTGTTACCGTAATAGTGAATTGGCAAGTGCAGGTGTAGCAACTATGTTGAGTGTACATCGGGCTATGAGAACCTGGACGGAAATGGTTGATGTATATGTTTGTTTATCTAAATTTGCTCGCAGAAAATTTATCGAAGGAGGTCTTCCGGCTGATAAGATTGTAGTCAAGCCAAATTTTGTCAATCCCGATCCTGGTGTAGGTTCAGGTAGTGGTGATTATGCCCTGTTTGTCGGTAGACTTTCTATAGAAAAGGGTTTAGACACCTTGCTTGCTGCTTGGGAAGAACTAAGTAAATATATACCTTTGAAAATTGTCGGTAATGGACCTTTAGCAGACTACGTTGCTCAAGCAGTAAAAAGCCTTCCCCGAGTAGAATGGCTCGGATACAAATCGACTGCAGAAGTACATAGCTTAATGGGAGAAGCTATGTTTTTAGTGTTTCCATCAAAATGGAACGAAACTTTTGGTAGAGTCGCAATCGAAGCTTTTGCTAAAGGAACTCCCGTAATTGCTGCTAATCTTGGCGCGATTTCAGAAATAGTAGTTCCTGATAAAACAGGGCTTCATTTTCAACCTGGGGTTCCGAAAGATTTAGTCGATAAAGTAAAGTGGCTTTTAGCAAATCCAGAAAAGCTTGCTCAAATGAGGCTTGAAGCAAGGCTTGAATTTGAAACTAAGTACACTACTGAAAATAATTACGAGCAAATAATGAATATTTATACTATTGCTCAGAGAAATTCTAACTTTTAAGTCGGGCAGTACTTCTAAATGTTTGTTTATTGACTCAGAATCTTGAGTTAAACAATCAGGTTAATTTAGAAGTTTAAAACAAGGAGCCGAATTTACTCTGGTTATAGTAAATAGTAGGAGTAATAAAGCAAAGAAAGAAAATTCTTTCTCTGCCTTCTTCTCTTAAGACACTTTAGTTATCGCCTGCCTTAAATCCCATTCTGCATCGCCTTAACTAATTCAGCAGCCACTTCAGGACGAGAAAACTGAGGCGGTGGTAATTCACCATTACGCAGCATTTGACGTACTTTAGTTCCCGATAAATGAATTCGCTCTTCTTTGGTGCTTGGACTAGTTTTCGCAGTTGCCATTGACTGGGTACGGGTACAGTAAAAGGCGTGTTCAAATTTCATCGGCGTAATACCCAATTCCCCAGGCTTAAACTCATCAAAAATATGTTGAGCATCATAAGTACCGTAGTAATCCCCGACACCAGCATGGTCGCGTCCAACGATGAAGTGAGTACAGCCGTAATTTTTACGTACTAAGGCGTGGAAAATGGCTTCTCTTGGTCCTGCATAACGCATTGCAGCAGGGTTGATTGCCAAGATGACTCTGTCCGATGGGAAATAGTGTTCCATCATAATTTCATAACAACGCATCCGTACTTCTGCGGGGATGTCGTCGCTTTTGGTAGCACCCACTAAAGGATGAAGGAACAAACCATCAACTGTTTCTAAAGCACACTTGATAATATATTCGTGGGCGCGATGAATTGGGTTACGGGTTTGGAAACCAACTACAGTTTTCCAACCTCTTTCTTGAAACATAGCCCGAGAAGCTGCCGGGTCGATTTGGTAAGGTGGAAATAGAGGATGGGATTCCCGTTGTAGTAACCAAACTGGACCTGCTAAATTAACTTCGCCTTGTTCGTATAAAACTTTTACACCAGGGTGCTTATCTTCATCAGTACGGTAAACTTTAACTGCTTCGCGAGTTTTATCGTAGCTATATTTTTGAGTTAATTCTAAAATACCAACAAAACGTCCGTTAGGATCGTCCAACCGAATTAAACTACCTTCTTTTAAAGATGCTGCTATTTCTTTATTTACAGAAAGAGTAACAGGAATAGACCAGGGCTGACCGTTAGCTAGACGCATATTTTCAACTACGCAATCGTAATCAGCTTGTTCCAAAAATCCCTGGAGTGGACTGAAGCCACCAATGGCAATCATTTCTAAATCTGAAGTTGCCCTTTTATCCAGTTGGATTCTAGGTAAGGAATCGGCTTTATCTAAAAATTCCGCTCGCTGTTGGGAAGTAGCAATACGATTAACTAACTGGGCATTTTCAATAATTGTGCCCTGTTGATGATTCTCCAAAGTTAGACTTTGCATATTTTAAGATGATAATATTTCAACAGAAATCTGGTGTAATTTAAGTGTAAAAGACAACTTGAAATTGAGTGTTCGCGGTTCACCGCAAACCTTACACTAAAGCCTCTATTTAATAGAAATTGTTTAAACAGCTTGCATTTCTAGCGCTTTATCGAGATAACCCAACTCTTCAAGTTTGTTGAAGATTTTTGCTACACTCTGTTCTAATTCTTCTAAGTCGGTGCGACATTCAATAGTGGGGTTGAGGGGTGGTTCATAAGGATCGCTAATTCCCGTAAAGTTCTTGATTTCTCCCGCACGTGCTCGCTTGTAAAGTCCTTTAACATCTCTCTCTTCGCAGACTGCTAAGGGAGCATTAACATAAACCTCAACAAAATCTCCTATTTTTTGCTTAAGTTCTTCCCGAATTTCTCTATAAGGAGAAATTGCAGATACCAAGACTATGACACCATTACGAGTCAAGAGATGGGAAACAAAACCAATTCGGCGAACATTTTCATCTCTATCTGCTTTAGTAAAACCTAAGCCTTTAGTTAGATTTTCACGCACTACGTCACCATCAAGTATTTCTAATTTACAACCTTGGGAACGCATTTTTTCAGCAACTGCTTTACTGATGGTGGTTTTTCCAGCACCACTTAAGCCAGTGAACCATACAGTAACACCACGCTGATTCATGATTAATTTTCTCCTATATAGGGTCTATTTAGAACACAACTTCTGAAGTAGAAGCTCAAATTAATTACAGCCAAAGTTTATCGAGAATCATCAAAAGTTACAAGATGTTTAAGAAACAGATATTTTGTAAGCACCATGACAATCAAACGGAAATTTAGATGTTTAATTTACTTGACTTATCCACGAATTAACCTATAGCCCTTATAAATCAAAAGTTAAAATCTAATTTACAGATAGGTCTATTTATGTTTTATGGATGACAATTATATACTTATCGCACCAAGGTATATGTGGTAGATTCACTGATTTGGATAAGTAGCAGACAAATTTGCAAAAAGTATAGCATTAAATTTCTTTAAGCAGTACTAATTATCACTGGATAGTTTGTATAGTTTTTATGAAGAAAAAAATTATTAGCTAAAAGAATCAACTATACATAAAAGTAAAACTGATAACTAAAAATGTGAGAGTATCTCTCAAACGCCTGTTGGGCTAGTATTGCATGAATGTTTGTCTCAAGGAGGAAACAAATTATAAGTAAACACGTCTGCTTATTTTTTATTTTTCCAAGTAATAAAAATTTCATTTCTTTAAGGAATCTTTAATGTAGAAGCAGATTATTTCTGAATATTTATTGATTAACTACCTGAAAATTGTATGCTGTTTTACAAAGTGAATATTGATTATTTGATCGGTAAAAAAGTTTTATCAATATAGTATCTAGATGAAAAAGTTAATTATTTTATATATTATTATCGATGGTGTTGCTACAGATAAATGATGTATGGTATTAATGTCAACTGAGTCACTAACAAAACTTTCCGCAATATTGGCAGATAAATGGGTAAGAAATGGGAAGTAGTTTAGGCTTAAATTACGACGGTGTTTTAATTAAAAGCTTTGATTTCTGGTTGATAATCTGTAGCTCTGCCAGGAACTGCCTGATAAAAGTATTGATTATTGTCTAATATATTCTCGTGAGAATAACTGCGGCTATCTTAAATCTTGTTTGAGAAAAGCAGTTTTGCTCATGATGTCTAACAATGCCTGGCTTTCCCTGTGTAAATCAATTAAATATGAGTATCTTTTTAACTATCAACATAGTCTTTCTGACTTTAATTAGCTTTGTTGGTGAATGGTTTCCGGTTGATATTACAGCAATCGGGGTAATGGTATTGTTGATGGCTTTGGGATTAGTGACTCCAGAGGAAGGTATTTCTGGTTTTGGTAATTCGGCAACTATTACCGTGATGGCAATGTTCATCCTTAGTGCAGGAATTTCTCGCACTGGAGCAATTGCGGTAGTAAACGATTTACTACTGAGATGGGGAGGTAAAAATTCAACACGGCAAATTCTAGCTATTGGAATCATTACTGGTCCAATTAGTGCTTTAATTAACAATACTGCTGTAGTTGCAGTTTTTCTACCAGTAATTGAAGATTGGTGTCACAAACAAGACATTTCTCCATCTAAGTTACTGATGCCCTTATCCTTCGTCACAATTCTAGGGGGAATGCTAACAACAATTGGTACTTCCACTAATGTGTTAGCAAGTGGTTTGTCTGAAAAATTGGGGTATGGTGCTTTTAGCTTGTTTCAATTCACCGAATTAGGGCTAATTATTTTTACTGTTGGCTTAGCTTATTTAACTTTAGTTGCACCACGACTGTTACCTAATCGTAAAATTAGAAGTAATAATACAGTCACTCAAGGTTACGATCTTAAAGATTATGTCAGCGAAATTGTAGTGGCACCAAGTTCTAATTTAGTCGGACAAACTTTACGCCAAAGCAAACTCCAGCGGAAATTTGATTTGGATGTATTAGAAATAATACGAAATGACAATCACTTTCCCCAACCCTTGGCAGATAAATTTTTACAAGGAGGGGATATTTTAATGGTTAGGGGTGGGAAAGAATGTTTGCTTAAGGTAAAAGATGAAAGAGGAATAGAGTTTTTACCTGATATCCAGTTTGGCGATAAATCCTGGGAAAAAAATCTGATTTCCGCTGAAGAAAGCATTGCAGAAGTTTTGATTCTTTCTAATTCAAATTTAATTGGTTCTACTCTTAAAGATATCCGGTTTAGACAACGCTACAATGCTACAGTTTTAGCAATTCGTCGGGGAGAGGAATTAGTCAGAGAAAGACTTGGTAAAGTCAAGTTACGTTTTGGTGATGTACTATTATTACAAGGACCAAATCAAAGTTTTTTAGGGCTACAAACAAGCAGAGATTTATTATTTATCGGCGAGCGTGATATAGAAACTTTACGAAGAGACAAAGCGGGTATTGCTGTGGCGATTGGCTTGGGAGTTGTTTTATTCGCAGCTTTAGGAATAATGCCAATTTTGGTAAGTGCAATGCTCGGGGTTGTGTTAATGGTTTTTACAGGCTGTCTTAAGCCTGGTGAAGTCTATCAAGCCGTGCGTTGGGATATTATTTTTCTATTAGCTGGGTTAATTCCTTTGGGAATTGCAATGGATAAGTCTGGAACTACTCAGTGGTTGGCACAAAATTTAGTTGCAATAGGAGGCAATCTTTCTGGTTATTGGTTATTAACTTTTTTTTATTGTGTAACTGTTTTAATTACAGAAATTCTTTCTAATAATGCTTCTGTAGTTTTACTTCTACCTGTTGCAGTTGAAGTAGCCAAAAGTCTTAATTTTAATCCTATGGCTTTTATTTTAGTGGTAACTTTTGCAGCTTCTAGCAGCTTTATTACTCCCATTGGTTATCAGACTAATACTATGGTTTATAGTCCCGGTGGTTACAAATTTCTTGATTTTGCCCGAGTTGGTGCGCCATTAAGTTTGCTGATGGCGCTTATTGTTCCACCACTAATTATTATTTTATATGGTTTATAGTATTGTTTAAATAATTGTTTTATTTCTGATATTAAACCTGCAATAATTAGAATTATATTTCATCAAGTAAAGACAAAGACAGTGGTTAATCATCTGTTACTTTTTTGATTAAACCTATCCACATATCGGATGGATTAGAATAGTAATCAATTTGCTCCACTTGGTATTTCTTTGATTCAGAATCTATTTGTAAAACTATATAGTCGCCAGGTTTGACACCTTTACCTTGTGCTGTCATATAAGCTTTTTTAGCTTCGGGAGCAACTTCAAATACGTAGTCGCTTCCATCAACGCACTCAGTAAAATCATGGGTTTTATTTTTCTGCCGCTTTAGCTTGTTTAATATGAAGTCCCTTATAGAGAAAAAAAATACACTAAGGTTGATGCGTGACCTGCTAAAAGACATAAGATAAAATAAAAAAAATAAACTTGGGTTTCTTACAGAAATTATGCTTGTTAACTTCCATTGATCTGGAAATTCCTAAAAGCAACTCCAGCATAATAACTTAATTAGTCTTGAAGAAATAAAGCCTATAATTTTTATTTTCGTAGCATTTTTTATTTGAGAAATATTTTTTCACATACCTCAAGAAACATTTAGCTAAAAGGGAAGCAACCAAATATTTTAAAATATAGTAACTTTTTACTCAATGTCAAGTATAAATTTAGCAATTTAAAAAAAATATTTACTCCAGACTTAAAGTATAATTTACTACTTTGTTATTGGCAGCCCAAGTAGTTAGAAACTCAAAGGGCTTCATGAAAACTATAGGATATTACAGGTTGTTAGTAGACGGGACCTGGATTTAGCTAAGCGATCTTCTCGTCGCCCGAAGGTGGCGAATGCCAATCGCGTTCACCGCAAGGTGTTCCCCTAGGGTAGCGCATGCCCGTAGGGCTTATCGCAGCAAAAATTCTCACCTAGAAAGTTAATGAAGAATATGTGAAGAATAAAAGAGTTGATTACAGAGTAATTAAAAAAAATCAATATAAAACTACTTGACACTGACTTATCCTATTGCTATATTTACAAGAGTAAACTTGATGGGGCGTCGCCAAGCGGTAAGGCAGCGGGTTTTGGTCTCGCCATTCCTAGGTTCGAATCCTAGCGCCCCAGTTTTTAAATTCTAAAGTAATATTTTTGATTAGAAATGCCCTTTCTCTAATCAGAGAGGCTTTTTAGCTAGCATGATTAGTATTCGACCACATAAGTTTTGCGGGGTTTTCAGCCTTTGTGAAATACATTCTTATGCTACGGGCATCCTGCCCTTTATAAGCTACACGCCCCGGATGCCCATACCACAAAATTTTGTGTATTGTATTGCATTCAAGGGAAAATAGCTATATATATCAATAAGACAGACAATTTCTGGAAAAACGAATCAGCCAAAACTAACGAAAGTCACTACTAGTGCCATAAAAAATGCCGGGTTTGCAGGGTTCACGTAACTATAGACAAC
>DESS01000248.1:0-7151 GCA_002361335.1 Richelia sp. UBA3308
AAGGGGGGAAGGGGGGATCATCCCAGATAGTAGTCAAAAAAAATATTTATTAAATATTCTCTAACCGATCAATTTTAATTACAGTTTTAATAAGATTTATAGAAGTTATGCTATTAGCCAGGTCATTGTATTCCCTAGTCGGTGATAATACAGTCAAAAAATTTATAATTATTGTTAAAAAATATTTATTTTCTAACATTTATTAAAAGCATATAAAAAACCTTCATCTGCTAACATCAAAATATAATCATATAAATAAAAAATCATGGTGGCAATTCCCAATTTTGAATACATGACACCCGAGGAATATCTAGACTGGGAAGAACAACAACCCGTGAAATACGAATATATCAACGGCGAAGTTGTTGCGATGACAGGGGGAACCATTCCCCATAACGATGTAGCCTTGAATTTAGCTTCTGCTCTGAAGAATCATCTCCGAGGGAAAGGTTGTAAAGTACAGATGGCAGATGCAAAATTAGGAGTATCAGAAAATGGCCCCTTCCACTATCCCGACGTAATGGCCCGACGTAATGGCCCGACGTAATGGTAAGTTGTGATGAAAGGGATAAACGCGCCACAAAAGTTATTTATCATCCTTGTTTAATAGTAGAAGTTTTTTCCCCAAGTACCGAAGGAATAGATAGAGGTAAAAAATTTCAAAACTATCGCCAAATTTCAACTTTAAAAGAATATGTTTTAATTAATGCCGAACAAATAATGGTGGAATGTTTCCGACTCAATGAAAAAGGTTTGTGGGAACTTCACACCTATAATCAAGGTGATGAAATTGATTTAATTAGCGTTGATTTTAAATTCCCCATTGAATTACTTTACGAGGATGTAATATTTGAAAATTTACAACAATAAAGTAAAAAGATTAAAGGTTAGGAGGGTGGAAGTGAATAGTGAGTAGTGAGTAGTGAGTAGTGAATAGTGAATAGTGAGTAGTGAGTAGTGAAGAATTTCCCCTTGTCTCCCCATCCACCCATCACCCCATGCCCAATGCCCCATGCCCAATGCCCAATGCTCAATTCTAAATTCTAAATTCTAAATTCTAAATTCGGCCATGCCCAATGCCCAATGCCCCATGCCCCATGCCCAATTCTAAATTCCCATTCACCGAAGTTGGAATTTCCCAGTACAATAACCACGACATGACAAAATTTATCGGAAAACATAATGACAGAGGCTCAAATTGGGGTTATCGGTGGCAGTGGTTTATACAAAATGGATGCACTCAAAGATATTGAAGAAATTGAAGTAGATACGCCCTTCGGTAAACCATCCGATGCATTGATTGTAGGAACCTTAGAAGGTGCGCGAGTTGCTTTTTTACCACGACACAACCGCAATCATACCCTGTTACCTTCCGAGTTACCGTTTCGCGCTAATATCTACGCCATGAAACAGTTGGGTGTAGAATATATTATTTCAGCTTCAGCAGTGGGTTCCTTAAAAGAAGAAGTTAAACCCTTGGATATGGTAATACCAAATCAGTTTATCGATCGCACAAAAAATCGGGTTTCCACATTTTTCGGTGAAGGAATTGCTGCTCACATTGCTTTTGGCGAGCCTATTTGTCAAAATTTAGCCAACGTTTTAGCGGATGCCATCGATTCGCTAAATCTTCCCGATGTCAGTTTACATCGCGGCGGTACTTATGTATGTATGGAAGGACCAGCTTTTTCTACTAAAGCGGAGTCGCATCTTTATCGTAGTTGGGATGCAACAGTTATTGGCATGACGAATGTACCAGAAGCAAAATTAGCCCGAGAAGCGGAGATTGCTTATGCAACATTGGCATTAGCGACAGATTACGATTGCTGGCATCCCGACCATGATAGTGTAACAGTAGATATGGTAGTTGCTACTTTACAAAAGAATGCCGTCAATGCACAAAAAGCAATTCAAGAAACGGTGCGTAGGTTAAATGAAAATCCACCGCAAAGCGATGCACATTCGGCTTTAAAATACGCTATTATAACGCCTTTAGATAAAGCACCAGCTAAGACGAAAGAAAAATTAAGTTTATTGTTGCAGAAATATTTCTAAAAATTGTCAACAATGTAGAGACGCGATATATCGCGTCTCTAGGCAATATCGCTATTGCCCAATCAACTTTTTAAACCTATCTGAATCCCTAATTACATCCCAATCGCCATCATTTTTGGCAATTTGACACAATTTATCAGGATTCAACTTAATTGCTTCTGCGAAATTTTCTAATGCTTGATTAATATCACCCTTTAGTAAATAACAACGAGCTTTACGATACCAAGCCCATTCAAATGTGGGATTAAAGTTTAATGATTGATCGTAAGCAACAATTGCTTCATCATATCGTTGTAATTCTCTAAGTGCATTAGCTTTTCCGTACCAGCCTAAATTATCTTTTGGTTTGATATCGATAGCTTTTTCGTAAGATTGTAAAGCCTCTTCATAACGTGCCAATCTTCTTAAAGCCCAGCCACGACTAGCCCAAGCTAAATAACATAATGGTTGTTTCTTAATTACTTTATCGTAGGAAACGATCGCATCTTCATAACGCCCTTCAAAGAATAAAGCATCACCTTGTTTTAAATAATCATCTACAGTAAAAAATAATTGAGGATTCTTAGCTTTTAATTCTTCTAATTGTTTTGTAAGTAGTTGTATCTTATGTTGAATATCGGGTTGATTAGTATCGGGAATTTTCCATAATGAAGGAGTTAAAATAGATAATTGTTGGAAAATATTAGCCTTCTTAATTTGTGCATCTGATAAAATATCTTCTAAAATACTTTCCTCTATATTTTCAACTTTTTCTTGAATATGCTCTTTAACATCTTTAAAAATTACTTCTAATTGGTTGGTTAGCTGCTTTCTTAATTGTTGTTCAATTTCGTCTAAATTTATTTTCATATCTTTATACATTTCATGTTCTTCCTCAATAATTATTTTTTTGATTTCTTTATTTTTCCTATCTAAATAATTTTGTAGCTCAATTTTGATATAGTCTTGTTTTGCTTGTAATTCTTCTTCTAATTGTTTCTTGGTATGAGAAACCCACTCTTTAAGTATCATTTGACGAA
Organism: Richelia sp. UBA3308; assembly: GCA_002361335.1. GTDB lineage: Bacteria > Cyanobacteriota > Cyanobacteriia > Cyanobacteriales > Nostocaceae > Rivularia. The sequence goes on from DESS01000248.1 coordinate 3,075, forward strand.
AAAAGATAAAAGCAATAGTTACCAAAACAGGCGCTACTATCAACCAAAAATTTAGTACAGTTAAATTAGCATCTAATAAACCAGTGGTACGTTCAAACCTTTCACCAACACTACGATCTATTTCTGATTCTATTTCTTGTTCAATAAAATCTTTTATCTCTTTCTCTCGCTGAAGCTGTTCTAATTGTTTAATTCGTTGATCGACACTGGAGGTTGCAGGTCGAGTTTGAGCACTAGCAGTACTAATAAATGTTATAATCACTAACAAAGTAAGTGTAACCTGATTTTTTATTTTCATGGTATTTTTATAATCAGGTAGATTTCAACACAATAATAGTGACCGAAAAAATGACAGGCGCATCGGTCACTAAGTTTGTAGTATATCTATATTTTTTGACTTTGTTAGTTTTCTCTAATACATCTGTGGGTGATAATTACCGAATCAAACTACCTGAAATACGAATTTCAAACTTGCCCAATTATTAACATTCCACACCCAAGAATCATCAGATAAATTTTGTGATTCATCTTTAAAGCTGGCTTGATTCAAGTCTTGCAAAAGGGCTTGTGCTACTTCCAAAGGATTTAACAAGGGTGAAATACGTTGGGTATCTCTACTGGTATGTTTACCTTCTTGCAAAGCTTTGATAGTTTGAGTAAAGGGTGCTGTACTAAATATCATTTGGGTTTCACAGCAAAATAATGGTCCTGAAATCATCCATTCAAAACCAGCAGTCGTTTTGGGTGCTATTAACGTCTCTCCTGGAGCAATAATTACTTGTTGCAGCTCGGATTTACCCGAATTTTTTTCAGAATCGTTATCTTTGTGCCAGGGGTAAAGAGCAATTGGATTTTGACTATTATTTAATCCCAGCAACATTAAATACAACGGTCGATCTCCGGTATTTTCTACTCGGTAGCGTAATTTACTACCAATTGATACCGTAGGTACACCCTCAGAAGAGACATTATCTGTTTTCTTGTTGGATATTTCCATACCTAATGCTCGCTTGGTTTGACGCTGTATCAAAGCATCCGACGTTTTCTTATTGTTTAATACTTCTAAAGTTGCTTTGACGCTCACTCCAGTTGAGCCTTCGTTTTGAGTCAGCTTCCATAATTTAGCAGCTAAGAGGGTTTTCAACTTGGGCGCTAACCGATAAACTGCGACTTTTAATGCTTCTCCTTCTTCTCCAAGAGTATCGGGAATTAATTCACCTCCCATAGTAAATAAGCCATAACGACTTGAAGACATTCTGATTAAATTATTTACTTCCTTGTCGGGAATTTCTGTTTCGGGAAGCTTAGCAAATAAATAATCCGCTGGTTGCTCTTGGGCAATTACAGTCGAAACTTTCTCCATTGAAGCAAAAGCACTTGTAGCGTCAACTCGTTCGATTCTTTCTAAACTAACCTCATCAAGGCCAATTTTTAAACTAATATCTTTGGGCAAAACTCGTACTGTTTCCTTGACAAGCTGTCCAACTTTGGCACTGATTTGATTTTTGTCCTTTGAAAATTGTGCTTTTGCTTTTAAACCGTTACGACTACGCAATACTAAGGGCACAGTTGAAGATGATGATGTAGATAATAAGCTAAATTGCGAATTTTCCTCATAATATTCCAGTACCGAGGGCGGTATTCCTCCCAACCACAATTCAAGGCTTTTACCGTCATCTTCTATAGCCGTTACAGCACCATTCGCTGCCAAAAGATTTTTTGAGAGAAAATTGTCGCCAGCTAAAGCTTTGGTTTGGTTTTTCTTTTCAAGTAAAACTGGTTTTTGGAAACTACCTAAAGACATCATAGAACTTCCGACACTAGATAAAATTGCTTGAATGTTTCTTGCCGGAGTAGCTTCCCAAAGATATTGGGTTAAGGCATAGGTAAATAACCCAGCACTAAAGTCAGAAAATATGATTTCTTTCGCCAAATCTTTCGAGTTGGAACTAGAGGCTAGCAACACCCTTAACTTATCGGCAGTAATGTTGTTAGTCAGTTGCTTTTGAAACTCGATTTCTTCAGCTAAAAACTGTCCTTCAGAAGGCGCTTTCCAAGAACGAATTGCCAATCCCGTCGGCTGGGATATGCTGGGTTTGTAATAACTAGTGTCTAGTATTGCGATCCCACTCTCAGTAGCTAATGACTGCATCATCAGCAATAAAGTATCTTCTAATAAATAATTGGCAATTTTCTCATCTTTTATAACTTGAGTACCATCGAAGGGAATCAAAGCATTTTTCATGGTACCGAGTAAACTTTTAGTTTTAACCCGACTACCGTAACCGCTGAAGTGGAAAACAACCACATCAGACGGTTTTGCCTGCTTGACAAGATGCTCTAGAAATGCGTTCTCAATACCTTCTCTAGTTGCTTGCTTGTTTGTCAAACACAAAATATCTGACGGTTGGAAGCCGAAGCGATGAATCAAAAGTTCCCTTTGCAACTCCACATCCGTCAGACAACCTTTTAGTTGAGGAATTTGCGGATATTGATTAATACCCACCAATAACGCTAACTTCCGTGGAGTCGCTTCCGCCAAAGCCTGTTGTAGGCGGTTACCCTTAGTCCACCATAGTGACTCGGTAACTCCCAATACCGCCAAAATAGAGCCAATTCGTTGTAAAAAGATTCGCCGCTTCATAAGTTCACCCCTCAACCCTCAACTCATCAGCTATCAGATTAAAGGGCTGAAATCTATTATGTAAAGCTATTGCTTATACGGTTTGTAAACAAAATATCAATTAAGCCAAAACTTAGGCTTCGATTAGCACTTGCATTGCGCGTACTAACTCTGCCGCCACCTCCGGACGAGAAAATTCTGCTGGGGGTGATTCTCCCCGACGTAACATTTCCCGTACCTTGGTTCCGGAAAGGTGAATCCGTTCTTCTGGCTTGCTAGGACTGGTTTTTGAAGTCGCCATTTGCTTGCTGCGGGTGCAGTAAAAAGCGTGTTCAAACTTCATCGGCATAATGCCCAATTCACCCGGCTCAAATTCATCAAAGATGTGCTGTGCGTCGTAAGTACCATAGTAGTCACCTACCCCTGCATGATCTCGTCCGACAATAAAGTGGGTACAGCCATAGTTTTTGCGAACTAAAGCATGGAATATTGCCTCACGAGGACCAGCATAACGCATTGCCGCCGGATTTATTGCTAAAATTACCCTATCATCAGGATAATAATTTTCCAACATAATTTCGTAACAACGCATTCTTACATCGGCGGGAATGTCATCGGATTTTGTTGCTCCTACCAAAGGATGCAAAAATAAACCATCTACGGTTTCCAAAGCGCATTTTTGAATATACTCATGGGCGCGGTGAATGGGATTGCGAGTTTGAAACCCAACAATTGTTTTCCAACCTTTGTCCCTAAACATTTGCCGCGATTCGGCTGGGTCGATCTGATACTTGGGAAATTGCGTATGTGGCGAACGTTCTAACAACCACACATCACCTGCTATATTTACTGAACCTTGATTGTAAACTACCTTGACACCGGGATGTTTTTCTTCGTCGGTACGATAAACTTTAATTGCTTCTTGTTTTTTATCGTAATGATATTTTTCTGCGAATTCCAATACCGCAATAAATTCACCATTGGGGTTATCCAAACGGATTAAATCGCCTGATTGTAATGAGTTAGCTACTTCCTCGGTTACAGAAAGTGTAACGGGAATCGACCAAGGAATCCCGGAAGCCAAACGCATTTGGGACACCACGCGCTGATAATCTGACTCATTCATAAAACCAGTCAGTGGACTAAAACCGCCGATCGCGATCATTTCTACATCGGAAACAGCCCGTTTGTCAAGTTGGACTCGCGGTAGAGTTTCAGCTTTGGAGAGAAATTCTTGTTTTTGTTCGGGTGAAGCGATACGATTTACCAACTTGCCGCCGTGTGCGGCGATGGCATCGAGATGATTACTCAATGTATCTCCTTGTTTAAACTGCAAGTTTTTTGCTATGTATAACTTACCAGTAAATGGCGATATCTAGGTGCTTTTTGAGAAATCGAAGAGAATTTAGAATGCCCGAATTTAGAATGCCCGAATTGGGAATTGGGAATTGGGC
>DESS01000248.1:7164-7566 GCA_002361335.1 Richelia sp. UBA3308
GGCATGGGGCCGAAGGGCATGGGTGTTAACGATAACGCATCATTTTTCGGACTTTTTGGCGAGATAATCGAAGTTCATTGGCGATCGCTGCTTCTAAGTCGGGGATATGTGTAGTTGTTAAAATCATTTCAGATTCTGTATATGTTCTACTTAGTTTTTTGATTTTCACTAAGGAAATACCTTTTTCCGGATAAATTTCTACTTTTATTGATGCTATTCCAAAGCCATAATCTGGTTGGTTTGCTTGCAATTGAACTGGATTTTTATCGGAACTTGTTAAAGTTTTCTCGGTGATCCATCCGCCAACACACCAAAAACTTAGCCCTAAAATTGGTAATGGTACCCAGTATTCTATTCCTAATAATTTCAGAAATTTTAGCATTAGTTATTAGTTATTAGTTG
>DESS01000248.1:7665-12621 GCA_002361335.1 Richelia sp. UBA3308
ATTCTAAATTCTAAATTCTTATAAAGCTTATGATAATTCTACTTGTAGAAGATGATACGAGACAGTTGGAGCCTTTACACGCGGCTTTATCAGCAGTGGGACATATTGTTGATGCTGTTGAAGATGGTGATACGGCACAGTGGCTGATTACTCAAAAAGATTATGATTTGTTGATTTTGGATTGGATGTTACCAAATGTAAGCGGTTTAGCATTATGTCGTGAGTATCGACAAGCTGGAAAAACCTCTCCGGTGTTAATGTTAACTGCAAAAGACACTACTAACGATAAAGTCACCGGTTTAGATGCTGGTGCTGATGATTACTTAGTAAAACCAGTTGATGTAATTGAATTGTTAGCAAGAGTGCGAGCATTAGGAAGGCGATCGCCACTTTGGCAAGGTGATATTCTTAAGTTGGAAGATTTAGAATTAAATCTAAATAGTTTGACTTTGATCCGAGGAGAAGTTTCCTCGAAGTTATCAACTCGGGAGTTTCAGTTGATGGAATATTTAATGCGTCATCCCAATCAAGTCAAATCCCGGGAACAAATTGAAGATACTCTTTGGGAATGGGGTACTCAACCAGAAAGTAATGCTGTAACTACTTTGGTACGAAGATTGCGGCAGCGTTTAGAATCAGTAGGTGCTAAGGATTGTTTGGAAACAATATATGGTATGGGTTATCGGCTGAATGCACCGAAGTGAGAATTCTAAATTCTAAATTCTAAATTCTAAATTCTAAATTCTAAATTCTTATGCTAACTCGTAGTCGTCGTCGTTTAGCTTATTTATTCACCCTGGCTATGGGTGGAATTTTGGTTACTTTCGCTTTTGTTGTTTATTATTTTTTAGTTAGAGAAAGGTTGCGGGTTTTCGATCAAGGGTTGAAGGAAGATACTCAAAATTATGTTTTTCAATTTAAATATCCTTCTCAAAATGAACAATATCGAGTCGAGTCTGGAGGAATGCCCCTTGAATCTTCTTTAACTATTCGGAATGGATTTGAATATGTATGCTGGTACGACAATCAAAAAAGACCTTTACAAATCAATGATAATATTTGTCCCCCACAATATTTAGTTAAACAAGGTTTTCAAACTATTTTATCTAATTCTCAACAACTTTGGCTGCGTCAATTAACTTCTCCATTTCAAAATGGAAACAAAAAAATCGGCTATATTATTGTTACCAAATCCCTGGAACCAATTCAAGAACATTTAGGGCGATCGCGATTTTATTTATCTTTGGGAGTACCAATTACTTTAGGTATAGTCGGAGTTGTTGGCTGGTTTTTGGGTGGCGTGGCGATGAAGCCGACGAAACGTTCCTACGAACAATTACAACGTTTTACTGCTGATGCTTCTCACGAATTACGTGCGCCGGTAGCAGCGATTTTAAGTAATGCTCAAGTTGGTTTACTCGCACCTGAAGATAATTGCGAATTACCTCGTCAACGTTTAGAAAATGTTGTTGATATTTCTAAGTCGATGAGCGCTCTGATCGGTAATCTATTGTTTTTAGCGCGACATGAGGGACGCTTAAATCCCAAAGATTTACAAAATGTTGAAATTGTTGGTTTACTCAACCAGTTAGTAAATCAATATCAATCCATCGCTAAGGAAAAACAATTAAGTCTGATTGGGGAATTCTCATCGCAACCAGTTACATTATTAGTAGATCCAGATTTATTACAGCAAGCTTTGAAAAATTTGTTAGATAACGCTTGTAAATATACTCCCCAAGGCGGAAAAGTAAAACTGAAACAATTTATTCAACTGCGGCGGATATCTATTCAAATAATCGATAGCGGTATTGGTATCCCCCCTGAAGATTTACCCCATATTTTCGAGCGGTTTTATCGTGTAGATACTGCACGAACTCGTACTTCTGGCGGTTTTGGTTTAGGATTGGCGATCGCACAACAAATTGTCCAAGCTCATGGTGGTAAAATTACTGTAGATAGTATTGTCGGCGAAGGTACTACTTTTCAAATTTGTTTGCCGTTGAAGAAGGTTTGAAAAAAAATTGTAGATTGTAGGGTGTGTTAGATGCACGACAATCCTTATGTTAAAAAATATGATCTTAATACATACATAAGCACGCACCAATAACGCTTGGTGGGTTACGGTAAATAAGCAGGCTGTTATTTTTGCCATGGAATCCTAAAAAGTTTTTAAGGTTCTGGCGGTTAAAACCGCTACTAGACAACCCATTGTCCACCTAACAATGAACTTTGGCAAAAGAGCTTATTGATAATAATCCGATAACATAGAAATTATAAACGAAAAACTTTAATTACTGCTTTGCTATGCCCGCCAAAGATTTTTATCATGATACTGTTGTTGAAGCTCTAATTAATGACGGTTGGGAAATTACTGATGATCCCTTGATTTTATCCTATGGTAGTAGAGATCTTTATGTTGATTTGGGAGCAGAAAAAACAACAATAGCCGCTCAAAAGGGTAACCTTAAAATAGCAGTTGAAATTAAAAGTTTTTTGAAAGCTTCTCCTGTTCGGGATTTAGAAGAAGCTGCGGGACAATATGGTGTTTATAAAAGTATTCTTGCCGAAACACAATCCGAACGAATACTTTACCTCGCTGTTCCGAAGCGTTCCTATGAAACTATTTTTACTGAAAAATTAGGACAATTAATCCTCAAAAGCTTAAAAATTAAACTGTTAGTATTTGATGATGAAAAAAGGAGAATTATACAATGGATAGATTAGAACGCTATCGTCAAATAGTTCGCGATTTAATCTATGATTATGCCAAGTATAAACCTTCTCACGGTCAAATTGAAACGGAAGCAATTGTTAACCCAGAAATAGACCATTATGAAGTAATGCATATAGGTTGGGATGGTCAAATTCGGGTACATGGTTGTGTAGTACATATCGATATTATCCAAGAAAAAATTTGGATTCAATATGATGGAACTAATCGTCCCGTTGCTGAAGAATTATTAGAAGCTGGAGTTCCAAAAGAAGATATTATTTTGGGTTTTCATCCACCCCAAGTTCGTCAATATACTGATTTTGGTGTTGCTTAAATGTAGTCGATTCGCAAAATTTATCAACATGGCATATAGTCATGTCTTAACGGTTTTAAAATAAGCTGGAATCGAATTTAAAATAATTTCTAAAATCTTATCAACCTGATTGATGTAATATTCTACTTTATCAATACAAACTTTAGTCTCAGTTAAGGTCAAAAAACGCCAAGCTGTTCCACTTGTAACAATGCCATAAATTACTGGAATTTCAATACCTTGACGTTGATTAAATATCTGAGATGCTATCATTTCGGCAATACATTGTCCCAAACTGCTGATAATATTTTCATTTTTTGCTTCTACAATGGTAATTACCGGAGCGCTAATAAAAAATTGCTCTTTTGATGCACTAATTAAAAAATCGCAGTAACCCAAAAGTCCTTTTTCAATATCTACATTAAAATCTGTACCAGAAAACAAGCTAATTTGATCATTTAATTGTCGTCTGACTTCACTCAAAATTGGTGCAATCAGAAACTCTGAACGAGCTTTTTCTGTACCAATTGCTGTAGCTAAAGGAATATAATCTTGCAAAATAATGGTTAGAATTTCTGATGGCTGTACGGCTGGAATATCATTAAATATGTTTTGGGTTTCATCTACCGTTAGTCCAAAATCTTCTTTGACTTTAGCTAAAGTAAAATTACTATAGGCCATTGGGAACCTCCATTTTGCCAATAATTCCCCTTATTATTGTAAGAATTCCCCCTCCTCTGCCATCAACCAACAGATGCATTGTTTATGGGCTACGGGCAAGTCAAAAGTCATTTTGCGATCGCCAAGTAGTTTTTCGTCAACTAGAGCAAAAATTACAACCGCGTCGTCAGCAAATCAATTAACTTAAAATTATAAATAACAGTCAATTTAAACAAATCACCATGCATCCGATATTAAAGGTTGATATTTCTGAATTAAGCGTATCCGAGCGAATACAACTAGCTGAGGATTTATGGGATAGTATTTCGACTGACAGGAATGTTGATATTCCTTTAAATGAAAGTCAAAAACAAGAATTAGATAGACGCTTAGAATTACATCGTCAAAATCCACAGCAGGGTTCAACTTGGGAAGAGGTTAAACAGCGATTGGGTTTTGATAAATGAATTATCAGTTAATTATTAGCATCCAAGCAGAATTTGATATCCCGTCTGGCTTTTGAATGGTACGAACAAAGTAGTACTGGATTGGGTTCGGAATTTGTTCGTGCTGTTGATGGCTGTTTTGCTTTAATTGGACGCAATCCCTTAGTTTATCCCAAAGTTTATCATCAAGTGCGACGGGCGTTGATACGTCGTTTTCCTTATGGGGTACTGTATGTAGTGGAAGATGATTTCATTATTGTAATCGCTTGCTTTCACGTTAAACGCGATCCGAAACAATGGCAAAATCGAAATATTTAGCGATGGCATGCATCGGCAATATCTGATGCAGCTCCGTTTGGGGGAAATTGTAGAGACGCAAGGGTATCGCGTCTCTACATGGTTACAGCAAAAACGAACCATTCACCGCAGGTGCGGCTCATCAAAACTAATGAAACGCACCACTAGCGGCGATAATCCAAAATTTAAAATAAACCCATCCCTTGTCAAAATCTAAAATTTACTTGACATATTCGTGTCATATTTGGCTGTCACACTCAAACTATCAGGTAACAAAACAAGTTAGCAGCCAACAGCAATAACTTAAAGCGGGTATCTAACTTTTCTCCAAAACCACACACACTTACTTCCGGTAACTAGGAATATCCTCCTAGTTACTGGATTATCTAAATTCTGCTTTTATTACGCATTAATCCAAAATCAAGTTGACATATTCCTGTCATATTTATCTGTAAAACTGAGATTAACAACAAAAATTCTGAATAAACCTCTTAACAACCAACGATTAACAACTAACAACTAAC